>JBCCEE010000264.1:0-11791 GCA_039030415.1 Acidobacteriota bacterium
CTCTCGATCAGATCGTGGGGAATGACAGCGGCATTGACCGGCACGAATGGCTGATCGCGGCGCTGGCTCAGCTGATGGATCGCTCGCGCCACCAGCTCCTTGCCGGTGCCGGTCTCGCCCAGGATCAGCGCTGAAACGTCAGCCGGAGCCACGGTCTCGATCAGGTGAAACAGCCGGCGCATGGCAGGACTGTCGCCTACCAGGCCATGGAACGGAGCCTGGCGTGACGCCAGCTCGCCACGCGACCTGCGATTCACCGCGGCGACTTCGAGCGCGGTTCGGATCGCCTTCTCCAGTCGCCCGAAATCGAGCGGCTTGGTGATGTAGTCGGCCGCGCCATGCTTCATGCACCGCACCGCGGCCTCGACCGAGGCGCTGCGCGTGATCATGATCACCGGCACGTCAGAAAGCCGGCTCCTCAGCTCGGCGACCAGCTGCGAGCCATCGGCGTCGCCGAGCATCACGTCGAGCAGGATCACATCCGGCGTCTCGTGCTGCAAGAACGTGCGCAGCTCAGCAGCGCTGCCGACGCTATGGCTTCGGTGTCCCCACCGCCGAACGTGCAGTCCGATGATCGCGGCGAGATCAGGATCGTCGTCGACGGTCAAAATCAGCGGTGTTTCCAGCGCCTCGTTCGCCACGCACTCGCCCTCGTGAGGTAATTTCCGGCCGCCGGCGGCCCCAAGTCGCCGCGGTCCCAGGCTCATTGCCCGCTAGCTCCTGACTCTATCGTGACTCTATCGCGTCTGGCGGTTCCTCATCCGCTCGCGCCGTCAGACGAGTCTGCGTCAGACAGAGTCTGCGTCAGACAGAGTCTGCGTTAGATAGAGCCACACTGCGTCACTCTGCGGATCGCTTCATCCAGCTGGTCGAGGAGCGGCAGCGCCGTCTCGGCGCTGCGCTGAAATCCCGCTTGCTCGAGGGCCTCCGCCACTTCAAAGATTTCGCCCAGGCCATAGGTGCCAGTGGTTCCCACCAGCTTGTGGGTCGCCGCGTCGAACCTCTCCCAGTCCTGCGACTCGAGCGCCGCGCGCAGATCGGTCACTTTCTCGGGAAGGGTGTGGACGAAGCTACGAACCAGCTCCGCAAGCTCTGGATCTTCACCGGCCAGGTCCGGACTGTCGCGAGAGGCGCTGGGCGGCTGCGTCTGCTGCAGCAGCTTGCTCAAGGTGCGGTGGAGCTCCTTGAAGTCGATCGGTTTGACGAGGTAGCTGTCGCAGCCCGCCGCCAGACACTTCTCACGGTCGCCGTACATCGCGGCAGCGGTCAAGGCCAGGATCGGTACCGTGAAGCCGAGTCGGCGCAGCTTCATCGTCGCCTGCAGGCCGTCCAGCTCCGGCATCTGCCAGTCCATGAGGATGACGTCGAAGCGCGTTTGCTGCGCTTTCTCGACCGCCTCGCGGCCGTTGGCCGCCACCTCACACGTCAACCCCCAACGGCTCAGGATGCGTCGACACAAGACCCGCAGCGATTCCGAATCGTCAGCGACCAGAATCGCCCCCGAGATCGGCGGCAGCTCGAACAGGTTCTTGGCGCCAACCAGCCCTTGATAACCCTTTGCCTTGCGCTCCCACGCCTCGCACCCGGCTACCGGCAGGCGCACCGTAAACGTCGACCCCTGGCCGACTCGGCTGGCGACGGTGACCTCGCCCGCCATCAGCTCGACCAGTTGGCGGGTGATCGACAGGCCGAGCCCAAAGCCAGCGGGCCGAACGGCCGAGGTGTCGAATTGGGTGAAGCGGCGGAAGAGATTCTGCTGGTCTGCTTCGCTGATGCCGATGCCGGTATCGACCACCGAGAAGCTCAGCGTCGTATCACGCTGCCCAGGCGGGGATGCCGCCGGACCAACGTCGCTCTCGACCACCAGCTGAACGCTGCCTCGCTCGGTGTACTTGATCGCGTTGCTGAGCAGATTGGAGAGAATTTGCCGCAACCGCACCGAGTCGATCGCGAAACGCCAGGGCAGCCAAGCTTCGGTCTTGATCTCGAAGTTCAGGCCTCGCTCCCTCACCAGCGGTTCGAACGCCGAGTCCAGATACGCCAACAGCTCGGCTAGCTCGCACGGCTTGACGTCGAGCTCCATGCGTCCGGCCTCGATCCGGCTGACGTCGAGCAGGTCGCTCAGCAGCTGGTTGAGGTGGCCGCCGCTGTTGCGGATGGTGCGCAGGTAGGCTTCGGCCTCGTCCGCCGTCTTGTGACGGTCCCACAGCAGCTCGACATAACCCAGCACCGCTGCCAAAGGGGTGCGGATCTCGTGCGAGATGTTGGCCAGGAATCGCGTCTTGGCCTGGTTGGCGGAATCGGCGGCTTCTTTGGCCTGCTGCAGCTCGTCGGTACGCTCCGCGACGCGCTTCTCGAGTCGCTCGAAGCCATCTTCGACCTGCGCTGCCATGAGGTTGAACGAGTCCGCCAGCTCACCGAGCTCGTCGACGCCTTCGACGTCGACCCGCTGACGCAGATCCCCTGCGGCCAGGGCGCGCGAAGCGGCGTTCAGTCGCTTGATCGGGCGAGCGATCCAACGCGACGTCCACAGGCCGAGCAAAGCCACCACACCGAACGCCGCCAGACACAGCAGAATGGTGCGACGCCGGTGATCTAAGAATTCCCCCAGATAGTCGGACTCCGGAACTACTGTGACCACCAGCCAGTCGAGGCCGTGTCCATCGTCGAGCGCGGTCACGTGCACGAGTTGACGTTCGCTGGCGAGGTCGAACTCGAGCTGGTGATCTCCTGCTATTTGGTTCAGATCACCAAAGTGGTTGATCAGAAACCAGGTGGTGCCGCTGATCAACGGCTCGGCCGAAGCTGCCGCCGGCAGCCGATTGGGTCCGCGACCACTGCTGCCGGCGATCAACGGCTGGAGCTCGGTCGACGACGCCACCAGCAGTCCAGAGCGCTCGAGGATGAAGGTCTCGCCGGTCCTACCGATCTCGAGATCGCGCAAGAACTCGTTGATGCCGGCGAGGCGCAGGTCGACGGCCAGGACCCCCATCAGCTCTCCCGCTTCGCCGAACACCGGCCGGCTCGCTGCCATTGCCAGCGCGTTCTCGGCGAACAGCGGGTAGATCGCACTCCAGATCGGCCCTTCGGCCTGCTGTGCGGCTGTGAACCAGGGGCGCTGCCGGGCATCGAAACCGGGGTCGGCCCGAAGCGGCTCGAGCCGTTCGCCGTCGGGCCCGGCGAGAAACTCGTACCGTGTGCCGCTGATCAAGCCGCGCGCGGGATCGAGGTCGGTATGGTCGACCGTGCGGGTGCCGTCGAGGTAGCGGCCGGCACCGGCCGCGCCGCCGAGGTGCGAGCCGAAAAAGATGAACCCGGCGGTCGGGAATTGATCGAATTGGCGACTGAAGTGGCGCCCGAGATCGAGCGGATCTTTGACGTCCAGCTGGCCGAGGGCGATCGCGTCGGCGTTGAGCTCGTTGATCAAGTGCGGTGCTGAGAGGTAGCGCTCGACGTACTCGCGGATGTGGATCGAGAGCTCGGTGCGCAGCTGGCGCGTGACCTCGTCCACCGCCTGCCGGCCCTGG
Organism: Acidobacteriota bacterium; assembly: GCA_039030415.1. Taxonomy (GTDB): domain Bacteria; phylum Acidobacteriota; class Thermoanaerobaculia; order Multivoradales; family J023; genus JAAELT01. The sequence goes on from JBCCEE010000264.1 coordinate 3,528, forward strand.
CGGATGGATAGCCAGCCGGTCCAGCCCACCACCGCCGCGAGCTGCAGCACGAACGGCACGACGAGCACGACACCGAGCGGCAGCTTGGCGGAGCGTGGAGACTTGGCTCCTGGAGGCTGCACCACTGGAGACTGCGCCACTATAGGTACTCGATCAGCCCATCGTAACCATGGGTCACCGGGACGGGGTACTCCAGATTGTCCAGCACCTGGCGGGTGAGACTGAGCTTGTCGTCCAGGAACCTATCGCTGTGGGCCGGATCGTGATGCACCACGATCCAGCGCTTGGCCTCGGTAGCCTTGGCCAAGTAGCAGGCATTCGGCACCGACGAATGCCCGTAGCGTACCGTCTCCCGATACTCATTGGGCGTGTATTGGGCCTCGTGGATCAGAATATCCACGCCCGATAAAAAGTCGATCATCGGGGCGTATAGTGACAACAGCTCGCGGTCCAAGGGGATGTCTTGAGGCCGCCCCATGTAGCCCTGGAAGATCTCGTTGTCGGGCACGAAGGCCAGAGATTTGTGCGGCAGCTCGGCTTTGTAGCCCAGGGTCGGTCCCGGATGCTGAGTGAACGCCGAGGAGATCCGGACGTCTCCGATGCGCACCGATTCCTCACCGATATAGGCGAACTCGAGCGTCGCATCCATGTGCTCCATCTGGATCGGGAAGTAGTCCGGATCGAATTGGCCGCGGAACAGCGACTCGAGATTCTTGTTGAAGCCGCGCGCCCCATAGATGATGATCTCGAAACCGGGCGAGAACGCGGGGGCAAAAAACGGGAAGCCCTGAATGTGATCCCAGTGGGTGTGGGTGATGAACAGATGAAGCCGCCGCGGCGGTGCGGCGGCCAGCTCGAGCCCGAGATTACGGATTCCGGAACCGGCATCGAAAATGATCAGCTCGCCACCATAGTCCAGCGTCATGCAAGAGGTATTGCCGCCATGCCGAACGAACTCGGGTCCCGAGATGGGGATGGACCCTCGGGTTCCCCACAGCTGGATGCGCCCACCGCTGGCGTCGAGGCGAGGCAGGTAGACGCCATCTTTGTCTCCCGGATCGGGCCGCATCAGGAGCTTGGCGGTATCCGTCACCGCACCCCGCCGAGACACGGCCTCGCGCACCCGCTCGACCAGATTCGCTGGCTCGAAGGGCTTGATGATCAGGTCGGCGACGCCGAGCTGCTTGGCACGCTTGATCTCGGTGCGAAAACCTTTGACGGTACAGACGATCACCGCGATATGGCGCGTCCAGACGTCTTCTTTGAGCCGGCGTAGCACCTCGATGCCGTGGACCCTCGGCATCATCAGGTCGAGGACGACAACGTGGGGATCGAACGAGTGCGCCAGCTCGAGGCACTCCTCGCCGTCTCGCGCTATCGCGGTCTCGTATCCGGCTTCTTCGAGGGCCCAGCTGATCGACTGCGCGATGACCCTTACGTCATCCGCGACCAGCACGCGGTAGCTTTTGCCCCCTGCTGCGGACTTGGACATCACGCTGTCTTGAATCCCCCTCGAGACTCTTATACCCGGGACTATCGCGAGGTGCTTGTCCTCGAGAAGCTCTCGAGGCTCTCGTTGAGTTGATGGATCTCGCCCTCAAGTGTCTCATAACTGATCTGAAGCTGCTCGCTCCCACCACCTTGCGCAGCGGCTTCCAAACGCTCCGCCGCGCGGCTCAGAGCAGTAGCGCAAACGGTGTGGGCTGCGCCGCGCAGGGCATGGGCTGCTGCAGTTACCGCCGAGTGATCTGCCGACGAGACCGCGCGCGACAGCGCGTTGCGATGACGCGGCAGATCGTCGCGCAGGAAGATCTCGACGAGCGCTACCGCCCGCTCGTGGCGTCCGCTCACCCGCCGCAGCAGCCGATCGGGCTCGAAGGTCGCTGTAGGATCCGAAGGCGCCGCGGCTTCATTTTGCCCGTCGATGAATGCGCTGCGAGTCGCCGACTCGCCGCCCGCCAGACCGCTCACGGCCGCCGCCAGCACCGCCTTCTCGAGCGGTTTGGGAACGTAGGCGTCGATGCCCGCTTCCAGGCAGCGCTCGCGATCGCCCAGCTGCACGCTGGCGGTGGTGGCAATGATCGGCAGCCGAGCGTCGCCCGCTTCGCCGGCCCGGATCGCGGCGGTGACCGCGAGACCATCCATATCGGGCATCTGCATGTCCAGCAGCATCAGATCGAAACGTCCGGTAGCCGCCTCTGCCAAAGCCTCAGCGCCGCTCGCGACGACTTCGCTGTCGATCCCCCAGCTTTCCAGCAGCCCCGCCGCTACAACCTGGTTGATGCGATTGTCTTCCACGACGAGCGCTCGACGAAAGGCTCCGGGAAACGCTACTTCCGGCGGCTGTAAGCCAGTTTCCTCCCCCGCCGGGGGCGCTTCACCCGCGATTTGGCAGCGGATCGTGAACCGGAAGACGCTGCCCTCGCCCAGCTGACTCTCGACCCAAAGCTCGCCGCCCATGGCTTCGACCAGCCGCCGTGAGATCGCCAGCCCAAGACCACTGCCACCGGACTGCCGGGGCGTCGACGCGTCGGCCTGCTCGAAGGCCTGAAAGATCAGCTCGCGGTGCTCGCGCGCGATGCCGGGGCCGGTATCGCGCACCGCAAAGCAGAGCCGTACGGATTCGTCAGCCCGCTCGCGCTCGACGTCGACAAAGACCCCGCCTTCGGCGGTGAGCTCGAGCCCGTTCGACACCAGGTTGATCAACACCTGGCCCAGGCGTGTTGGATAGCCCACTAGAGCATCGGGAACCTGATCATCCACGCGCAGCTCGAGCTTCAGCCTTTTCTTACTGGCCTGCAGCTCCAGAATTCCCAGCAACGCACTGAGATGGGCGCGGAGCTCGAACGGACGACTCTCGATCTCGAGCTTGCCAGCCTCGACCTTGGACAGATCGAGAATGTCGTTGAGTAGGCGCAGCAGCGCGGTCGTCGAGGATTCGACCATCCCCAGATACTGCCGCTGCTGCTTGCTCAGACGTGTCTCGAGCAGTAGGCCAGTGATTCCGAGGATGCCATTCATCGGGGTGCGGATCTCATGACTCATGTTGGCCAGAAATTGGCTCTTGGCCCGGGTTGCGGTTTCGGCGGCTTCCTTTGCCGCCTGTAGCGCACGCACTCGCTGGATGAGATCGTCCGAAGCCCCCTGCCGGCTCATCGCGGTAACCAGCTCCGACAGCTCGGTCGAAGCACCGGGCTCGACGACGTCGAGTCCCTGCTGCGTTTCGCTCGCGCTCACGCGCGGCGGCACCCAGCGATCGATCCAGCGCAGGCCCAGGGTGCCGAGACCGAACGCCCAGAGGCAGCACACTCCAGCCCCCAGCGCCTGGACCATCAGCTGCTCGCCGCGACCCAAGCCACTGCCGAGCAGCGTAGGGTCACCGAAGATCGCCACCGCCAGAGCTCCCCAGACGCCCGCCGCGGCGTGAACCGAAACCGCGCCAACGCCGTCGTCGATGCCCCGCCGTTCCAGCAGCAGTGCAGCGGCAGCCATCACCAAGCCACCGATCGCTCCGATAGCCAATGCGGCGCCATAGCCGAGAGCCCAGAACAGGATTATGGACAGGCCAAAAGCAGCGAGGTTCTTGATCGCGACGCTGATCGAGCTCTTCGTTCGCGTCAGCCCCGACTCGAGGTACACGAAGCCGGGCTGCATCAGAAACGCCAGAACGGCGCACGGCAGCAGCCAGATCACATCTGTGGGTAGCGGCTCACCCGTATACACAGTGGAGTCACGCTATCAGGTCAACAACGTGAAAGATCTCCACCCTACGTTCAGCGCCATGGCAGCCGCCCAACCGCACAAGCTCTGGAAGCCGAGTGTTAGTCTCAACAGCATGATCAAAAGGCTTTTATTGCTTCTGCTCGTCGCTTCAACACTGCAAGCTCTTGCTGCCCCGCAACAAGAATCTGAGCCCGAGCCGGCTCATAGAGGGCACGCCTCTGGGAACCCTGCCCAGGGAGGCCACTCTCATGGCAGCCACTCCCATGGAGGTCACTCCCATGGTAGCCACGCTCATGGCAGTCACGGTCATGGCAGTCACGCTCATGGCAGTCACCCTCATGGCGCTGACCCGACTACCCTGCCGCGCAATCCACGCTTGGGTTTCGGATCTCCAGAGCAGGTCGAAGCCACCGAGACTGCCCTCAAGCGTGCCTTGATCCATGGCTGGCAGGAGCTGCTCTTGCAGGTCGAATGTCAGCAGAAGGATGGTTTCAACCGAGCTCAGATCTTCGGCAACGGAGTCGGCATCTGGAACGGGAAGCGCCAATTCGAGCTCGAGAAGCAACAGGTCCGGGCCATGCTCGAAGCGCTCGACCAAGCGAGTTTCGCCAGGATGCCGGTCGTCTTTCAGGACGCGCCGGCGAGTCAGGGACCGGTCTCGACCGCCCGTGGCGTTCGCTGCCAGATCCAGCTGGAGCTCGACGCCACCGCCAAGCGCGCCGCCCAGCTGCCCGGCCAGTCGGCTTCCGAGAAGTTTCTCCAGCTCGCCGTCCGCCTGCTCGAGATCAGCCGCGCCGCCGGCGGGACGACGGTGCGACACCTCGACGAGGGACTCGAGAGCATCGCCCGCGGTGAGCTGGCTGCCGAAACGCTTCACGTCAGCAGCCAGCGCAAACCGAGCCGCGGTGACTCGGATCCCCAGGGATGGCTGCTCGAGCTGAACGGCCGCGTTGTCGAGAGTCGCTCTTTTACTCCGGAGGACGGCTATGGCGCGCCGATGCGGCTGGAGCTCACAGACCAGGCTCTGCAGACCCTGGCCAAGCGCCTGGTCGAGCTGAGCCCCCGCAGCCTGCCGCAGCGTCTTGCCAGCGACGCGTACGAAACGCTGGCATTCGAGCTGCTGCAGTACCGGCGGCGGGTCGAGACCGCGCGTCCCGGCGGACCGGCCCCCGAGGTCGAGCGCCAGCGTCGAGAGCGGGTCGCACGAGCTCTTGACGTCATGCGCGACCTGCACCTGCGCGTCGTCGCAGAGGGCGTCTCGACCACCCCCAACCTCGCCCGATAAACCAAATCTAGCTGGCGAGCCTGGCCTCGCTCGAGCTACTTGCTGACGACCCGACGCACTCGAAACGCCGCCAGTGCCACCGGCTTGTCTGCTTCCGGCAAGGCCTGCGCCAGGCGCTGGACGTTGCGCTCCCAACCAGGCTGGGAGGTCCACGAGCGCGACTTGACGTGCTCACGCTCGAACCCACGCTCGGCAAAGCGTTTGGCCAAATCGTCACGCCGCCTGCCGCGGGTGTCGATCGCCACCAGCTCGAAGCCGGCCCCGTCGCCATAAACCGCCAGCAGGCCGAAGACTTCTTCGTCGCCCGGCACCTGCAGCAGCGCGACGCGACCTCGCTCACCGTCCTCGAGCTCGGCCAGTACGCCCTCGACGAGGGGATGACCCGAGGCCAGATAGTCGAGGGTTTCGTCGTCGACCGCGGTGGCTCGATCGAAGGTTCCGAGGTACCTGGCGCCGACCGGCATGCCCGGCAGATGATCGACCAGAGCCTGAGCGCCGTGCTCGATCAACCAGCGCCGCTCGCCGCTCTGCTGCTCGACCTCGAAGCCGAAGCGAGCCGCGGCGCGCAGCACGACGTCTTCGTTGAGGCTGTCGAGATCCGGCGGTACACGGCGCAGGATCTCCTCCGCCATGTCCTGCCGATAGGGCTCGTGATGCAGGGCGTGAAAGGCCGCTTCCCGCACCCGGGCGCCCGCCTGGCGGGCCTCGGCCAGCACCGAATCGAAGACGGCAGGATCTATCTCGGCCGAGTCAGCCCGGCCGCGGCTATCGTGAGCGACTCCAGCGATCGCCTGCTCGACATGGCGCAGCTCGCGCTCGAGACCGCCGAGCGGCTCTCGGAACAGCCCGATGCCTTCATAGAGTCGAGCCACGGCGTGCGCCAGCCCACAAGCCGGCCGAAAGTAGACGATCTCGGTCGGCAGGCTGCGGCCGATGCGGTCGAGACGACCGATCCGCTGCTCGACGACTGCCGGGCTCCAAGGCAGGTCGAAGAGCACCAGCCGACGACAGAACTGGAAATTGCGTCCTTCTCCCCCGCATTCGGTCGAGATCAGGATGGCTGGACCGTCCGCCAGACGAAACTGGGCGACTTCGACGTCGCGACGCTTGAGAGACAGCTCCTCGTGGAAGATGCCAACCCGCGCCGTGTCGTGCTGCTCGAGCGCCCGCTTCAGGAAATCGAGGTGCTCGCGCCGCGCCACGAAGACCAGCGTCTTGTCGCCCTGCCGGCGCCAGCGGCGGGCCGCCTCTACCAGCCAAGCGAGCCGGGGGTCGGAATCCTCGAGCGGCGCCGCGGGATCGTCGGGAAAAGCGTCGACCTCTACCGGCTCGCCTTGGCGCGGCGGCAGACCCCCGACGTCGACGCGGCGCGTCGCACTCGTGCAGGGTGGCAGCGGCCGTTGGCTGGCGAGTCGCTCGTCGAACGAATCTTCCGGCAGCTCAGCCGGGCGCAGCAGCTGCACTAGCCGATAGAAGCCGTGGGCGTCTTCTTCCAGTGGCGTTGCCGTCAGCAGCAGGACGTTGCGGTCCTGAGCGGTGATCGGCTGGATCGCGCGGTAGAGAGCGTTGCCCGGATGCCCTGCGCGGCGCTTCAGGTGGTGCGCTTCGTCGACCACCAGCAGATCGACTCCGACTTCGACCGCCTGTTCGCTGAGGCGCCAATGGCTTGCGATCAGCTCCTGGCTGACGATGACCTGGCGGTGGACCTCGAACGGGTTGAACCCTGCGCCGTAGTCGCGCTCGACATCGCGCAGCCGCTGCTCATCGAGCAGCACGAAGATCTGGTGGTGCTTGCGCCACAGCTCCCCCAGCCACTGCACGGTAAGCGAAGCCGGAGCCACCACCAGCGTGCGCTCGGCGCGGCCGGTGTGGATCAATCGATTCATGATCAGACACGCTTCAACGGTCTTGCCCAGCCCCACTTCATCCGCCAGCAGCCAGCGCACGGGCCTGCCGGCCGCGCCGTCCTCCCGACACGCTCGCTCGGCGACGTAGAGCTGATGCGGGAAGAGCTGAATGCGGCCACCGAGAAACGATCCCAGCCCGTCGGCCTGGCGCAGTTGCTGGAGCCTGAGGCCGTCGAGCCGGTTGGCGAAGTCTTCCCAAGCACCAACCTCGCCGCGAGCCAGTTGATCGACCGGCGACGGCGACTCGGGCAACGGCCAGATCTCGCGTTGCGTCAATCGCCTGCCGTCTTCGAGGATGGCGTCTCCAGAGGCAGTGACCTCCGAAATGCTCGCGACCTCACCCGTCGCCTCGACGCGTACGCGACTCCCCGGCGTCAGGTGCAGCGGCGCGAGCGCGTCGGCATCGTTGGCGAAGCTCAGAATCTCCCCTTCGAGGGGAAACTCGACACGCACCCGTCGGCCGCTGACCTCGACGATGCGTCCGGGTCCGAGGTCAGGATTGAAACGATGAGAAAGTCTGTCTCCGAGCTGCCACATAGCGCCCGGAAGTGTAGTGCAACCCTCGCCGAAGTTGCACCGCGTGGATGATCGACTGGACCTGCGGCCCAGACGCTCGACGGAGCCCGCGGTGCGGCACCTGCCGCACCGCCCAAAGCCCTGCCGTCAGAAGCTGTAGCGCTTGGTCGCGTCGAGAAAGCGCCAGCGCCAGGTGCCCTCCTGACGCCGGTTGATCGCCACCGAGACCAGCTGCGCCAGCCACTCGATGAGCTGCAGCGTCTGGCGCGTGAACGGTGGGCCCTCGACGCCGCGGTCCAGATAGACCAAGCCGCAGGTGCGCGGTCGATCCTGGTCGCGGAAACACCCCATCGCGAGTGGCTGCAAGCCTTCCGCACTGCGCATTCCCAGCACGACCGGATGCGCCAGGGCGTTGCTCTGAAAGCTGATCATGCCCTGCTCACGCACCTCGGCGACAACCTTTGGGTCCGCCTCGAGCTCGGCGAGATCGAGATCACCACGCTCGCAGGTGCGCGCCTTGCCGAGAATTCGCTCGCCGTCAGCACCGAACAATACGATCATGCCGCGGGATGCTCCGCTGAGCTCGATGATGCCATCGAGAGCAACCGTCAACATGGTCTCGAGATCCCCTTCGCCCGCGGGCGGTCGCCCGGGTCCAGCTACCAAAGTAACGTCACGCTGCGTGTCGGTCTTGGTCATTGCTCCTCCTAAACACCCATAGAGGCGCTGACCCGAGACTTTGTTTATTCTGCCGTCACAACGATATCCAGAGATGTCCGCACGGCTATGGCATACTTCAACTTCGCCAACTTCGCGGTCGACGGGTCGCGCCC
>JBCCEE010000265.1:0-11789 GCA_039030415.1 Acidobacteriota bacterium
CCGCTCTATGGGATCACCGGCATCGTCGAGTCGTTGATCGACGGTGCGGCTGGCGAGCTCACCGAAGCCGCCAAACAGAACCTCGCCATGGTGGCGACCCGCGGAAGGCGGCTGGGCCATCTGGTGGGCGACATCCTCGACTTCTCCAAGCTGCGCCACAAGAGCCTCGAGCTCGACCGCCGGCCGGTCGAGCTGCACGCCCTGGTAGACGTGGTGCTGACGCTCTCGGGCGGCCTGATCGGGTCCAAAAACCTGCAGCTCGTCAACTCCGTGGCGGCGGATCTGCCGGCGGCCGATGCCGACGAGAACCGCCTGCAGCAGATCCTCTACAACCTGGTCGGCAACGCGATCAAATTCACCGAAGCGGGCCGGGTCGAGGTTTCGGCCGCGCTCGAGGGCGATCGGCTGGTGATCCGGGTTGCCGACACCGGCATCGGGATCCCGAAAGACAAGCAAGAGAAGATTTTCGAGGTGTTCGAGCAGGGAGATGCACGGGTCGAGCGCGAGTACGGCGGCACCGGCCTCGGGCTGGCCCTGACCCGCCAGCTGGTCGAGCTGCACGGCGGAGCGCTCGGGGTCGAGTCGGCGCCGGGCGCAGGCTCGACCTTCAGTTTCAGCCTGCCGATGGCGGCGGAAGCGGCCGCGACGACAGCGGCTGCGACGGCACGGGCGGCGCAGAGGCATCCGGTCCGGCCCGAGCCGGAGCCGCCGGCGATCGAGATCTCCACCGCCTTGGCGACGCGGGTCGCTGGCGAGTCCGGCACCAGCGGGCCGCGGGTGCTGGTGGTCGACGACGAGCCCGTCAACCTCCAGGTGGTGCGCAACTATCTCGCGGTCGAAGCGTTCGATCTGACCCTGGCGTCGAGCGGCGAGCAGGCGCTGCGCCTGCTGGCGGAGGAGAAGTTCGATCTGGTCCTGCTCGACGTCATGATGCCCCGGGTCTCGGGCTACGAGGTTTGCCGCAGCCTGCGCGCCAACCACTCGCTCTCCGACCTGCCGGTGATCTTCCTGACCGCTAAGAACCAGGACTCGGATGTGGTCACCGGCCTGGCCCTGGGCGCCAACGACTATCTCACCAAGCCGATCTCCAAGGATCGCCTGCTGGCGCGGGTGCGGCCTCACCTGGAGCTGCTGCACGTCCACCGCAACCTGGAAGACCTGGTCGATGAGAAGATGGCCGAGGTCACGGTCTTGGAAGGCCTGCTGCCGATCTGCGCGCACTGCAAGAAGATCCGGGATGACGAGAACAACTGGAGGCAGCTCGAGGACTACATCGACCGCCACTCCGAGGCCTCGTTCAGCCACGGAATCTGCCCCGACTGCTTCGAGCGATACGTCAAACAGAGCTCTGGAACTCGGGCGCCAGAGCTGCCGTAACCGCGCCTATTCCTGCAGCGACAGCACGGCCGACGGGTCGATGAAGCGGCCGCCCTGGAACACCTGGCTGATGGCGCGGGTGTTCTTGATCAGCACGGTGGGGTCGGCGGCGAGCACCACGAGGTCGGCGATCTTGCCGACTTCGATCGAGCCGATCTCATCGTCGAGGCCGAGAGCGCGGGCGGCGTTGTGGGTGGCGATCTGGATCACCTGGAGGGGCGGGATGCCGGCGTCGGTGAGCAGCTCGAGCTCCTGATGCAGGCTGACGCCGGGGATCACCCAGGAGTTGGGCAGGTCGCTGCCGGCGGTCAGCAGGACGCCGCCGTCGTGCAGCCTCTTGGTCAGCTCGAGCAGCCGTGGCCAGGCGGCTTTGGCGCGCTCGAAGTCCTCCGGCGTCCAGTCGCTGACGAAGCTGAAGCGGCTCCACAGGTCGCGGCACAGCTCGGGGGCGATGCCGAGCTCCGGATTGTGGGTGTGGCGCGCCTCATCGCCGAAGAACTGGGTCTCGAGCGCGATCAGGGTGGGGTCGACGCTGACCTCGTTGGCGACCATGGCCTGAATCATCCCCTGGATCTCGGGGCCTTCGAAGTCGACGGTCTCGAGCCAGGTCACGCGATCCCGGAAGGTGCCGCGGTAGCCGTCGCGCGCGTCTTCCGGCAGGTAGGCCGCCGACCACGGGGCGGCGTGGGTGATGGCGTCGATGCCGAGCTCGGCGGCTTCGGTCCAGGGGGTTTGCTGCAGGTGGCCGATCACCGGCTTGCCGAGCTTGTGAGCCTCGTCGATGGCGACGGCGATGAGCTCGGGGGCGAGCGCGCTGTAGACCTTGATGGCGTCGACCCCGACCTCCGCCTGGCGCTGGATCTCGCCGCGGATCGAGGCCTCGTCCGGGGTGGCGACGAACGGGCCGAAGGTGGCGGCGGTGCGGTTCAAGGGGTTGCCGGCGGTGACGATGCGCGGCCCGAGCAGCTCGCCCGAGGCGACTTCGTCGCGCAGCGCCACGCCGTCAGCCGCCGGGGCGGCCGGGTTGCGCACCGTGGTGATGCCGAAGGCGAGCAGGGTGGCGAGGGTCTGCTCGGAGGCGTCGCGATCCATCTTGGGGATGATGCGGCCCTCGTCGTCCGCCGGCAGCACCGTGACGTGGGCGTGCATGTCGATCAGCCCCGGCATCACGACCCGCCCCGGCAGCTGCACCAGCTGCACGCCGCGCGGCGCCTGCCAGGTGTCCGCCGGCTCCACCGCGGCGATGCGGCCGTCTTCGATCCACACCACCTGGTTCTTCTGCGGCGGGTTACCCAGGCCGTCGATCACCGTCACCCCGACCAGCGCCTGGCCGCTGCCGGTGGGGCCGGCGTCGCAAGCGGTGAGGAGCAGGGCGCAGGCGGTGAGCAGGGCGCAGGCGGTGAAGAGCCGAGCGCAGGCGGTGAAGAGCCGAGCGCAGGCGGTGAGAAGTCGGGTGAGGCGGAGCGCCGGAAAGCCCCTCATGTCGTCTTCAGGTTGGGCACCAGCTTGCTGAAGTAGAAGGCGGTCCACAGCAGCAGCGGCATGGCGAGCTTGAAAGGCAGGTCGATGAGGTGCTTGCCGAGGCCCCAGAAGTTCTGCCAGAAGACCGTGTAGTGCTCGGCGCTCCATTCTCCGAGCTGGGTGGCATAGACGAATTTGACCCAGAAGAAGAGCGAGAAGATGTGGAAGAAGACCGAGATCAGGGCGGCCCAGCCGAGGTTTTCGAAGCGCTGCTTCCACGACACGCCGGGCACCGCCAGGAAGAAGGCGCCGAGCATGATGAGCGGGAAGTGGACGTCGGTGGTGCGCACCGAGTCGAGCCAGCCGCGGGCGGTGGCGAAGTCGGTGCGGGTGATCACCAGGTGGTGTTTGTCATGCTCCAGCAGGCGGGTGACCTTGGGGCGCTCGGTGAGCCGCACCAGGTTCTCGGCGCTGTTGGTCAGGAACATGTTGTACACCGGGGTGGCGTACCACCACAGCGCCGCCACCGGCAGGATCCAGATCAGGATCCCACCCAGGAAGACCCAGACCCAGGACTTTTCCTTGTCGCTTTTCGCCACCGCTCACTCCGTATCGCTTTTCGCGGTATCGCTCGTCGCCACGGCTCAGTCCGCAGGACCGCCGAAGTCTAGTCCGCCAGCGCCGGCTTGGGGGCTGCGTAGCGGTTGGCCCAGAAGATCCACAGCACGACGCCGAACAGGATCACGATGGTCTGCCACACCACGGTGTGGGAGCTGTCGAAGAACTTCGGGTAGTAGGCGCCGGTCAAGAACAGCGCGACGACGCGGATCAGGTTGACGAACTGGATGGCGATGAGCCCCAGCACGAGGCCGATGCCGCGAGCCTTCCAGCTGGCGGGGAAGGCGAGTACCGCGCCCAGGAAGATGATCATCGTCTCGACGCCGTTGCAGCCGTTCATGATGTTGACCGCGAAGCGATTGTTGCGGATCACCGTGCCCTGCATCTCGATGTCTTGACCGATCAGGTTGAGCGCGACGCCGCTGGCTTTGGCGACGCCGCCGGTGAATGGCGCGATGACGTTGCTGTCCACCCAGTTGAGCGAGATCAGGGTGAAGCCGCCACCGAGGATCAGGATGAAGACGGTGAGGAAGGTGATCTCCTGGCGCCGCGCGCGCCAGAAGCTCTCTGGCTCGGCGTTGCTCTCCTCGGCCGCCGGCTGTGAAGCGGACGACTCGGCGGCTGACGCGGACGATTTTGCTGACGGTTTCGACTTGGATCGAGATTTCTTGGACATTTCGACGAATTCTATCTCTCGTTATGTGATTGACAATCCCCGCCACCGCTCATACGATCCCGCTCGATTCCCGGAGTTGCTCTCGTGACCAAGAAATCTCTGTCTCAGCGGTTTCGCTTCAAGCGCGAGCTGTTCGACGCGCTGCAGATGCGGCGCATTATACGTCGGATGGCGGGACAGTTGATCGAGCGCCAGGACGAAATCGAGAGCATGATGCTGGTAGGCATCCGCACCCGCGGTCTGCCGCTGGCCGATCGCCTGCAGAGCGAGATCGCGGCGATGGAGCACGTCGAGCTGCCGCTGGGCGCCCTCGACATCACGTTCTATCGCGATGACCTGTCGAAGATCGGCCCGCAGCCGGTGGTTGGTGAGACCTCGCTGCCGGTGCCGATCGACGGTCGCGTCGTGGTGCTGTGCGACGACGTGCTGTTCACCGGCCGCACGGTGCGGGCGGCGCTCAACGAGCTCGCCGACTACGGCCGCCCGAAGGCGGTGCGGCTGGCGGTGCTGGTGGACCGCGGCCGCCGCGAGCTGCCGATTCAGGCCGATGTCGTCGGCGCCAAGGTGCGCACCACCAGCCGCGAGCTGATCGAGGTCGCCTTCGAGGGCATCGATCCCGGGGACGTGGTCAATCTGCTGGAGGTCGAGGCGTCCGAGGGCGCCGAGGAGGGAGCTGTGACCCGCGAGGGGGAGGACAACGCATGAGTGAGCCGGCGATTCCGGAGGTCACTTGGACACGCAAGGATCTGCTAGGGATCGCCGAGCTCTCACCCGATGAGATCGCGCTGATCCTGGACACCGCCGAACGCTTCCAGGAGGTCGCCCAGCGGCCGATCAAGAAGGTGCCGACGCTGCGCGGCAAGACGGTGCTGAATCTGTTCTTCGAGCCGTCGACCCGCACCCGCTCGAGCTTCGAGCTGGCGGAGAAGCGGTTGTCTGCGGATTCGCTCAACTTTTCGGGCTCGGGCTCGGCGCTGTCGAAGGGTGAGAGCCTGATCGACACGGCGGCCAACCTGCAGGCCATGGCGCCGGACCTGGTGATCATCCGGCATCAGCATCCCGGCGTGCCGCACCTGCTGGCGAAGCGTCTCGAGTCGGGAGTGATCAACGCCGGTGATGGCGCCCACGAGCATCCCACCCAGGCGCTGCTCGACGCCTTCACCATCCGCCAGCGCAAAGGGCGGCTCGAAGGCCTGGCGGTGACCATCGTCGGCGACATCGAGCACAGCCGGGTGGTGCGCTCCAACATCCACCTGCTGCGCAAGATGGGGGCGCGGGTGACGGTCGCCGGACCCCGCACCATGATGCCGGTGGGTATCGAGAAGCTCGGCGTGCGAGCGGTCTATGATCTCGATGAGGCGCTCACGGACGCCGACGTGGTGATGATGCTGCGGGTGCAGCTCGAGCGCCACGGGCGCTCGCTGTTCCCCTCGACCCGCGAGTACTTCCAGCTCTTCGGCCTCACCCACGAGCGTCTCGAGCGCGCCAAGCCGGACGCCATCGTCATGCACCCCGGGCCGATGAACCGCGGCGTCGAGATCGCCAGCGCGGTGGCCGACGACGCGGAGATTTCGGTGATTCTGGAGCAGGTCGCCAATGGCGTCGCGGTACGCATGGCGGTGCTCTATCTGTTGTTACAGGCCCAGCAGGGGGAAGGATGAGCGCAGAGCACAGCAGCAGGGAGGCCGCTCGAGAGGCCCATCAGGAGGCCGGGCCGAACCGCATCATCCGCGGTGGCCGGGTGGTCGATCCCAGCCAGGATCTCGACGCGACGCTCGACGTCCTGATCGAAGACGGTCGCGTGGCGCGGCTGGCGGAGCACATCGAGGGCGGTGACGGCATCGCCGAGACCGAGGCTTCCGGCCTGGTCGTCACCCCCGGCCTGATCGATATGCACGTCCACCTGCGCGAGCCGGGGGAAGAATACAAGGAGACGGTGGAGACCGGTTTGCGGTCGGCGGCGGCCGGCGGCTTCACGGCGGTGGCCTGCATGGCCAACACCCAGCCGGTGAACGATCACCGCGCCGTCACCGAGCTGATCATGACCCAGGGGAAGCGCCACCCCTACGCGCGGGTCTATCCGATCGGCGCCATCACCAAAGGCTTGGCCGGCAAGGAGCTGGCGGAGGTCGGCGACATGGTCGACGCCGGGGTGGTGGCGATCTCGGACGACGGCCTGCCGGTGATGAACGCCGGCCTGATGCGGCGCGCGCTGCTCTACGCCCAGCATTACGGGGTACCGTTGATCCAGCACGCGGAAGATCTCGACGTCACCGGCGACGGCGTCATGAACGAAGGCGAGTGGTCGACCCGGCTCGGCCTGCCGGGCATCCCGGGGGTCGCCGAGGACGTCATGATCGCGCGCGACCTGGTGCTGGCGGACGACACCGCCGGCCGCTACCACGTGGCGCATATCGCCACCGCCCGCAGCGTGGCGATGGTGCGCGAGGCCAAGGGCCGCGGCGTGCCGGTGACCTGCGAGGTGACGCCCCACCACCTGCTGCTGACCGATGAAGCAGTGGCCAAGAGCGGCTTCTCGACGTCGTACAAGATGAAGCCGCCGCTGCGCTCGCAGTCCGAGGTCGATGCGCTGATCGAGGGCTTGTGCGACGGCACGATCGACGCCATCGCCAGCGACCACGCGCCGCATCATCCGGACAGCAAAGACGTCCAGTTCTCGACCGCGGCGTTCGGCATCCTGGGTCTCGAGACCACCGTCAGCCTGTGTCTCGACCGGCTGGTGGGCGGCGGTATCCTGGAGCTGCCGAAGCTGGTGCAGCTGCTGTCGACCGGGCCGGCGTCGGTGCTCGGGGTCGAAGGCGGCAGCCTGGCGCCAGGATCGGTGGCGGACGTCACGCTGCTCGACCTCGAGCGCGAGGTGACGGTGCGGGTCGACAGCTTCAGCAGCAAGTCTCGCAACACGCCGTTCGATGGCTGGCGGCTGCGCGGCGCCGCCGTCGGCACGTTGCTCGGCGGCAAGCCGATATCGGTTGGCTAGCCAGCGTTGGCTGACCAGCGTTTGCTTCAAGGAGGGATGACGATGGCGGACGGGGAGGATCAAGAGACCGAGCCGAGCGCAGCTGCCTCGCAGGAGCTGCTGGATACCGCGATACGCGGCGCTCGCGCCGGTGCCGAGGTGCTGCGGCACTACTTTCGCGGTGCTGAGAACGAGGTGCGTCACAAAGGAGCGCACGACCGCGTCAGCCAGGCGGATCACGACAGCGAAGCGGCGATCATCGCCGAGGTCTGCCGCCAGTTCCCGACCCACTGCATTCTGGCGGAGGAGAGCGGCAAGGCGACCCGGGCAGGCGATGAGGACCCCTACGAGTGGGTGATCGATCCGCTCGACGGCACGTCGAATTTTCTTCAGGGGCTGCCGGTGTTCAGCGTCTCGGTGGCGTGCCGCTACCGCGGCGAGGTGGTGGTCGGCGTGGTGCTCGATCCGGTCGGCGATCAGCTGTTCAGCGCGCGCCGCGGTCACGGCGCCTTCCGCAACGGGCAGCCGATCGAGATCTCCCAGCGCGGCGGCCTGGACAAGGGCTTTCTGGCCACCGGCTATCCGTTTCGGGCTCGCGGCGCGCTCGACCGCTACCTCGAGGTCTTCCGCGACGTGTTCCTGCGCGCTTCGTCGATCCGCCGCTGCGGCTCGGCGGCGCTCGATCTGGCCTACACCGCGGCTGGCGTCTACGACGGCTTCTTCGAGTTTCGGCTCTCGCCGTGGGATTTCGCCGCCGGCGTGCTGCTGGTGCGCGAGGCGGGCGGCGTCGTCACCGACCTCGACGGCGGCGACGGCTTCTTCACCAGCGGCAACCTGGTGGCGGGGCCAAGAGCCCTGCACGGTGAGCTTCTGGCGACCATCCGCCAGCACGTCGACGAGCAGCACATGGACGAGATCGATCCGCGCGTTCCGGTCGCGTGACGCGGCGGTCGATCTGGGGGAAATCCCCCCTCGGTCCCCCCTTTTTCAAAGGGGGGAAGCCGGAATCCCCCTCGGTCGCCTCTGGCCGGTGCCTCCTTTTCAATGGGCAAAGAAGATTGCGGGAGGTTTCTGGCCCTCCCCCTTTGGCAAAGGGGGAGCTGGAGGGGGATTCTCTGGTGAAGGGCGGATTGTGAGATAATAGGGATTCGCCGTCGCAGAGGTTATGCCTTGATGGCATCGTCCGTCCGTGAATTCATGCCTAAAATGAGAAAAGTCGTGTCTTCTCAAAGACAGATTGCGCCAAACAGCGCCTTTTCCGAGAGTCGCTCCGTGCTCGACACGGTGCGAGATCGGCTGGCGCGCCTGCGCTCCTGGGGCAGCGATGCGGCGAACCGGCTGTTCGGCGGCGGCAACCGTCGCCTGGATGATCAGCCCTATCTCGAGATCCAATATCACCCGCACAACATTCGCCGCGGCGTGCGCTACGTGTTCCTGACGCGCCGCCAGACGGCTTACTGGGTGCTGGGACTCGCGGCCTACGCGGCGTTCATCGCGTTTTCGATCTGGGTCGCGCCGACGGTGATCGGCAACTACCTGGCGATGGACGAATACGAAGATCTGGTGCGGCAGCGCCTGGCCGAAGGCGAGCGCCTGAAGACCAAGGTGGCAGCGCTGACCGAGCTCGAGCAGCGCAGCGACGCCGAGCGCATCGAGATGTCCAAGATCTACCTCGCCTATGGCTTCTCGGACGAGCAGGCCCTCGGCAAGGGCGGCTACCCGCACGAGCCGGCCAAGGTGCCGGAGTCGATCTTCGCTGGCGAGATTCGGCGCGGCAACGGCCTGCACGCCCGCATCAGCGAGCAGCTCGGCGTGCTGTCGGCCTTCCTCGACGAAGTCGAGAGCTTCGAGGCTTCGCACCGTGAGCAGGCCCGCACCACGCCTTCGATCTCGCCGCTGCGAGGTGACGACTTCGTGCTCACCAGCCCGTTTGGTACCCGCACCAGTCCGTTCACCAAAGAGCTCGACTTCCACGCCGGCATCGACCTGGCGGCGGCGGTGGGGACGCCGATCTACGCCCCCGCCGATGGCGTGGTGGCGTTCGCCGGCCGCTATCCGCTGCGGCAGAGCGTCGGCTGGTGGCGCTACGGCAACCTGGTGGCGCTGCGCAACGGTGACCGCTTCATCACCCTGTTCGGGCACTGTGACGAGGTCAAAGTGCGCAACGGCCAGAGGGTCAAACAGGGCGACATCATCGCTACCGTCGGCAACACCGGCTGGAGCACCAACCCGCATCTGCACTACGAAGTGCGGCGCATGGAAGAGGGCAGCGACTTCACGCCGATCGACCCGCGGATCTACATTCTCGATCATCGCTGGAGCGACGAAGAGAGCTTCCTGATCCTAGGCCGCAAGGCGCCCAATCCGCGGGGCTTCGAGCCCCTGCCGCGCATTCTGCGGCGCTGAACGGACGTTCGGGTAGACTTGCCGTCCCATCATTGACCGCCTGCCGCGATAGCCGCCCGCAAGACGCTGCGATCGGAGGATCTCGATGACCAAGAACGACACCTCGCCGACGATGATCATTCCGTCCGGCACCGAGATCCAGATCGACGTCCACGGCCAGCTGTCGGTGCGGACGCCGGGCAACCTGGTGATCCAGAACTCCGGCCACTACGGCGAGATCGAGTCGGTGGGCGGATCGATCCGCATCGAGTCGAACGCCGAGGTCGAAGCGGTGTCGGTGCGCTGCGCCCAGACCTGCTACGTGCAGGGCAGCTTGACGTCGTGGAAGGTCAAGGCGCGCTCGATCCACCTCGAGGAGAAAGCCCAGGCGCGGATCGTGCTGCAGGAGACCGAAGGCATCGAGATCGGCAAGAACGCTCAGCTGGTGGGCAACTTCTCGTCCGAGAAGGAGCTCTTCCTGCTGTTCTCGCGCTTCGCCCAGCAGCTCCGGTCGCTGCCGTTCTACTTCGATCGCAAGGACGGACCGCCGCAGCTCGGCCAGGATGCCGCGCCGGCGCAGGTGACCGCGGGGCAAGGCGCACCGGGGCCGCCGGCGGCATCTGCCGGGGCGGCGCCGGCTGCCAACGCGGCGAGCGCCGCGGGCGAGACCCGGTCCGCGAGCGAGACCCGGTCCGCGGGTGAGACCCGGTCCGCGGGCGAGACCCGGGCCGAGGCCGCGGGCGATACCGGCCAGCGCGTGCAGGTCTCGGATCTGTCGTCGCGGGTCTTGGAGGCGGGAGAGGAGCTGCCGGACCAGCTGTTCTTCGCCCTCGTCCTGCTCGAGCGGGAGGCCAAGAACGAAGCCTACGGCAGCACCTCGGTGCGGGTGCTCGAAGAGCTGGTGAAGCTGCTCAAGAATCGTGACCTCGACGCTCTGCAGCATACCTTCCGGACTCTCTTCGCCCGGATCGTCGAACCCGGAGACGACGTCCGTCGAGCCCAGGAGATGATTGTGTCCCACTTCAAGGAGGCGGCTGCGGAAGGTCCTTAGTCGTCGACTGACTAGGGGGCACCCGCTGGGGAGGGTGGGGTGCCGCAAGGCGAGAGCAGCGGCAATGCGATGAGCGAGGTCCGGTGGTGAGCAAGCGAGAGATCTCGACCTGGGTCGTGAAGCTGGGGCCGATGACGCTCTGGCTGCTGTTCCTGTTCGCCCCGTTCGTGTTCTCGACCACGGCGCGTGAGAACTTTCGCATGCCGAAGCTGTTCTTCAGCGAATGCCTCGGGCTGGCGTCGGTGGTCTTCCTGGTTTGGCGGCTGCGTGGCCAGCAGCGGGTCGACTGGCGGGGCTTCTTCAAGCAGCCTGTGGTGGTGGCGATCCTGCCGATGCTGATCGTCGCGACCTCGGGGTTGATCACCAGCGATCACAGCAGCCACGTGCAGAGCGCCCTGGTGTCGCTGTGGATTGGCGCCGCCTGCCTGGTGGCGTGGAGCCTGACCCTGAGGGCGGCCGAGATCCGCGATCTGCTGGACGGGCTGATCGTGCCGGCCCTGCTGCTGTCGATCGTCGGCATCCTGCAGTTTCACCACATCTTCAACCCCTTCGAGTTCGAGGGGCCGGTGGCCGACCGTATCGGCCTGACGTCGTTTGCCGGCGGCGCCTTCGATCTCGCGGCCTATCTGGTGCTGCCCTGCCTGCTGGTGCAGGCCACCCTGCGTCGCCAGCACGATGTCCTGTGGCGGCGGGTGATGATGCTGGCGGCGGCGACCAGCATCTACATGCTGATCGCCACCCAGACGCTGACGGCGATCGCGTCGTTCGTGCTCGCCACTCTCGTGCTGTGGTTCCTGCTGCTGCCGAAACGCAAATTCTTGACCGTCGCCGCCGCGGTGGGTGTCATCCTGCTGGTGGCCGGCCTGGCGGTCGAGCCGCTGCGCGTGCGGCTCGACAACAAGCTTCAGAGCTTCCAGGAAGGCAACCTCAACCGGGTGTTGTCCGGCCGGCTCGACGGCTGGACCGCGGCCTGGTGGATGCTCGAGAATCATCTTTGGACGGGCGTCGGTCATGGTGCCTTCCGGGCCGAGTTCGGCTATGCCAAGCACGCCATGCGCAATGAGGGGCACGAGTTCCATCGCTGGCCAAAGACCGTCTACTTCATCAACGCCCACAGCGATCCGCTGGCTACTATACGTATACACGTTGTTGTATCGCACTGCACCTTTGCACTACCCGCGGTTGTGTTCAGCCACCACCAAGGAAGATTATGTACTGCAATTGTACAAAATAATGGTAGAGTC
>JBCCEE010000266.1:0-11750 GCA_039030415.1 Acidobacteriota bacterium
CTGTTTCAGCGTTTGCAGGGTGGCCGCGACGGCACCACACCGACTGTGCCCGAGGACCACCACCAGCCGGGAGCCGAACTGCTCGGCGGCGAACTCGACGCTGCCGATCTGAGACGGCGCGGCGATATTGCCGGCGACCCGTACCACGAAGAGATCGCCAAGCCCCTGATCGAAGAGGATCTCGGCCGGTGCCCGGGAGTCCGAACAGCCGAGGATGATCGCAAACGGCGCCTGGCCGGCGACCAGCTCGTCCCGCCGCTCCGGGCTCGACGCGATCACGTTGGCACGCTCACCGGCGACGAAACGCAGGTTGCCGGCTTGCAGGCGCTCTAAGGCTTCTTGGGCTCGGGTCATGACACGCCCCCTCCTTGAATCTCTCCGTATTGGGGTTGGAGCACGGACGAAGAAATTCTAACCGCTGGCGCTCACTGAGCTTGCGGTGTTCGCATGGGATAACCTGACGCTGGGCTAAACTTTACCTCCCGGTTACACGTGACCGGTGACCGGTGGATGATCGCACGTGAGACCTGCGATCGATCAGTCGCAACCTTTTAGATGGAGTGAGCTCGGTTCATGAGGAGTCACCAGCGGATCGTCGGGCTCTGTCTCCTGCTGGCCCTACTCGCGCCGGCGGCAGGCGCCGAAGACCTGCCGAACCGGCCCGAGCTTCTGACGGTCTCGCAGCAGGTCGGGCAGCCGGGCGGCATCCTGGTCGTGGCGCTGCGCGCCGAGCCCAGGACGCTCAACCCGTTCTTCGCCGTCGACAACCCTTCGCTCACCGTCATCCGCCGTCTGATGGCGGATTTGATCCACATCGATCGTCAGTCGCTCGATACGGTGCCAGCGCTCGCCAGCCGCTGGCAGACCTCGCCGGACGGTCGGTTCATCACCGTCGAGCTGCGCCGCGGGATCCGATTCTCCGACGGCCACCCGCTCGACGTCGACGACGTGCTCTTCACTTTCGAAGCGCTGCTCGATCCGCGAACGGCCGCACCGCAACGCGGCCTGCTGGAAGTCGACGGCAAACCGATCTCGGTCGAAAAGCTCGACGAGCACCGCGTCCGCTTCGACCTCAAGGCTCCCTATGCCGTCGGCGATCGCCTGTTCGACAGCGTTCCGGTTCTGCCCCGCCACCGCCTCGAACCGGCCTATCGCGAGGGGCGCCTGAACGAAGTGTGGAGTCTGAGCACTCCGCCCGAGGAGATCGTCGGGCTCGGCCCGTTCCGGCTCGCCCGCTACGTTCCCGGCGAGCGCCTCGAGCTGACGCGCAATCCCCACTACTGGAAGCGCGATAGCGCGGGTCAGCGCCTGCCCTACCTGGAGCGCCTGGTCTTTCTCTTCGTCGCCAACGCCGACGCCCAGGCGTTGCGTTTTCGGGCCGGCGAAGCCCATCTCACCGACCGCCTGGGAGCCCGGAACTTCGCGGTTCTGGAGACCCATCTCTCGCGCCAGCCCAAGGATCGGCCGCCCTACCTGCTGCGTGATCTCGGCCGCGGCCCCGACTACAACTTCCTGTTCTTCAACCTCAACCCGCTGCCGGAGGCGAGCGACTCCGCTCTGGCCGTCAAGCAGAAGTGGTTCCGGGAGCTCGCCTTCCGGCGCGCCGTATCGCTGGCGATCGATCGCGACAGCCTCGTTCGGCTGGTCTACCAGGGTCGAGCCAACCCCCTGATCACCCACGTGCCGCCAGGCTATGGCGAATGGGCCCACGACAGCTTGCAGTCACCGCCGCGCTCCGTCGAGCAGGCGCGGCAGCGGTTGCGCCAAGCCGGCTTCACCCTCGACGCTGGCGAGCTGCGCGACGCCGACGGGCAGCGCGTGGAATTCTCCATCCTCACCAGCGCCTCGAACCGCGAGCGCTCCGAGATCGCGACGCTCATTCAGAGCGACCTGAGCGAGCTCGGCATGCGGGTCCAGGTGGTGCCGATGGAGTTTCGCGCCCTGGTCGACCGGGTGCTCCGCCAGCACGCCTACGAGGCCTGCATCCTGGGTCTGGGCGGCGGCGACGTCGACCCCAACTCGGCGATTCCGATGCTGACCTCGGACGGCCCCAACCACTTCTGGCAGCTCGTCAAGCCGAGCACCCTGCCGCCGTGGCAGATCGAGATCGATCGCCTGATGGCGCTGCAGTTCGGCACCGTCGACCCCCACGAGCGCCAGCGACTGTACTACCGGGTCCAGGAGCTGGTGGCTGAGAACCTGCCGATGATCTTCCTGGTGAGCCCCAACGTCCTCACCGGTGCAGCCGCGGGGCTCGGTAACTTTCGGCCAGCGACCCTCGATCATTTCACCCTGTGGAACGTCGAGGAGCTGTACTGGCGCCAGCGCCCCTGAAGCCCTCGCAACCCGGTCCACCTTGCAGAGCCCGAGCTTCTCTGGGCGCTTGGACGCAACTTCGGGCTATGATTCCCTATTCGATTCCCCTTGCAGATCTTCCTGGGGATCAGGATATCTTCGCCGAAGCGTTCTGACATGAGCCGTCTCAGTACACCAGCGCCCCCTGGGCGAGCCGGGTCTCATCCGGCTGGGCCACGAGGCCTACGCTTTGTTGGCAGGTGATCGCCTGGCGACCCGCAACAAGCCCGACGCGTCCTGGCCCGATGAGCGGCTGGTGAGCGCTTGTCTGGAGGGCCATGAGGAAGCCTGGGGTGCCCTGGTCGACAAATACAGTCAGATGGTCTTCACGGTGGTCCGGCGCTACGGCGTGCCGCACGACGATGCGACCGACCTCTTCCAAGCCATCTGGCTCGACAGCTACAACGATCTCGAGAAGCTGCGCAAGCCCGAGGCCTTCCGGTCCTGGTTGATCACCCTGGCGCGCAACAAATGCTTCCATTGGCAGCGGAAGCTGCGGGTCAAGAACGCTCACGAGGTTGCTTCCCCAGAAGATTCCCCTTTCGAGCCGGAGGACCCTGACGACCAGCCCGAGCTGATCGAGCAGATCGCGCGCGAACAGCTCGTGCGAGACGCCATCCTCGAGCTGACGCCGCGCTGCCGCGAGCTGATCCGGCATCTCTTCTTCACTTTTCCCCCCAAGCCCTACAAAGAGATCGCTCAGAGCCTTGGCCTGGCGGTCGGATCGATCGGCTTTACACGCGGCCGCTGCCTGGAGAGGCTGCATCGGCAGTTGACGCGACACGGGTTTTCATGACGGTCGGCGAGCCAGACCCGCGATGGCTCATGGAACACGTCGCGAAGCTCGCGGATGACGAGCAGCGGCAGCAGTTTCTTCATCGGCACCGCGAGATCATCGGTCCTGACCTGGTGCCACAGCTGACCGCGGAGGTCGCGCGGCTCTTCGCCGTCGACCTCGAGCGAGCCCGCGGCCTGGCCGAGACCGCCCGCTGGCTGGCCGAGAAGCTCGACGACGAGAAAGGGCGGGCGCTCGCTGAGCGATCGGCCGCCAACGTCGCCCACTCTTTGGGTGAGACAGACCGCGCCCAGCGGCTCTATGAGCAGGCGGTCGGCCGATTCGAACAGCTGCCCGATCTGCTGGAGGCCGCCATCACCCGCACCAGCGCGCTGTTGAATCTCGCCTTCTTGGGGCAGCACTCCCAGGCCTTGGAGTGGTATCGTGCCGCGAAATCCACCTTCGAGGGTGTTGGCGACCGGCGCCGCCTGGCCAATCTGGAGCACAACTTCGGCATCATCCTCGTGCGGCAAGATCGCTGGGAAGAGGCGCTCGACTGCTACCGCTACGCCTGCGGTGAGTTTCGCCACCTCGACCGGGTTCAAGACGTCGCGATCTGTCTCCGCAACATCGCGGTCTGCCACATCCACCTGCATGACTTCATCGAGGCGCTTCGCGCCTACCGGGCGGGACGCGACTACTGCGTGCGGCACGGCCTCACGCGGATCCTGCTGCAGATCGACTACAACATCGCCTACCTCTATTACCTGCGCGGCGAATACACCCGGGCCATCCAGCTCTTCCAATCGGCGCGACGTGACTGCGAAGCCGCGGGGGATGACTACCACACCGCCCTCTGCGACCTCGATCAGGCCGAGATCTACCTCGATCTCAATCTGGTGGAAGAGGCTGCCGACCTCGCCCTCGCCGCTTTCACGGTCTTCGCACGTCTCAAGATCCCTTACGAGACCGCCAAGGCCCTGACGTTCCGGGCGATCGCCTTGAGCCGCCAGGGGCGCTCGCCGGAGCCCATCGAGCTCTTGGGAAGAGCTCGCGACATCTTCGTCGACGAGCACAACCAGCTGTGGCCGGCACTGATCGATTTCTACCACGCGGTAGTACTGGCGCGCGAGCAGCAGCCGAGGGCAGCGGTGCGGCTCGCTCGCGGCGCCCGTGAGACCTTCACCAAGCTCGACATGGCTCCCCGGGCCGCGATGTGCGAGCTGCACCTGGCAGAGCTACAGCTCGCCCTCGACGAGGTCCAGCGGGCGCGCAGCGCCTGCAACGACGCCTTCGAGCGCCTGGCCGACCTCGACCTGCCCGCCCTCGAGCATCGAGCTCATCTCGTGCTGGGGCAGGTCGAAGAAGCGTCCGGGGATCGCGCCGCCGCGCTCAACGCTTACCAACGCTCGCATCGCCTGCTCGAGCAGCTGCGCAGCCAGCTGCCGGGAGACGATCTCAAGATCGCTTTCCTCAAGGACAAACACGCCGTCTACGAGAGCCTGGTCTGGCTCACCTTGGAAGACCCGGGCACCTCGGCCCACGCCAAGCAGGCCCACGCCGAGCAGGCATTCGCCTACATCGAAGCCGCCAAGTCTCGTAGCTTGGTGGACCTGATGGGATTTCGCGCTCATACGCTGGTGCCGCGCTCGCCCGCGGCTTCAGAGCTTGGAGAGCGGGTATTGGGGCTGCGCGAGGAGCTCAACTGGCTCTACCGCCAAATCGATACCCAAGAAATGCGTACGGGCGAGCGGCCTCGTCAGAGCCTCGAGGGACTGCGCAACCGCACCCGGCACACCGAAGAAGCGCTGCTGCGAGCTCTGCGGGAGCTGCGGACCGCGGATCTCGAGTTCAGCTCGTTGCAGTCCGCCTCCGTCATCGATCTCGAAACGATCCGCTCTTCCCTGCCTCCCGAGGCGACGCTGATCGAATACTTCATTGCCCGCGGCGAGATCTTCGTGTGCGTTCTCACCCATGACCAGCTGGTCGTCGACCGGGTCGCGACCGCGCGACAGGCGCGCAAGCTGCATCGGTTCTTGCAGCTGCAGCTGTCGACCGCGGCTTCACACACGGCGCAAGCTCAGTACCGAGCCGAGCAAACCGCCGGTCAGCCGAGGCCTGGAGTCGACCCGGGACACCAGGCCATGCACGCCCACCTCACCGAGCTCTACCGCGTGCTGATCGAGCCGATCCGTGAGCACCTGCGGGGAGATCATCTGGTGATGGTGCCGCACGGGTTCCTGCACTACGTGCCCTTCCATGCGCTGCATGATGGAACGTGCTACTTGATCGACCGCTTCACGCTCTCCTACGCTCCCAGCGCGGAGGTCTTTCACCTCTGCTCGATCAAAGAGACGGACTGCACCGACACCTCGCTGGTCTTGGGCGTCGCCGACGACCGAGCGCCCCACATCCTCGAAGAAGCGGAAGCCGTCGCCAGCTCGCTACCCGACGCGACCCTGCTGCTCGGAGAAGCTGCCAGCGCCGAAGCCTTGCGTCAGAGAGGTTCAGCCTGCCGCTACCTGCATATCGCCACCCATGGGCTCTTCCGTCGCGACAATCCGATCTTCTCGGCGATCCAGCTCGGCACCGAACGGCTCAGCCTGTTCGACCTCTACGAGCTGTGTCTCAACGCCGAGCTGGTGGTCTTGAGCGGCTGCGGCACCGGCCTCAACGCCGTGCTGGGGGGCGAGGAGCTGGTCGGACTCACCCGCGGCCTGCTCTATGCCGGAGCACAATCCGTACTGGTCACGCTGTGGGACGTGCACGACGTCTCGACCGCCGCCTTCATGCGCTCCTTCTATGAACATTTGAGCGCCGGCTCGGGGCGCGCCCAAGCGCTCCGGCATGCGATGCTCGATCTGCGTCGAGCCTATCCGAGCCCCTACCACTGGGCTCCTTTCGTGCTCGTTGGCAAACCCGCAGCGTCCAGCAAGTGACCAATTTGACTGGCTCGGCAGATTCCCCCATTTTTCCATGGCCGAATCTCCCCTCATTAGAAGAGAAGAGATCGCCGCGACGCACGACACAGCGAGTGCTTCACACACCAGGAGCATGACATGGCCAAATTCGACATCACAGATTGGAGCGATTTCGTTCGCGGAATCGCCAGCCCGGAAGACGAAGAGAAGATGCAGCGACTGCTCGAGCCCTCGGCGACCGAAGCCAGCTCGGCGGCTGGAGTCGTCGAACACCTTCGGCAAGTCGCCTCATTGGGCAAGGCAGATCACGAAGCTCCTGTGCCCAGCTACGCGGTTCGGATTGCCAAGGCGATCGCCAGCGTTCGCCGGCAAAAACCCGAGATCGGCCAACGCCGGTCACCGTTTCGCAGGCTACGCTGTACCGCCGCCTTCGACAGCTTTCTGCAGCCCGCCCCGGTCGGGACTCGCGATCTGGATCGTTCTCATCGCACCCTGACGTTCGAGGCCGAAAGCTACCGGATCAACCTGCGATTGGAGCACGAGCTGGAGCCGCGCTCGACCGTCGCGGTCGGCCAGGTGATGCAGCCGAGCCAGACCGAAGCCCCCCTCTCCCGGGTTCCCGTGCTGGTCTTTGCCGGCCAGGACGAGATCGACCGCACGCTGACCAGCGCATTCGGCGAGTTTCAGTTCGAAGGCCTGCCTCAGCAGGCGTTGGAGCTCTGCCTGCTGATCGGCGAGGATTTCGTCGAGCTGCCGCTCGATCTCGCTTCCGGTGCCGCTCATGGGGCTGGGCTATGAAGCTACGGCACCTGGCGCTCTTCCTCACCACCCTGGCATGGGTGGCCCCGACGCTGGCGGATCCCCCCGGCCACTATCGTCGTTCCAACGCTCATCACAATCAGCTCATGGTGCGCGCGGCGCTCGCTGACCTGCCGGACCTGAGCGAGCAATACGGCTTCCGAACGGTCGGCGAGCTGACCAGCGGCGACGGCCCGCTGGCGATCCTCGAAGGCCCCGAATCCATGACCACCGACCAGATGGTCGAGCTGATCGCGGGCGACCCCAGGGTCGAGGAGCTCGAGCCCGCCAGGTTGGCTGCGCTGCCAAGGACCGACGCATCGGGCGTCGGTCCCATAGCGGGTGATGTCGACCTCGATCGCCTGCGCTCGGGCAGTCTGGCGACGCCATGCCTGAACCAGCTCGGGCCAAGCGAGCTGTGGAGCGGCTTCGCCGATCAAGAAGCGGCTCGCCTGGTGCGGATTCACCCCGCCCACGCAGAGCAGGGAGACTGCGGATCGGCGACGGTCGCGATCATAGACACCGGTGTCGACCCGAGTCATCCGGTGCTTAGCAGCGCCTTGGTGTCGGGCTACGACTTCCGACTCGATGTACCGGGAATCCCCTCGGAGTGGGATCTGCTCGACCAGTCGTTACAGCGAGCCCTGGGACACTCGGAACGATCCCAGCAATCGGCCGAGTCGACTCAATCCTTTCAGCCGATTCTCGAGCAGTTCAATCAGCCGATTCTCGAGGCCACGCTCGCTGGCGAAGCACAGACCTTGAGCCTGGGCGGCTCGATGGTCGTTCTGCTCGACCAGGAGAGCGCCACTGAGCTGGCAGAAATGCAGCTGCCCACCCACTTCGGCCACGGCACAATGGTGGCCGGCATCGTGCGGCTGGTCGCACCGGGCGCTCGCATCATGCCGCTGCGCGTTTTCAACGGCGAAGGCTCGGCGCATGTTTTCGACATCATCCGGGCGATCTATTACGCGGTGGATCACGGCGCCGACGTCATCAACATGAGCTTCAGCATGGAGCAGAGCTCCATCGCTCTGCGGCGGGCGATTCGCTACGCCCGTCTGAACGGCGTCGTGTGCGTCGCTGCCGTCGGCAACAGCGGTGAAGAGGCAGCCGTCTATCCAGCGCTCCTGCCGAACACGCTCGGCGTCGCGGCCACCACCCTCGACGACGAGCTGAGTGAATTCTCGAATTACGGTTGGCCCATCGTGGACGTCGCAGCCCCCGGCGCGGGCGTCGTGACCACCTTCCCGAGCGGTATTTTCGCAGCCGGCTGGGGCACCTCGTTCAGCGCTCCCTTCGTCGCCGGCACGGCAGCGCTGATCCGCGATCCTGAAGCCAGGGATCGTCTGGGGACCGTACTGCGTTTGGGCCGTCACATCCGACGCGGGTCCACGCCGATTCCAGATCTCGGCTGGGATATCGGCAGCGGTCGCTTGGACGTCCTCGGGGCGGTCGAAGAAGCCGACCGCTAGCGCAGCCTCTTCCGCCGGCGCGAGCCCCTCGCGCCGGCCTCCGCTCAGCCTTTAGCCGCGGCACCGTCGAGCCCGAGTCTTCAGGAGAAGACTTCGTCGACGGTTTTCGCCGTGAGCAGGTTCTCGGCCCAGGATATGAGCTGCTCCGTATCGGCGGAGAGGATGCGCTCTTCGGCAGCGGCGTCAGGAGCGTCGAACTTGCGCTCGAATAGACGTCGGAAGATCTTGCGCTCACCTTCGATCTGCCCCAGCAAAGCCCCTTCTCTGCGACCTTCTCTGCGACCTTCCTGCCGGCCTTCTCTGCGACCTTCCTGACGGCCTTCTCTGCGACCTTCCTGACGGCCTTCTCTGCGACCTTCTTGACGGCCTTCTCTGCGACCTTCCTGACGGCCTTGTCGAAGGCCGATCTGCAAGCCTTCTTCCCGTCCCTTGGCGGCCCACTGCTCATCCCAGGTTTGCATGTTCACCTCCAGGTAGGTCTTGAACTCCGCGAAAGAGTGTAACTCCGGTATTTTGACACCACGAGATCTCGCGGGCAGCACGACCTTCGACAGCCAGGCTAACACGTCTAGCCGCAGGTCGCGGTGCTCGGGCCGATCGAGCCACTGCGCGAAGTTTCCAACCATGGCTCTGAGGTATTCTGGCCCATGATCCTGCTCGACGCGCGCGATGCCGGCGACGACGTTCTCGAACAGGCCTTCTAAAGTCTCCAGGGTCAGGCGCTTTTCATCCACTAGGCAGTAGTGCATCGAGGGGAGGCGGGGCTTCAGGAGCTCCGGGACAGGCTCGATCAGCTCCTCGACGCACAATGGAGCTGACCATTCGCGATCTCCGTTGTAGAAGACGATGGGCAGCACGGGCGGTAGCTTCCCGTGCTGGGTCAGGGGCTTCTCCTTCAGCAGTCGCTGGTAGAACAGCGCGACGTAGACCAGCATCCGCAGCGCCATGTCTGGCGGGCTGGAGGACTGCAGCTCCAGCAGGATGACGATATGAAGCGTCGAGTCCCGCCAGCGGACGCGCCAGGCGACATCGCTGACGCGCTCTTCGAACTCGCCTCCAAGCTGCCCCGAAAGGTAGTCCGAGGGCAGCTTTTCGAGGGTTGTGAAGTCGAGCTCTGCAATCCAGGGCTCCTGGATGAATCCCACCAGCAGATCCTGGATGGTGCGCGGATGGCTGAAGAGCAATCTGTGGCTTCGGTCCGAGGGTTTGTGCGGCGGCTTGGGGCTGTCGGGCTCCATCGATGTCCTCCTTGACTGAGGCGTTCGTCAGCGGCCGGGATGGACTCCTGGCCGAAGCAACGCTCTCACCCATAGAAGACGGAAAAGCGGCGCTCAATCTTGGGGGATGCGGCAACTTTGTGCCATAAACCCGGAAAAACCGTCTGAACGGCGGCGAATCGCGGCCCCAAGCGTTGGTGAAGCTCTGAACGGCAGCGAATCGCAGCCCCAAGCGTTGGTGAAGCTTTGAACGGCAGAGAATCGCAGCCCCAAGCGTTGGTGACGCGCTGAACGGCGGCGAATCGCAGCCCCAAGAGTTGGTGACGCGCTGAACGGCGGGAAACTAGCGCCCCAAGCGTTGGTGACGCTTTGAACGGCGGAGCATCATCGCCTCAGACGTTGGCAAAGCTCGAGTCGCCTGGACGCTGGAGCCGTCGAGTTCGGCAGGCGGCGCGCGCAGTAGGTTATCGCGACGTTCGACAGGAAAGGCGGGTTGACCGCTGGATCAGAGCCTCCAAAGCAATAAAGTCTCTCCTATACGAGATTCATACTTGACAGTGATTATTTGCTCACCTAAGATAGCAAGCGTTGCTTGGGCGAAGGATTCAGTAATCAGAGGCCGCTTAGCAGCGCCAATGCTGCTGTGTAGCAGGCACCCGCAAACGCTGCGCGCCGTTCAACAGAGGCGCTATACGCCAACCAACGCAGGCCAGTCCGGGGCCGTGTGCCGACGCGTCCACGAGCTTTCGGGGAACCGCTGCGCTTCGAACCTTCGAGGACTTGACTCATGAGAACCGCACAAAGCGATCGCATCCTCAACCTGTTGAACGAAGCCGAGCAGGTCGAAGCCGCCATCGTCGGCCACGTCGACGAGATCACCCACAACCTCGACGGCTGGGCGGCCGCGCTGCCGAGCGCAGGAGACGCCGGCGAGGCACGGCCCGATTTTCGGGCCGTCCTGTTGACGCTGAAGGCGGGCCTCGGCGATTCGCGGGCAAAGCTGAGCGCGGCCGAGCAGCACACCATCGGACGGGTTCGACGCGTCGTGGAGCTGCGCGAGGAGCGCGACCGCCTCAGCAAAGACCTCTATGAGGACCTGTCGAGCATGCGACGCACGGTGGAAGAGCTCTACCGAGGTCAGGGCGAGAAGCAACCGGATGCCTTCGTGATAGCCGGGTTCGATGGGCCGACCCGCAGACGCCCGCGCAAACTGCTGCGCCAGGTCGACTTGGCGCTAAACCATCTCGCACAACCCGAGCTGGCGTTCCCTACGCCTCGCTTCGGCGCGGAACCTCTGACACCACAACACCTGATCCACGTGCTCCAGCCTGGCGCGGAAGGGCTGCGAGAGGTGCTGAGCGCGCTGCAGCACGCGGGCCGCGAGCTCGACGCCAGCCGTAAGGAGAAGGAGCGCGCTGTCCGAAACCTGCGCAGCGAAATCTCGGCGGTCTCGAAGGCGGCGGTGGCCTTCTTCCAACTGGCGGGTGAGAAAGAGCTCGCCAACAGCATCCGACCGAAACGTCGCGCGGCCAAGCGTGGCTCCTCGGAAACGACGCATGCCGCCGAAGCGACGCTTGCAGCTGGCGAGACGCACGCCGCCAAGACACGTCCCGCTGAGACACGTCCCGTTGAAGATTGCGGGACCCCGAGACACTCGAAGGAACTTACGCCATCGAGCCCGTCGAGCCCGTCGAGCCCGTCGAGCCCGTCGAGCCCGTCGAGGCCAAGTCTTCAGGTGAAGACTTCATCGACAGTTTCCGCCGTGAGCAGGTTCTCGGCCCAGGACATGAGCTGTTCCGCATCGGCGGAGAGGATGCGCTCTTCGGCAGCCGCGTCAGGAGCGTCGAACTTGCGCTCGAATAGGCGTCGAAAGATCTTGCGCTCGCCTTCGAGCTGCCCCAGCAAAGCCCCTTCTCTTCGACCTTCCTGACGGCCTTCTCTTCGACCTTCCTGACGGCCTTCTCTTCGACCTTCCTGACGGCCCTCTCTGCGACCTTGCTGAAGGCCGATCTGCAAGCCTTCTTCCCGTCCCTTGGCAGCCCACTGCTCATCCCAGGTCTGCATGTTCACCTCTAGGTAGGTCTTGAACTCCGCGAAAGAGTGTAACTCCGGTATTTTGACACCACGAGATCTCGCGGGCAGCACGACCTTCGACAGCCAGGCTAACACGTCAAGCCGCGGGTCGCGGTGCTCAGGACGATCGAGCCAC
>JBCCEE010000267.1:0-11722 GCA_039030415.1 Acidobacteriota bacterium
CCTTGGATCCTGAGGACGAGGCGCCTGGCGCGGCGAAGGTCGTACTCCTCAGCTACGACACCTGGCAGAGCCGCTTCGCCGGCGCGGCCTCGGCGGTCGGTCAGCAGCTGAGAATCGACGGCGCGACCCACAGGATCGTCGGGGTGGTACCGCCGCAGCTCGAGGGCCTCGGAGTTGCGAGCGATGTCGTGTTGCCGTTCGAGATCGAGCGCGGCAGCCTGTTCGTGGGGAACATCGGCTTCGGGTCGGTAGCAAGACTTCGGGAGACGGTGTCGCTGGAACAGGCGCGTGCCGAGCTCCAGCAGCTACTGCCGACCGCCTGGACGCGCTTTCCCGGCGGCCCGCTGGCAACGCAGGAGCACATAGAGGCCTTCTCCGTGCGGGTCACGCCATACAAGGACCGACTCGTGGGCGACACCGCGAGCGTCCTGTGGGTGCTTCTCGGAGGCGTCGGGCTGGTGCTGCTGGTGGCCTGCGCCAACGTCGCCAACCTGCTGCTGGTGCGGGCCTCCGAGCAGAGTAACGAAATGGCGGTTCGCACCGCGATCGGCGCCAGCCGGGCGCGCGTGCGCTGGGAGATGTTCAAAGAGGTTCTGCTGCTGAGCCTCGCTGGCGGCTTGGGCGGCATCGCTCTGGCAGCCGCTGGGCTGCGAAGTCTCATCACCCTGGCGCCCGCCGACGTGCCGCGTCTCGGCGAGGTGGCACTCAGCCCGAGGGTGCTGCTGTTCGTCCTGGCGCTGGCGCTGATCAGCGCGGCGATCGCCGGCGCTGCGCCGCTGCTGCGGATGAGCTCCATAGACCGAGCCCTCCGCCACGCCGGAGCTCGCGTCGCCTCGAGCAGGCGCTCGCAGGCCTTTCGCAGCGGCGTGGCGGTGGTTCAGATCGCCGTCGTCCTGGTGCTGCTGGTGGCCTCTGGGCTGATGCTTCGCAGCTTCCAGGAGCTGCGCGGAGTCGAGCCCGGCTTCGGTGCCCCCGAGGAGGTGCTGACCCTGCAGCTGAATATCCCGGCGGAGCAGGTGCCGGATCTCGAAGCCGTGGCCCGTCAGTTCGAGACCATCGCGCACCGGCTCGAGGAGGTCCCCGGGGTCGACGCGGTCACCGTCGGCTCGGCCATACCGCTGGACGGCAACAACAACGTCAACACGCTCTACACGGAGAGCTCCCGAGGTCCCGACCGGCCTGAGATCGAGAGGCACAAATGGATCGGCGGCGGCTTCTTTCAGGCGCTTCAGATTCCGCTGCTCGCCGGCGAAGCGCTGTCGTGGCAGGACGTTCGTCTGGGACGCCCGGCGGTGGTGGTGTCCGAGAGCCTGGCTCGCAAGTACTGGGGCTCCGCCGCGGCCGCTCTCGGGCAGAAGCTCGCCGCGCGCCCGGAGCCGCCCTTTCACTACGAGATCATCGGCGTTGCCGCGGACGTGCGCGATGACGGGGTCCGTCAAGCGAGCCCCGCGATGGTCTATTGGCCACTGGCACCGCGGGCTTTCTGGCGGGGTACCGGCGAAGACGATCGCTTCGTCTGGCGGTCTCAGAGCTTTGCAATACGCCATAGCCGCTCACAGTCCGGATACTTTCTCCGTCAGGTCCAGGACGCCATCTGGGAGATCAACCCTGGCCTTGCCCTGTTCGAAACGGCCTCTCTCGAGCGGCTCGCGCAGCGCGATCCATCGGTGGCAGGCACCCTCTTCATCACCCAGCTGCTGACGCTCGCCAGCGCCATCGCCCTCCTCCTGGGCGTGGTTGGCGTGTACGGACTCATCTCCAGCTCGGTCGCGCAACGGGCGCGGGAGCTCGGCATCCGCATGGCGTTCGGCGCCAGCGCTAGCGACGTGCGCGGCATCGTCCTGAAGCGAGGGCTCGAGCTCTGCGCCTTGGGGCTCGCTCTCGGGCTCCTGCTGAGCCTAGGGCTTCAGGCCGCGCTGGGGCACCTCTTGTTCGGGGTCCGCGGCAACGACCCGATCACCCTCGCCGTCGCCAGTGCCTGCCTCCTCGCCGTCGTCCTCGCGGCCAGCTACTTCCCGGCGCGGCGCGCGGCGTCGATCGATCCCATCCATGTCATCCGTGCGGACTGAGCTCGACGCCGGCAGTCGCACTCGGAAGGTCGTACCGGAACCGAGGGTGCTCTCTACGGCGATGGAGCCGCCGTGAGACCGCACCACGTGCTTGACGATGGCGAGGCCGAGCCCGGTGCCGCCTTGCTCGCGGGCCCGCCCCTTGTCGACCCGGTAGAAGCGTTCGAAGATACGCTCGAGGGCCGCCTCGGGGATGCCGATGCCGTCGTCTCGCACCTCCAGCTCGACCTCGTGTCCCCGGTCGAGGAGGGCGACGTCCAGGTGTCCTCCGCGACGGTTGTACTTGATGCCATTCTCGATCAGATTGAGCATCAGGCGCAGCAGCTCTTCGGGATGACCCGGCACCTGGGGCAGGTCGTTGGACGCCTGGAGAGTGGACGCCTGGAGAGTGGACGCCTGGAGCGTGGACGTCTGGAGAGAAAGGGTCACCCCGCGTTGACGAGCGCTCTCTCCCAGGGCTTCCATCGCCTGGCGGGCGGTCTGGTGTAGATCGACGGTCTCGGGCTGCTCCGCCACGCCGCGGCTCTCGAGGCGGGCGAGCACCAGCAGGTCGCCCAGCAGCGCCTCCAGGCGCACGCACTGCTCGAGAATCCGCGCCACGAAACCCTCCGCCACCTGCGGCCTGGCGAGGGCGCCGTCTTCGAGGGTCTCGGCGTAGCCGCGGATGGCGGTGAGCGGGGTCTTGAGCTCGTGGGAGACGTTGGCGACCAGGTCTTGGCGGACTTCCGCCAGGCGCAGGGTCTCCGTCAAGTCGCGGGCGGCCACCACCGCCCCGCGCCCATCGGGCAGGGGAGACACCAGGACGGCGTGGGCTCTGGGGTCGGCCCGACCGAGCCCGAGCTCGGCACTTTCGGCCCGATCCGAAGTCAGCGCTCGCGCCACCAGGGCACCCAGCCCTGGCTCGAGCTCGGCCGCCCGACGCTCGACGATCGGCCCTTCGGCTTCAAACAGCCGCTCCGCCGTGGCGTTGGCCAACCGCACCCGACCTCGGGTGTCGGTGACCATCAACGCCTCCGACATGCTGGCGAGGATCTCGCGCAGCTCGTTGCGCTCGCTGGCGAGCAGATCGAGCTGGGTCTCGACTTCCTCCGCCAGCAGGTTCAAGCTGCCCGCCAGGGTCCCGAGCTCGGCGGACGGCGGCACCGCCACCCGCGTGCTGAAATCGCCCGCGGCCAGGATCTTGGACGCTTCGAGGATCTGACGCAGCGGCCGCAACAGGCCGCGGTGCAGCCACCAGGAGATCGGCGTCAGGATCGCCAGGCCGCTGACCACCGCCAGCAGCAGCAGGGCGGTGAGCGTGCGGCGCAGGAGGTGGACCTGCTCGACGGGGCGGGCCAGGCGCAGGACGTAGCGCTGGCCGCCAGCACCGCGAAGGGTCCTGGCGGCGTAGGCGAAGTAGCGCCCCAGGGTGTCGCTGCGCCGCACCGAGGTACCGGCGCCGGCTGCGAGAGCCGCGAGCACTTCGGGTCGGGTGCCGTGGTCGTCCATCGCCAGCATGCCCTCCCACGGCAGGGAGCTCTCGGCAAGCACCGCTCCGTCCTCGGCGATCAGGGTAATGCGGATGGCGTTCTCGGCCCCGAGCTCGCGGATCGAGCGATGGACTTCACGGGGCTCGAGCTCGGTGGTCCGGGCGGCCTCGGGCAGGAGGATCTGCACGGTGTCGAGCAGCAGGGTAGCGATGCCCGGCTCGAGGGGGGCGGTGGCCACGAACCAGGTGAGCGGTGCGACGATTCCGACCGCGGCGAGCAGCGGCCAGAGCAAGGCGACGCGCAGCCGGGGAGGCGCGGGCAGCTTCACGACAGCCGGTAGCCCACGCCCACCAGGGTCTCGATCTGTCCGTCCGCCGGGCGGAGCTTGCAGCGCAGGCGCCGGATGTGGGTGTCGACGGTACGGCTGTCCACTTTCTCGGTGAAGCCCCAGACGTCGCGCAGCAGCTGGATCCGGCTCTGGGCCCGGCCACGCCGCTCGAGCAAGAGGGTCAGGAGACGGAACTCGGTGGCGGTGAGGCTGACCTCGCGATCCTCCACGTAGGCCCGATGCTCTCCGGGGTCGAGCCGAATCGCACCGGCCGCGAGCTGGCGGGGCTCGAGCTCGGCGGGTGAGCCGCGGCGCAAGACGGCTTTCACCCGCAGCACCACCTCCCGCGGGCTGAAGGGTTTGGTGATGTAGTCGTCGGCCCCGAGCTCGAGGCCCACGATACGGTCGGTTTCCTGCTCACGAGCCGTCACCATGATCAGCGGCACCCGCGCCGTGTGCGGATCGCGCTTGAGCCAGCGGGTGAGCTCGAGGCCATCGAGGCCCGGCAGCATCACGTCGAGCAGGATCAGGTCGGGAAGCCGGCGGCGCAGCGCGGCCGGGGCCTCGTCGCCCCGGCTCACCCATTCCACCTCGAAGCCCGCCTCCTCCAGGTTGTACTGGAGGATCTCGGCGATCGCGGGCTCGTCTTCGATGATCGTGATGTGTCGTGCCATTGACCCCGCTCGAGGTTCCGTGTCTGCTGCCGACCGGTCGGCTCCAACCGTAATGTTCCCGAGCCGTCACTCGGCCGTCACTTCGCTGTCACAAGCGTACATTAAGTTCCCATAAAGATCCGACAGCAGCCAGCTCTTGCTCGATGGGCTCCGAGGTCCACCGGGCGCCGATACGAGGAGACTTCCATGAAGCCAGTCCGATCGATCGTGCTTTGCGCGTTCCTGCTCACTCTGATCGTCGCTTGCGGACGCCCGGCCAACGACGGCTCGGGAACGTCGCGCGGGGGCCGCACGCTGATCCAAAACAAGGGTTCAGACACCCTGGTGAACGTCGCCCAGGCCTGGGCCGAGGCCTACAAGGAGATCGATCCCAACGTCGCCGTGGCGGTTTCCGGCGGCGGCTCGGGCACCGGCATCTCGGCGCTGATCAACGGCACGGTGGACGTCGCCAACGCCAGTCGCCAGATGAAGGAGAAGGAGAAGGACGCGGCCCGGCAGAACGGCGTCGAGCCGGTGGAGCACGTGGTGGGCTACGACGCGCTCGCCGTCTACCTGCACCATGATCACCCGGCGGAGTCGCTGAGCATTGCTCAGCTCGCCGAGATCTACGGCGAAGGGGGCACGGTGGAGCGCTGGAGCGAGCTCGGCTTCGAGGTGCCGGGTTGCCCGAGCGACGAGATCGTCCGCGTCAGCCGCCAGAACAACTCGGGCACCTACGTCTACTTCCAGGAGGCGGTGCTGGGCAAGGAGCGCGATTTCAGGCTCGGCTCGCGAGACATGCACGGTTCGAAGGACGTGGTCGACCTGGTGGAGAAGACACCCTGCGCCATCGGCTATAGCGGCCTCGCCTATGCCACCGAGCACATCCAGCTGGTGTGCGTGTCCATGGCCGACGGCGAGCCGTGCGTCTCGCCCTCGGTCGCCTCCGCCAGCGACGGCACCTACCCGATCGCCCGGCCCCTCTTCATGATCACCCGCGGACAGCCCGAAGGGGCTACCGCCGCCTACCTCGAGTGGATCCTGAGCGACGTCGGGCAGTGCATCCTGGTGGACAAGGGCTACGCTCCGGCGCGCGCGGTGGACTGCGGATCGGCTGGCTGATGAGCCACTACGAAGAGCGGCTGGAGGCGGATCGGCGCAAGATCGCGCGCGAGGTCCAGGCGGTTGGAGAGCGGGTCGAAGCCGCTCAGCAGGCCGCCATCGAGGCTCTCTTGTCCGGCGACCGCGCCCTGGCGTACCGGACGGTTCTGGACGATCTGCCGGTCAACCGCCGGGTCCGCCGGATCGATCGCAGGTGCCACGCCTT
This sequence comes from Acidobacteriota bacterium, assembly GCA_039030415.1. Classification (GTDB taxonomy): domain Bacteria; phylum Acidobacteriota; class Thermoanaerobaculia; order Multivoradales; family J023; genus JAAELT01. Next base: position 5,847 of record JBCCEE010000267.1, read on the forward strand.
CGTGGCCCAGCATTTGCCGAGCGCCGGCCACCTGCGGTGGGTGTCGTCGGTGCTGCGCCTGAACGTCAGCCTCGAGCGCATCGGTGATTACGCCTCGACCATCGGCCGGTCGGCCGTGCAGTTGACGCAAACCCCTCCCGAAGCGGTGGCTCGCGATCTCGAGCTGATGGCCGATCAAGGCCGAAGGGTGCTCTCCCAGGCCATGCGGTCCTGGAACGAAGGCAACGCCGAGATGGCCCGCGGCACCCTGGGCATGGCGGCGCAGGCTTCCGGGGCAGCCGCCAAGGTGTTCGCCGACCTGCTCGACGCCGGAGATCGCGGCGAGCGCCCGATCGGCGACCTCTTCGCCCTGCTGACGGTGTTCAACCGCTTGGGTCGGGTGGCGGCCCAGGCCAAGAACATCTGTGAAGAGACGATCTTCGCCGTCACCGGCGAGACCAAGGCGCCGAAGACCTATCGCCTCCTCTTCGTCGACGAGAAGGACGACTGCTGGACTCAGCTGGCCGTGGCCCAGGCGCGCAAGGCGTTTCCCGACAGCGGCCACTACGCCTCCGCCGGCTGGGCGCCGGCCGAGGCGCTCGAGCCTCGCTGTCGCGTCTTCATGGACCGCCATCACCTCGACCCCACGAGCCTCGAGCCCACCCGCCTCGATTCCCGTGGCGCCGCCTTCGCCGACGCCCATGTGATCGTCAGCCTCGGCGGGGACCCGCGGCCTCACGTCGAGCGGATCCCCTACAAGACTGTGGTGCTCGACTGGCAGGTCGGCACGGACCTCACCGACCTCGACCAGGAGCGGGCGGAATCTCAGCTGCGGGACGGTCTGCGCGACCTCTCCGCTCGACTCACCGAGCTGATGGAGCTGCTGCACGGCGAGGAGGTCGTCTGATGGCAGCCTCCTCCGACGCTCCGTCCTCCGCCGAGCGTCCCGACGCTCCCCCCGGAGACTTCCACTGCGGTCAGGTGGCCCGCCAGGAGCTCGATCGCCGCGACCTGGCCTGGTTCGTGGACAAGGCCGTCGCGCAGCTGGTGTTCATCGGCGGCGTCTCGGGCATCCTGTGCATCGTCGGCATCTTCGTGTTCATCACCAAGGAAGGGCTCGGCTTCCTCACCACCGGCTTTGAGCTCAGTGAATTCTTTGGCTCCCCGCGCTGGGCGCCGACGTCGAGCCACAACCCCACCTACGGTGCCCTGGCTTTGATCGCCGGCACCGCCAGCGTCACCGGGCTGGCGATGGTGGTGGCGGTCCCGTTCTCTCTCGGCGCCGCCATCTACATCGGCGAGCTCTCCACCGGCAAGACCCGCGAGATCTTGAAGGTGCTGGTGGAGATGCTGGCGGCGATTCCTTCGGTGGTCTGGGGCTTCATCGGCCTGTCGATCATGAATCCCCTGATCATCCGTACCTTCGAGGTGCCGGTAGGCCTCAACGTGCTCAACTCCGGCATCATCCTGGGTTTGATGGCAGCGCCGATCATGACCACCATCGCCGAAGACGCGCTGAAGGCGGTTCCCGACACCTACCGCGAAGCCGCCGAGGCCCTTGGCGCGACGCGCTGGCAGGTGATCTTCCGGGTGGTGCTGCCGGCGGCCAAGAACGGCCTGGTGGCGGCGGTGCTCCTCGGCGTGGGTCGCGGCTTTGGCGAGACCATGGCGGTGCTGATGGCGAGCGGCCACTCGATCAACCTGCCGACCAGCGTCTTCGACTCGGTGCGCGCGCTCACCGCCACCATCGCCGCCGAGCTCGGCGAGACCGCGGTCGGCTCGGAGCACTATCAGGCACTCTTCACCCTCGGCATCTTCCTCTTCGTCATCACCTTCGTCATCAACCTCATCGCCGACCTGGTGGTGCGGGGCATCGGCGAGAAGTCCTGAGGAGCGCGCGATGTTCGAAGCCACCGAGCTGAACGAGCTCAATCGTAAGGTCGAGGGGCTGGTGCGCCTGCTCTTCGCCACCATGACGGTGCTGCTGATCCTGCCCGTGTTGATCATTCTGGGAGTGCTGCTGTGGAAGGGCGGGCCGGTGCTCTCCTTCGACTTCCTCTTCACCGAGCCCACCCAGGGCATGACCGCCGGCGGCATCCTGCCGGCGCTGGTGGGTACGGTGTGGCTGGTGACCGTGGCGCTGCTGGCCTCCGTCCCGGTAGGGGTGGCCGCCGCCCTCTACCTGTCGGAATACGCGCCCGACAACTGGCTCACCCGCCTGATCAACCTGGCGATCATCAATCTCGCCGGCGTGCCGTCGATCGTGCACGCCCTATTCGGGGTGGGGGCCTTCGTGCTCTTCTTCCGCTTTGGCACCAGCATCCTGGCCGCCAGCCTCACCCTCGCCGTGATGACCCTGCCGGTGGTGATCGTGGCCACCCGCGAGTCTCTGCAGTCGGTCCCGCAGGCGTTCCGGGAGGCCTGCTGGAACATGGGCGCCACCCGCTGGCAGACGATCCGTAAGGTCGTGCTGCCGAACTCGATCAGCGGCATCTTGACGGGCGTGATTCTCGAGGTCTCGCGCACTTCGGGAGAGACGGCGCCGATCATGTTCACCGGCGCGGCCTTCTTCCTGCCCTTCCTGCCCCAGAGCGTCTTCGACCAGACCATGGCGATGTCGCTCCACCTCTTCGTGATCTCGACTCAGGTGCCCGGCGTGCCCGAGGCCCTGCCCTACGGCGTAGCCCTGGTGCTGATCGCCATGGTGCTGTCGATGAACGCCCTCTCGATCGGCTTTCGCATGTTCTTGAGGAGCAAGAAGAAATGGTGAGCCCAGCGGTGGAGAGCGGCGCCAGCGGAGCTGCCGAGACCGGTCCCGCCGAGACCGCCGCCACCGAGCTCGCCCCTACCCAGTCCGAATCGGCGCAGGTCAAGCTCGCGGTGCGCGATCTGGCGATCCGCTATGGCGACAAGACGGCCCTTGCTGGCGGCACCTTCGAGGTCCGCGAGCACGAGATCTTCGGCATCATCGGCCCCGCGGGCAGCGGCAAGACGTCGTTCCTGCGGGCGCTCAACCGCATGGACCTCTTCGATCCGAACATGGAGGTCTCGGGGGAGATCGTCTTCGACGGTCACGACGTGCGCCGCTGGCGCAACGTCTACGCCCTGCGCCGCCGCATCGGCGTGGTCTTTCCCCTGCCGGTGGGCCTGCCCCTCTCGATCTACGACAACGTGGCCTTGGCCCCGCGACTCGCCGGGGTGACGGCGCAGGCCGACCTCGACGTGATCGTCGAGGGGTGCCTGCGCCGCGCCGCTCTATGGGACGAGGTGAAGGATCGCCTGCGCTCCCTCGGCAGCCTGCTCTCCGGAGGACAGCAGCAGCGGCTGACTATTGCCCGGGCCCTCTCGCAGGACCCCGAGCTGCTGCTGCTCGACGAGTTCTCGATCGCCATCGACCCCGTGACCACCATGCGGATCGAGGACGTGCTGAAGGAGCTGCGTCGCGAAATGACCATCATTCTGGTGACCAACCTGGTGCAACAGGCGCGCCGCCTGGCCGATCGCACGGCCTTCTTCCTCACCGGCGAGGTCGTGGAGGTGGGCGAGACCGAGAACCTGTTCACCGGCGAGGTGGCCGATCCTAGGACCCGCGCTTATGTGGAGGGCCGTTTTGGCTGACTCGCCACAGACCACTGTCCCGCGACAGAACACTGGCTCGACACAGGCCACCGTCCCGACACAGGCCGCCGCGCCGGAATCCCAGGCCGCCGAAGCCGCGGTCAACGCCATCGAGACCCGCGGGTTGAATCTCTGGTACGGCGACTTCCAGGCGCTCTTCGACGTCGATCTCGCCATCCCTGCCGGTCACATCACCTCGATGATCGGCCCGTCGGGCTGTGGCAAGTCCACCTTTCTGCGCAGCGTCAACCGCATCAACGAGCGCTTGGGCTACGTGCGGACCACCGGCTCGATCCAAGTGATGGGCCACGACGTCTACGCCGCGGGCACCGAGCTGGTGCAGGTGCGCAAGCAGGTGGGCATGGTGTTTCAGCGGCCCAATCCCTTGCCCCTGTCGATCCGCGACAACGTCCTCTTCGGTTTCCGGCTGCATCATCCCGAGCACCGTCGCCGATCCGCCGCCGAGCTCGATGAGATCGTCGAGATGGCGCTGCGCCAGGTCCTGCTGTGGGACGCGGTGAAGGACCGGCTCGGCAAGCCCGCCGCCGGTCTCTCCCTCGAAGAACAGCAGAAGCTGTGCATCGCCCGCCTGCTGCCGGTGAAACCCGCCGTGCTGCTCATGGACGAGCCGTGCTCGGCACTCGATCCCGCCGGCACCGAGGCGGTGGAGGAGCTGATCTGGGAGCTGCGGGGGGAGTACACGATCCTGATCGTGACCCACAACATGGCCCAGGCGAGACGGGCGAGTGAGGAATGCGTGTTCATGCTGCTCGGCAAGGTGGTGGAGCACGCGCCCACGGACGAGATGTTCGTCACCCCCCAGCATCGCGAAACCGCCGACTACATCGAGGGCCGCTACGGCTGAAGCGAGCCGGAGGCAGTGCTCGAAGTGCTGGTCCTGTTGGGCCGCTTCCGAAGCGGGGGCAGCAGGGATGCGTAGAGCGATTCCAGCTGCCCGGCGAAGCGCGGAAGATCGAACAGCGGCCCGGTGGCGAGAGCGTCGCCCAGCCGCGACCGGAGCGCCAAGAGCTCGTCGTTTCGCGTGCTGAGACAGACGGCCAGGTCCTCATACTCGCGCGCCGTCGTGCATACGGTCTCCGGGGTTCCTGCGGCGGCGCACAGGCTCGCCCCCATTCGGCTGAGAAAGGTATCCCCGGGCAGGGTGATCACGGGAGCCCCGGCGCGCAGAGCTTCGAGAGACGTCGCCCCGCCGTTGTAGCCGAAGGTGTCGAGATAGACGTCGACTCGGCGCAGACGCGCCAGGTGCTCCGGGCGAGGCAGCGCCGACGCGAAGACCAGGCGCCGCGGGTCGACGCCGCGGGTCTCGGCCTCGAGGCGCAGGTTCTGACGCAGGCTCCCGAGGCCGCGGTCGTAGAGCCACAGCACGCTGCTCTCGACGCGGCGCAGGATGCGCATCCAGGCGGTGAACACCGCGGGGCCAATGCGCTTGGGATGGTTGAAGCAGGCGAAGACGAAGCCGTCCTCGGGCAGGCCGCAGGCGGCGCGCGACGCGGGCTCGGCCGGCAGGGTGATCGGGGAGGAGGCGAGGAAACAGTGGGGTAGGTAGAGCACGCGCTCGGAGTAGTGAGCCGCCAGCTTCTCGGGCAGCACCACCGGGTCGGCGATCACCCACGGCGTCCACGGCGCGCCCAAGGTGTCGAGGTATCCCAACCAGCTGACCTGGATCGGCGCCGGGCGGTGGGCGAGGATCTCCGGCCGGGTATGGCTGGAGTAGCCGCCGAGGTCGATCAGCAGATCGACCTCATCGCGGTGGATTCGGTGTGCCGCCTCCTCCGGCGCGTGACGCGAGAGGTCGACGAAATGATCGCAGCCGGCTTCGATGGCCCGGCGAATCGGGTCGTCCGCGTCCACCAGCGAGTAGGCGAAGATCTCGAAGCGCTCGCGGTCGTGGTGACGGAAGAGATCCCAGATCAGCCGACCGACGGCGTGGACGCGAAAGTCGGGTGACAGATAGCCGACGCGCCACCGACGGTAGGCTCGTCGAGATTGGCCCCGGCGTCCCGCGCGTCGAGCTCCGACGCGTCGTGCCTTGCCTTGCTGTGCCGCGTAGCGGCGTGCGGCGCGCAGGTGCAGGCGTGGCGGCAGGGGAAAGTGGTTGAGCTCGAAGGGCGGTGGCTGGAACGTCTCTCGCCCAGACCTGTCTCGCCGGTCCTCGACCAGGGCGATGATCCTAGCGATGTCGGCCTCGCGGCGTCGCCAGTCGCACAGCTCGGCGCGCAGGATGAGGAGCTCGAAGTCGAGCCTAGCGCGTTGATCCG
>JBCCEE010000268.1:0-11710 GCA_039030415.1 Acidobacteriota bacterium
ACCGCCGTCGACTCGCACGTCGCCCTGCCGGTGGTGACCGGCGATCGCGAGCGGCTGGAGGCGATCGAGCTGGCGCCGTTTCGCGCCGCGGTGGCGGCAGGAGTCGACTCGGTGATGCTGGGGCATATCGCGGTTCCAGAGCTCGACGCCAGCGGCGCGCCGGCGACTCTGTCACCCGCGTTGTCCCACGGCCTGCTGCGCGACGAGCTCGGTTTCGAAGGCCTGGTCGTCACCGATGCGATGGAGATGGCGGGCGTGCGACCCGCATGGACGGGTGGCGCCGCCATCCGCGCCGTGCAGGCCGGGGCCGACGTCATCCTGATGCCGCCGGACGCCCGCGTCGCGGTGCAGTCTCTGGTGCGTGCCGTGCGCGAGGGACAGCTCACCGAAGCCCGGCTCGACGCGTCGGTGCGGCACATCCTGGCCACCAAGGCGCGTCTCGGCCTGCACCGCGAGCGACTGGTGGATCCGGCAGCGATCGCTGGCCACGTCGCCCGCCCCGAGGACGTCGAGCGCGCCCACGAGATCGCCCGCCGGGCCATCACCGTGGTGCGCAACGAGGGCGACATCCTGCCGCTGGCGGCCGAGCGGCCGCTGCGCCTCCTGCACCTGGTGCTCAGCGACCGGCTGGTCTATCGCAGCACGCCGGCGGACGAGCTCGAGGCGCGCGGCATCGACGTCCGCAACCGCTATCTCGGTCCCGACGTCTCGGCAGCGGTGAGCGATGAAATCGTTGCCGGAGCGTCCGACTTCAGCCACATCCTGGTCTCGGCCTTCGTGCGCTCGGTGCGGGCCACCGCGCTGGCGGCTTCGCACGAGCGCCTGTTGGATCGCCTGCAGGCCACCGGCAAACCGGTGATCTTCGTGGCCATGGAGAGCCCCTATGCGCTGGCCGCCGTGCCCGATGTCCCGGTGGCGGTCTGCGCTTTTGGCGGCGCTGTGGTCAGCCAGCGGGCGGCGATCGGCGCGCTGTTCGGCGAATTCGATCTCACCGGAAGGCTGCCGGTGTCTCTGCCCATGCCGGGCCGCCCAGGCTATCCTGAAGGGTATGGATTGCGATTGCCGAGGCGCGCCATGAGTCTGGTGACTGGCTCACCGGAGGAGGCCGGATTCCGGCCGGAAGGCCTGGCGACGGTCGATCAGGTGATCCGTGGTTTCCTCGCCCAGGGCGCGTTCCCGGGGGGCGTGCTAGCGGTGGGTCGCGGCGACCGACTGGTGCACCTGCGCGCCTTTGGCCGATTCAGCAGTGCCGAAGACGCGCCGCCGGTGCGTGAAAACACGATCTACGACCTCGCGAGCCTGACCAAAGTGGTCGCCACCACCACCATGGCGATGATCCTGGTGGACGAGGAGCGACTCGAGCTCGATGCCCGGGTGGTCGACTTCCTGCCGGGCTTCGCTGCCGAGGGCGTATCGGCAGCCGAACAGACGGCCCGTGAAGCCGTCACCGTGCGCCACCTGCTGACGCACACCTCGGGCATCGACTGGTGGTCGCCGCTCTACCAGGAATTGCAGGGCAAGCAGGCGTACCTCGAGCGCATTCAAGCGATGGATCTGGTCTACGAGCCGGGCAGCCGCACCAAGTACTCCGACCTGGGCATCATCCTGCTGGGCGAGATTCTGGAGCGCGTCGCCGGTGAGCCGATGGATGCCTTCTTGGAGCGTCGGCTGTTCCGTCCGCTCGGCATGAACGACACCGGCTTCCTGCCGCCGCCCGAGCGCCTCGCCAGGATCGCGCCGACCGAGCAGGACCCCTGGCGCGGCCGTCTGCTGCACGGCGAAGTGCACGACGAGAATGCCCACGCCCTCGGCGGGGTCGCGCCGCACGCCGGGCTGTTCGGTACCGCCAGCGATCTGGCGCGTTTCGCCCGCATGCTGCTCAACGGTGGGGTGTTCGAGCACCGGCGGCTGATCTCGCGCGCTACGGTGGAGACCTTCACGCGGCGTCAAGAAGGCCTGGGCGAAGGGCGCGGGTTGGGGTGGGACATCAAGTCGCCGCGGGGATCTACCGCCGGCTCGCTGTTCTCAGCCAGCTCTTTCGGCCACACCGGCTTCACCGGTACGTCGCTCTGGATCGATCCGGAGCGCGAGCTTTTCGTGATCCTGCTCACCAATCGCGTCCACCCCAGTCGCGACAACAAGCTGATTCGCGAAGTGCGTCCGGCGGTGGCCGATGCCGTGGTGCAAGCTCTGGCGGAAGACGCCGTCGAGGACACTGAGGCGGACGCCGTGACGAACGCTGCCGCGCCGACTGACGCCGTGACGAACGCTGCCACGCCGAACGACGCCACGCCGAACGAAGCTACGCCGAACGAAGCGACAGTGCAGCTTGGCCTCGAGCGCCTCGAAGCCAAGCCCAAGCTCGCCCGCCATATGCTCGGCGGCAAGCGCCTCGGCCTGGTCGTCCACGCCGCGTCGCAGACGGCGGCCGGCCGCCACGCCATCGACGTGCTGCGCGACCAGGGGCTCGAGGTGAAGCGGCTGTTCTCGCCCGAGCATGGTCTGCGCAGCCGGGCGGCCGCGGGCGAGAAGGTGGCCGACGGCCTGGATCCGGTCAGCGGCTTGCCGGTGATCAGCCTCTACGGCGAGCGCCGCCAGCCCACGGCCGAAGACTTGGACGGCCTCGACGCCCTGGTGATCGACCTGCAGGGCGCCGGCGTGCGCTTCTACACCTACGTCAGCACGCTGATCCTCTGTCTGGAAGCCGCCTCGGAAGCGGGGCTCGAGGTGACGGTGCTAGACCGACCGAATCCCCTGGGCGGCGAACGGCTGGCGGGGCCGCTGTCTGCGCCGCGAGAGACCGTGCCGGCGAGCTTCGTCAACCTGGCGCCCGGGACGCTGGTGCACGGTTTGACCCTCGGCGAGATGGCGCGTTTCGTCAACGCTCGCCTGCCGCGGCCGGTGAAGCTGCAGGTGCTGACGATGATCGGCTGGCGGCGGTCGATGACCTGGCGCGACACCGGTCTGCCGTGGGTACCGCCCTCGCCCAACCTGCGCACCCCGGAAGCGGCGCTGGCCTATCCCGGGGTGGCGCTGCTCGAGGCGACCAACGTGTCGGAAGGGCGGGGCACCGAGGCGCCGTTCCTATACCTGGGAGCGCCGTGGTTGGATGAGACCTGGCTCGACCAGACCTGGCTCGACCAGACTTGGCTAGAAGACGCAGCGCCAAGGGTGCCCGGCTTCGAGCTCACGGCGACGCGCTTCACGCCGCGCGGCTCACCCGCGGCACCGCGGCCCAAGCATCTCGACGAGGACTGCTCGGGCCTACAGATACACGTCAGCGATCCGGAGACCGCCGAGCCCTACCGTCTCGGCCTCGAGCTCTTGGCGTCGTTCTCCCGCCACCCTCAGTTCGCCTGGCGGTCAGACGGTGCCTTGACCCGGCTGCTCGGCAACGATCGCGTGGCGCGGCAGCTCGCAGCCGGCGAGACGGTCGCTGAGATCCTCGCGGCCGATGCCGAGGACCACGCGGCGTGGCGCCTGCAGCGCGCCGCGTCGCTGCTTTATTTGAGCAGGTACTAGAGCCACTTCAGAAGGTATCGCGTTCAGACGCTACGCCGTGGCCAGACCCTGCTCGCCGCCAGGCCGACGACGAAGGTGATCGTCGAGCCGACCAGCGCGAACCAGGTCCAGGCCAGCGGCGTGGCGAAGAAAACGTAGCTCATCACGGCGAGGCCGGTCACCAGACCGGCGAAGGCGGCGCGCTGACCAACGCGCTCGGTGAAGATACCCAGGAAGAATACGCCGAGCACGATGCCGATGGTGAAGCCCGCCACCCCGAGGATGCTCGAGACCACCGAGGCCTGGAGCCACTGGCCGGAGATGCCGACGACGATCTGCACCAGCCCAAAGAGGACGGTGAGCAGGCGCGTGATCCACAGCTGGCGCTGGCTGGAGACCGACTTTCCGGCCAGCGGCAGGTAGATATCGTTGACCGCCGCGGTGGCGCAGGAGTTGAGAGAGCTCGAGAGGGTCGACATGGCGGCGGCGAAGACCGCTCCGAGCAGCAGGCCGAGCAGGCCGGTGGGCAGCTCCGCGAGGATGAAATGAGCGAAGATGCGATCCGCACGCTCGAATTCGGTCGCCGGCGCGAACGTCTGGTAGAACGCGAATAGGGCAACGCCGAGCAGCAGGAAGAAGGCGAATTGGGCGAACACCACCCAGCCGCTCAGGCCGAGAGCGCGGCGCGCGTCGGCCAGGTTGCGAGCCCCTAGATAGCGCTGAACCATCAGCTGATCGACGCCGTGGGAGCCGAAGCTGACGAAGATGCCGCCGATCAAGCCGGCCCACAGACCATAGGGGTTGCTGAGGTCGAAGCCGAGATCGAAGACTCGTAAGCGCCCCGCCGCTTCGCCGACCTCCAGCATCTGCGACCAGCCGCCCGGCAGACGGTTCAAGATCAGCGCGAAGGCGATGCCGCCGCCCAGCATGTAGACGGTGAACTGCACCAGGTCGGTCCACACCACCGCCCGCATGCCGCCGAAGAAGGTGTAGACGATCGTCGTCACGCCGATGGCGGTCGCCGCCCACGGCAGCGCCAGGCCGGTCATCTCCTGCAGCACGATCGAGGACAGGAAGAGGCGCAGGCCGTCGGCCAGGCTGCGGGTGAGGATGAACAGAGCCGAAGCCGCGCGCTGGGTGGCGCCGCCGAAGCGGTCGCGCAGCACCTCGTAGGCGGTGAAAATGTCGCCGGCGAAGTAGCGCGGCAGCAGCAGGGCGGCGATCAGGTAGCGGCCGATGACGAAGCCGATCGGGATCTGCAGCCAGGTGAGGTCGCGGGTGTAGGCGAAGCCCGGAATACTCAAGAAGGTGACGGTGCTGGTCTCGGTGGCGACGATCGACACCATGATCAGCCACCACGGCAGGTCGCGTCCTCCCAGCATGTAGTCGGCCGCATTGCTGGCGCGTCGGCCGACCCAGGTGCCGAGCGCGACGACGCCGGCGAGGTAGACCAGCAGGATCGCGAGGTCGAGCGCGCCGACGTTCATGGCGTGGCGGACAGCAGGTCGAGCGCCAGAGCGACGGCGCCGTTCGCCGGCTCGCTCTGTAGGTGGACGATGCGGGCGTGCTCGAGGTCGAGCTGAGCCGTGATGCGCGAGACCAGGCTGGGGCAGGCGCGGAAGGCTCCGCCCGCCAGCACCAGATCGTAGGGTGACGACAGCTCCAGCTTGCGGTCGACCGCTCGCGCGGCGCGCATCAGGTGTCGCGCCGCTTGATCCAAGAGCTCGCGGGCGGCGGTGTCGTCATCCTCGGCCGCCTCTTCGACCAGCGATGCGAGCTCGGCGACGCGGTGCCGGAAGCGCTCCTGATCGTAAAACCACGACACCAGGCCGGCCGGCACCTCCAGCCCCAATCGCTGCGAAATCCGGTCGCCCAGGCTGGTGGGCGCGTCGCGCCCATCGGCCGCTCGGATACCGCGCCGTACGGCAGCGTGGCCAAGCCAGTAGGTCGAGCCTTCGTCGCCCAGCAGGTAGCCCCAGCCGCCGGAGCGGGCGCTGTTGCCCCGGCCGTCGACGCCAAACGCCATCGAGCCGGTACCGGAGATCAGCACGATGCCGCGGCGCTCGCGGGCGCCGGCCACCAGCGCGATGTAGGCGTCGTTCTCGATACGGACGGCTTGCCGCATGCCGAGGCGCCGCAGCACACCCCGGATGATCTCCTTCTCGCCCGGGCGGCCGACGCCGGCGATGCCCAGGCAAACGGCCGCCAGAGGACGGGGCGCGTCGAGAGATTCGATGACTTCGAACAGCACCTTCTCGACACCGAGCTCGCCATGAATCTGCAGGTTGGCGCCGCTGCTGCGGGTCTTGGTCAGGACGCGGCCGGTCGCGTCGGCCAACAGTCCGACGGTCTTGGTACCGCCAGCGTCGATACCGATCACGAAGCGTTGCGTGTCGGCACCGTGCGGCGACCGGGATTGTTGAGTGCTGCCTTGGTGGGTCACTAGGCGATCATGCTACCAACGGCCAAATCGGTCAGCAAGATGGTCAGTCTGTTCAGCGCAATCGTTGGTATTAAGAGACTTGCTTGTGTCGACAGGGGCTGGGCGCCCTTGTCAGCTCGAATCCGGGCGTGCTACTCTGCTGCGTAGTAAATTGCCAGTGAAGATTTTCACCGAATCCTGATCCCACAGATCTGGATAGCGCGCCGGTTGCTGCAATTTTTGCAGCACACGCATGCTGCCGTTAGGTCCTGCGGGGCAGGCATCTCAGGAAAGGACGGGGGTCATGCATCGATACATGTCGGCGCTGGTGGGTAGCCTATTCTTGTTGGTCTGTATGCCAGCCTTTGCGCAGCAGAGTGGTGCGGTAAAAGGCCAGGTGAAGAGCGCCGACGGCGACGGCATCCCCGGGGTCACCGTCGAGGCGACCGGCGACGTGCTGCCGCGCGCCCGGGTGACGACGACCAACGCCGCCGGTGACTATCGCATGCAGTACCTGCCGCCGGGCAACTACGAGCTGACGTTCTCCTTGAGCGGTATGGAAACCGTCACGCGCGAGGCCAGGGTCCGCCTGCAGCAGACCACCCGGATGAATGTCACCATGCAAGCCGAGGGCATCTCGGAAGTGCTCGAGGTGACCGGCGACCTGCCGCTGATCGACACCACCTCGGCGGAGCTCAAGACCGCGATTGATAACGAGATCATCGATCAACTGCCGGTCGGTCAGGAGTACCGGGACCTGGTGAAATTGATTCCCGGCGTCCAGTACTCGGAAGAAGACGTGCGCGGTCCGTCCGCTGGCGGCAGCGGGCAAGACAACGTCTACCTGTTCGACGGCGTCAACGTTGGCCTGCCGCTGTTCGGCACGCTCTCTGCCGAGCCCTCCTCTCACGATATCGAGCAGATCTCGATCATCAAGGGCGGCGCCAAGGCGCTCGACTTCAACCGCTCCGGCGGCTTCACCATCAACTCGGTGAGCAAAGCCGGCACCAATCGCTATCGCGGCGAGGTCAGCTACCAGATCCAGACCGACAGTATGACCGGTGACCGCGACACCGAGTCGAGCTCTGAATTCGATGAAGACCAGGATTGGGCGGTGCTCAACGTCGGCGGCCCGATCGTCTCCGACCGACTGTTCTTCTACACCTCGTACTTCCGTCCCACCGTCGACCGGGCCAACCGCTCCAACCTCTACGGCGAGGTGCCTGACTTCGACGACACGCGCGACGAGCTGTTCGGCAAACTGACCTTCACGCCCACCGACGCGCTGCTGCTGCACGGCAGCTACCGCGACTCCGACCGCACCGAGTCCGGCTCTGGCGTCACCAACGAAGCCTACGCCGGCACGACCTCGATCGGTAATGATGCGACCCTGCAGATCGGCATTCTGGAGGGTTCGTGGGTGGCGAGCGAGAACAGCTACTTCAACTTCAAGCTCACCGACTTCGCCAACGAGACCGCTGGCCGGCCGGACAACCTGTTCAACTTCCAGATCGCCGACGACGGCAGCGTTAGGCTCGACGTCAACAATCTGGACCAGCAGGGCCTGTTCCTGGTGCCGCAGCCGATCGCCGGTCAGGATGCCTTCAACACCTTCATCACGCCGCTGATCAATCGCTACGGCTTCCTCGAGAACGGCGTGGCGACCGGCGGCGGTCGCGTCGGCGGCGGCAGCACCATCGACGAGATCGATTTTTTCCGCAACAGCTGGCAGGTGAGCTACGACCTGCTGCTCGGCCGCCACGACCTGCACTTCGGCTACCAGTGGTCGAACGACGAAGAGGAGCTCTCGCGCACCTCCAACGGCTGGGGCGTGATCAGCGTGCCGGGTGGCCGCACGACGTTCAACGACCAGCCGGTGTTCTACGAAGCGCGCTTCGAGCAGCAGGGCCTGGCCGGCTCGGTGCCTGGGGCGATCAACTCGCAGTTCGAGACCCAGAGCTTCGAGATCAACGACACCATCCGCTTCGACGACTGGACCTTCAACGTCGGCTTGATGTTCTCCAACGACGAGCTGTTCGGCGAGGGGTTGCGCGAGAACCCGTCCAACGTCTCCGGATTCGAGCTCGCTCCCGGCAACCAGTACAAGATGTACGAGATCGACTGGGACGAGATGATCAGCCCGCGCCTCGGTGCCACCTGGAGCTACAACCAGCAGGACACCGTCTACGCCAGCTACTCGCGCTACTATCCGGCCGCCAGCTCGCTGCCGCGCGCCGCCTCCTGGGCGCGTAATCTGCGGCGCAGCATCCGCGCCTACTTCGACGCCTCGGGCAACCTGATCGGCACCGACCCGGTGCGCTCGTCCTCGGGCAAGTTCTTCGACGAAGGCCTCGATCCGCGCTCGATCGACGAGTTCATCGTCGGTCACTCGCGGCAGCTGACCAGCCGCTGGACCGGTAAGGCTCACGTGCGCTACCGCAAAGGCAGCAACTTCTGGGAAGACACGAACAACAATGCGCGCTCGCGGTTCGAGCCACCACCAGGCATTCCGACCGAGGATTACATCCCCAACCTGGCGGACTTCCGCGCCGAGGTCGGCGGTTCGTCCTACGTCATCGCCGAGCTCGACGGTGCCTTCACCAAGTATTGGGAAGCCAGCTTCGACGCCGAGTGGCGGGGTTCCAAGGCCTACTTCAAGGGCTCCTACGTGTGGAGCCACTACTACGGCAACTTCGACCAGGACAACACGACGACGTCCAACGACGCCAACGTCTTCATCGGCTCGTCGTTCATTGCCGACGGAGCCGGGCGCCAGCTGTGGAACTTCCGCGAGGGCAACCTGCGCGGCGACCGTCGCCACCAGCTCAAGCTCTACGGCTTCTACAACTTCGACTGGAACGCTAGCGCCGGCGCCTACGTGATCTACCAGAGTGGCCAGCCCTGGGAAGCCTGGGACGTCGAGATCTACCGTAACCTCACCGGCAGCTCGAGCGACACCAGTCGCTACGCCGAGCCAGCTGGGTCAAGAACCACCGACGCGCACTTCCAGGTCGACTTGAACTACACGCAGAACTTCAAAGTCAGCGACCGCTTCAACATCCAAGTGCGCGCCGACCTGTTCAACGCCCTGGACGAGCAAACCGGCTACAACATCCAAAACAAGCGCAACAGCGCGAATTTTGGAGAGCCACGAAGCTTCTTCGATCCCAGACGACTCCAGCTAGCGGTCAAGCTGCAGTTCTGAACGCAGCTCCCGACTGCGGGAGCCCCGAGGACGACTTTACGAGCGCGTGCGGCCTGCCGTACGCGCTTCGGCTGTCTATTTCGTAACGCCTCAGAGCATTTAGCCCGTTACTTGAGCGTAGATCGTAACGGTCTAAGCCATTTGGGGCGTTACTGGCGATTTGCCGAAGGGCGTTCGGCCGGCCCTGGAGCGTAGGGATGTTTTCCCAGTAACGTTTCAAGCGATTTAGGATGTTATTTTCATTTTACCCAGGGGCATTCTGTCGAGTCTTAACGCAAATGACGTTCTGACAGTAACGTTTTGGACGGTTTAGAGTGTTACTTGCATTCGCTATATAACGTTCTAAACGGCTTTGAACGTTATTACCGATACTCGAGCGACGTCCTGGAGGCGTCAGGCCGCCATTGGATTTTAGGCCGTAACGTTTCAGGGGCGTTAGGGCGTTACTCTCGAGGTACCCCAAGCGTCTCGGGCCGGTCGGATCGTCTATGGCGGTCTGCCGGTAACGCCTCGGAGGGCCTTGGGTGTTACGTTTGGCGGGCGAGAAGCCGCCCGGCCGGCCGAGGAAGCTGAGGAAGTTGCACTCGCGCACTATGACCCATGCCGAGCGAAATGCTGGAGTAGACCCAGGGACCCCACACGTGTTGACACGCACTCTCTTGAAGTACATTTTCAGGGTAGGGCTCGTCCTGATCGCGTTGCCCTTGGCCTACGTCTTGCTCGCTTTCATCTTGGGCTCGATACCTGTGAATCGAGATGCGCAACAGGCTCAACACGGGATCGAAGTCTTTGTTGGATCAAATGGGGTCCACACGGATTTCGTAATGCCCGTGAGATCTGAAGCCATCGACTGGCAAGCACACTTTCCCGTGGCTCACTTCCGTAACGTCGAGCCTTCTGTGAGCCATATCGCTTTCGGCTGGGGGGATCGAGAATTCTACTTGGAGACACCGACCTGGGCGGATCTAGAGCTTGGCACGGCGTTCAGGGCTTCGTTGCTGACGAGCAGGTCGGCTATGCATGTGACTTATCTCAACCATCCAGGAGTAAGTGAGCGCCGAAAGCGTATCGTCTTGTCTTCAGCGCAATACCAGCACCTCGTAGGCTATGTCCTCGACTCTTTTGAGCGAGATACCTCCAACCGAGTGATCTTGATTCCCGACAAGGGTTATGGGAGCAACGACGCCTTCTACACAGCCAACGGGTCGTACAGTTTGTGGAACACTTGCAACACCTGGACGGGGAGAGGTTTGCGTCAGATCGGTATCAAGACAGGAGTATGGACGCCCTTTGCTGGAAGCGTACTTCTTCATCTATGAGTTTGATGGATCCATCGATGCGCGAAGGCGCCCGTTGGGCGTCCAAGCTCGAGCCCTCTCCGAGGGAGCCACGCGGGTGAGAGCCAAAGGAGCGACTTGAAGGCATCAGTTTACGAAGAGTATGGCGGGTTGGACGTCCTGCAAACGGCCGAGGTCGACCGACCTGAGCCCGGACGTCGCGAAGTGCTCGTTCGGGTCCACGCAGCCGCGTTGAACCCCAAAGACCTCCTGCTGCGCAAGGGCAAGTTCGGGCTCTTGGGCGGTCGAGCGTTTCCAAAGACTCCGGGCTATGACGTCGCGGGAATCGTCGAAGCACTCGGGCCCGGGGCGAGGGGTGTCCAGGCAGGCCAGCAGGTCTACGGCATGATCAACGCCATGAACCCGGGCGGTTGCGCGGAGTTTGTGACCGTCCCGCAAGGGGAGCTAGCCCCGAAGCCCGAGTCACTCTCCATGACCGAGGCTGCAGCGCTCCCGCTCGTGGGGCAGACCGCGCTGCAGGCGTTGCGGCTCATGGGTCTTCAGCGGGGGCACCGTATCCTCATCAACGGCGCCTCGGGTGGAGTTGGCCTGCACGCGGTCCAAATCGCCAAGAGGCTCGGCGGCTTGGTGACGGCGGTGTGCAGCCACCGGAACGTCGAGCGGGTGCTCGAGGTCGGTGCGGACGAGGTGGTCGACTACACGAAGGAGGACCCGCTGGGGCTCTCCGTTTTCGACGGCTTCTTCGATGCGTTCGGCAACCTGCCGTACGAGAAGTCCCGCAAGCTCGTGAAGCGCGCCCGAAGCTACGTCTCCGTGCTCCCGAGGCCCTCTACGTTCGCGAACGAGCTCCTGGCTCGATTGGGATTACCCCGACCGAGACTCGTCATCGTGCGTAGCCGGCGACAAGACCTCGAGCAGCTGAGCGAATGGGTGGCTGAGGGCACCCTGCGACCCATTGTCGACCGCGTGTATCCGCTCGAAGAGATGGTCGATGCCCAGGCCTATCTCGAGACCAAGCGGGCCCGAGGGAAGGTCGTCATTCGAGTCGCTGCCGGCATGAATTAAGATGCCAGAGTCGTCAGACGGGTAGGCGGCCTAAGCGTTCTACTCGGGATGAAAGATCTGAGCTAGCAGGAAGCCAGCGACGAAGGCGAGCCTGATTCCTGCCGGCAATGACTCAAGAGGGATGAAACCGTGATGGTCCGGTGGTGAACGTCCGCGCTGCAGGTGCCCTTGTCATCGGCTATTTCAGGACCGACTTCGCGATGCGACCTGCCAGCGAAG
>JBCCEE010000269.1:0-11707 GCA_039030415.1 Acidobacteriota bacterium
GATATCGAGACGGCCTACCGCATCGCCAACGGCCTGTTCCTGATGTTCGATATCGGCGTCGTCTACACCCTATTCCGCTTCGGTCGTGACGACTACGACTGGCCGATCCTCAAGCAGTACTTCCACACCTTCCTGATCGCCAGCCTCGCCCTTTCCTTCGCCGGCACCTACGTCTTCGTGACGACGTTCAACGACACCTACGGCGGGCTGTTCGCGGCGATCAACACGCCGTTCTACTCGGCGATGCTGATCGCCATGCTGCTGCGTCGCAACAGCGTCAAGGGGCAGTCTTGGTACATCGCGCTGGCCATCCTGATCGGCAATGCGGCGGGCTATCTCCCGACGCAATTCGCCGTCCAGCAGGGCCAGGTCGACGTGCCGGCCGATTGGGTCACCGCCTACTATGTCTTCACCCTGATCCTCAACGTGGCCTACCTAGGGCTCTATGCCTACGTCTCCCGGCGTGACGGCGTCTCGCTCTGGAAACGCTGCTGATGAGCGCGCAAATGAGCACGCGACGCAAGACCTTCCGCCTGATCGCGGCCGTGCTGGCGCTGGGTTTCGTCCTCATCGGCTACAGCCTGTGGTTCCACCTGGCCCGCAAAGGGGAGCCGGCGATCTACGACGATCCCGAGACCCATTTCAAATATGGCGCTCTCGGCCTCAAGCCTGGCTTCCCCTACTACCTGTGGACGGTGATGCCCGAAGTCTTCGCCGACCTGCTGCCGGCACCGGGCGGCTGGGAAGTGTTCGGCATGATCGAGGAAGGACGCGGCTACCCGGTGGGCTTCGCCAAGCAGACCGTCGGGTTCCCTGGCCTGAGCCCGAACTGTGCGCTCTGCCATACCGGACGGTACCGTACGTCGGAGACCTCCGAGCCAGTGACCGTGCCGGGGGGACCGGCCGGTGCACTCGACTTCCAGGCCTTCAACGACTTTGTGTTCGCCGCCGCCAAGGATCCGCGCTTTCGCTCCGACGTGCTGATGCCGGCGATCACCGAGCGCTTCGAGCTGAGCTTCAGCGAGCGCCTGGTCTATCGCTACGTGCTGCTGCCGACGGTAGGCAAGACGCTGCAAAAGCAGGCCGAGGGCTCGGCCTGGCTGGATAGCCGGCCGCCGTCAGGCCACGGCCGGTTCGACGCCTTCAACCTGTTCAAGATCACGGTGCTGGGCCTCGACGACGACGGCACCACCGGCGCTTCGGACTATCCGCCGCTGTGGCACCAGGGGGCGCGCGAGGGGCAGTATCTGCACTGGAACGGCAGCGGCAACCAGCTGCGCGAAGACAACCTGATGTCGGTCTACCCGCTCAATCAGGGGCCCTCCGGCTTCCTCGAAGCCAGCTTCGACCGCGTGGTGGCCTACCTGCGCGACGTACCGCCGGCCGCTTTTCCCTTCGCGGTCGACGTCGAGGCCGCGGCTCGCGGCCGGGTGACCTACGACGCGCAGTGCGCCTCGTGTCACGCCTTCGACGGCGACCGCGTCGGGCAGGTGACGGCGCAGTCCGAGGTCGGCACCGACCCCGAGTTCCTCGAGATGTGGAGCGTCGCCTTTGTCGATGCGCTCGAGGCGATCGATTCGCCACCGTTCCGCTTTCCCAGCCTGCGACGCACCGACGGCTACCTCAACGTGCCGCTCGACGGCGCCTGGATGCGGGCGCCCTACCTGCACAATGGCTCCGTGCCGAGCCTGCGAGCCCTGCTGTCGCCGGTGGCGGAGCGTCCCGCGACCTTCCACCGCGGCAGCGAGATCTACGATCCCGAGGCCATGGGCTTCCGGTCGAGCACGGGCGGCGCCGGCACCAGCCTCTACGACGTCTCGCTGCGCGGCAACTCCAACGCTGGCCATACCTACGGCGTCGACCTGACGGACGAAGCGAAGCACGATCTGCTCGAATTCCTCAAGACCCTCTGATTCTCGAGACCCATGAAACTCCACTCGAGACTGGCTCAACACCGAAACTGATCGACGGGGAAGACTGATGACGCGACAACTCACGACACTGCTACTGTCCCTCTGTCTGCTGGCTTCGACCCTCGGCTGTGGTCGCGACGCCACCGAAGCTCCGCAAACTGCTTCGACGGCCGAGACTCCACCGGCCGGGGTGGTCGCGACGCTGGCTTCGAGCGCCAGTACCACGCTGCGGCTCGACGTCGGACTCAGCGCCGAAGAAGAGGCGCTCTGGCACCATCACGACGAGGGTAGCGGCTTCATTCCCCTGAGCTTCTTCCACGCCCTGCGGGACTCCGCGACCGGTCGCCCCTTCCTCGAAGTCTTGCCGCGTTTCGGTTTCGTCAGCAATCCCGACAACCCCTACGGTCTGCCGATCGGCTTCTCGGCGGCGCCGGTGGCGGGAGCGCCGACCCAGAGCGTGCTGGTCGGCGTCAGCTGCGCCGCCTGTCACTCCGGGCAGTACACCTACGGGGATACCGCCCTGACTATCGACGGTGCTCCCAACATGCTCGACTTCGAAGAGCTTCTGGCCAGCCTCGAGGGCTCGCTGAAAGAGACCCTCGCATCGCCCTCCCGAACTTTCGAGTTTCTCACCGAGCTCATGCACTGGGAGCGAGAGATCAACGCCGAGCGGCGAGCCCTCGAATTGCACCCGGAAGCGCACGGGCTGGTAGCCGCGGCAGCCGGAGCCACAGAGGATCATCCCCTGGCCTCCGCCCGCGCCCATCTCGAGACCAGCCTCCACGAAGCCTTCCATGCCGACTCGACGGAAGCCCGCCAGAGCCGGCTGGCGTCAGCTGCCGAAGGGCTCGACGCCGTCGCTGCCCCGGCAGACTCCGAGCACGGAAAAGAATCCGCCTGGCAGCATCTGCGGGCCGCCCTGCCCAAGATGCACGATGATCTGGAGTACGTCAAGCGGCGCGCCGAGCGATTGTTCACCCTCGCCAAAGCGTTCGCCGCCGAGACCCCGGGCGGGCCGGGACGGGCCGACTCCTTCGACTCGATCTGGGATCTGCTGGTCCAGCACGATAACCTGGCGCCGATGAATGCACCGGTCAGCATCCCGCACCTGTTCGAATACGCCAGTTTCCACTGGGTGCATTGGGACGGCAACTCCTCCGCGGTGATGGGGCGTGATTACGCCCAGGCCATCGCCCTGGGCGCCGACTACAATCCGGAAACTCAGGAAACGTCAGTCCTACCGCACAACGTCATCGCGCTCGAGGCCACCGCCCACCAGCTCGTGGCGCCGGCCTGGCCGACCCAGGTGCTCGGCGCCATCGACGCCGACCGCGCCAGCCGTGGCGAGGCGCTCTACGGCCAGCACTGCCTGTCGTGCCATCAGCAGGAGACCCTGACGCCGGTCGACGAGATCGGTACGGATCCGCTGCGCGCCGTCAACTTCGCCAACCTCGAGCAGGACGGCAAGAGCTACGCTCAGCTGCTGATCGAGCTCGGCGATGCCGTCGGCCAGAAGAGCATGGACGCCCACGGCGTCACGCCCGAAGAGCTGGCGCCGATCGAGCGCAGCGCAGACCCGACCTGGCGCATCACCCACGCTTACCACACGCGGCAGCTGGCCGGCATCTGGGCCAGTCCGCCCTACCTGCACAACGGCTCGGTCCCCACCCTCTGGGATCTGCTGCAGCCGGCGTCAGCGCGTCCCGCGTCGTTTCCGGTCGGCCGCGAGCTCGATCCCGAGAAGGTCGGGCTGAGCGCGGACGGTCAGGGGGAAGGCGCCTGGGTGTTCGACAGCGCCACCGCCGGCAACGCCAACACCGGCCACGAGTATGGCGTCGAGCTGTCGGATGACGACAAGTGGGCGCTGGTCGAATACATGAAAACGCTTTAGTGCAGCACCGGGATCGAGTTCCAGAAGCAGTTGCCCGGCTGGAGACAAACGACGAAGACCAGCGAAGGCTGCAGCTCGGCCTCCAGCACCGCTCCCGCGTTCTGGATCACCAGGCTCGCTACCCCCCCAGCCCCCAGCTGGCGTAGGGCCGGCCAGTCTTCCGGCTGATCGGCGTCGAGCAGCGGGAAGAAGTCTTCGCCGCTGCGCAGATAGAGCGCCTCGTAGGTGAAGGCGGGGCGCAGGGGTGAAGAGGCTGAAAGGTCCAGCACCAGGTCCCGGTCGACCCCAGGGCCGGACTTGAGCGCGCCGTCACTGCCGGTGAACGACTGATCGAGCCCGCCGGTGGCGCACGGCACGCACGGATCGGCCGACGGATCCGGTCGGTGGCTGGTGCGCGCCCACTCGACGAAGCTCGGCAGGCCGTCGAGGATAGAGTCGCCGCCGCCGTCCGTCGCCTTGGTGAAGCTCCTGCCCGCGGGCCGATCGGTGGAGACGAACAGGCTGGGCTCACGGATGCCCGCGCTCCAGCAGCTGGGCTCGTGTAGCAAGATCTCTTCGAAGATTCGGTTGATCTGCTGATTGCAGCTCTGGGGAACCTGGTCCGACAGCATGAAGCACGCGTCGTCCGGCGACCACGCGATCGTCCAATCGATATCGAGCGGCCGTTCCAGCGGGTGACGGTCCAGCACCCCCGCCATCCAGCCGGCGAGCATCGCGCTCGAATAAGACGACCCCGGCGGCGCCGGCCACCGCCACTCGCTGCCGTCACTGCCGCGATATCCCAGGCAAAGCCCGTAGCCCGGCAGATAGAAGTTCGGCCCGCTCGGACTCTCCCACGAGCCGGTGATCTGGAGGTGGGTGCGGAAGCGCGCCAGATCCAGCGAGCCGGTCGACAGCACGTTGTCGTAGGACGCCGGAAACATCGGATGGCCGTGGTTGCCGGCGGCGGCGACCGGCACCACCCCGAGCTCGACGAGGTGATCGATCACTCGCCCCACCTGGCAGCTGAGCTCGTGCGCCGCGCATGAGTTGCCGTCGCCGGCGTCGTCTTGGAACAGGCGACCAAAGCTCATGTTGAGCACCTTGGGCGGCTGAAACACCTGCTCTTCGACGCCGTCGGCGATCTCGCACAGCCGGGCCAGGAAATGGGCGTCGCTCACCGCAGGGCCGAAAAGCTCGCGCAGGTCACTCCCGCCCAGGTCATAGAGCTGTACCGGCAGACCGGACAGCCAGGTGGTGGTCCAGCCGGTGGTCCAACCGTGCCAGTTGTCCCAGTCGATTACCGCGACCCAGGATGCGTCGGGGCTCGGGGTAGAGAAGCACGACCCGCTGCGGCAGGGAATCGGGGTATCCTGACCGGCGCTTTTTTGGCTCGCGCCAGCCTGCGTCATGGGCTCGAGAGCGAGAGCCGGCCGCTGCCGTCCCAGCGGGTTGGCGGGAATGATCACGTCCCGCTCGAGGCTGGGCATGGCGTAGATCTTTGGCAGCTCGCGCCCCGCTGCTTTGGGTGGGCACGACGACTGCAGGTTCTGGCCGAGGTAAAAGTCGCCGTACTGGCCACAGCTGAGCCGACTGGCGCCGACCGGAGGGGAGGCGCAGTCGTCGGAGAGCAGGGCCCACTCGACCTGCTCGAGGTTGCCGCCCGCCGGCACTTGAGCCGAGGCAGGCCGCGATGCGAGCAGAGCTCCGCCGAGTATCAGGATCCCCAAGGGCGCCAGCGTAGGAAACAGTGGGCGAGCGTTCATTCGACTTCTCTCCTTCAGGGTTGCAGGATTCGACCCCCGCGGCGGTGCAGGGAATCGAAGCGCTAGCGGGACGAGCCGGCGGGACGAGCCAGCAGGGTGAGCCCACAGGGATAGACGTGACCGTCGGTAGCGATCTCAAGGCTGGCGGCGGCGGACTCGCCGGCCGCGAGGGGCAGAGTTTCCGGTAGGCGGCTGGCGGCCACCGCGAACAGCTCGTAGGAGCCGGGAACGGTGCCCACCAGGCGACTGGCGGGCGCTTCGAACACCGCCGTGCCGCGGTGGGTCGTGACGCTCAGCCCGGCGCCGGGGCTCAGGCGCTCGAGCTGCCGATCGCGGCGCACGTAGAGCCCGAGCTCGACATCGGCGGCGCCGTGCTCGCTCGGCTCCATCACGATCCGCACCGACGTGTCGGGGTAGGCGCGGTAGACGACGTCCGGGCCGTCAGGTTCCGCCGGCTCCGCCGAGCGCACCGTCGACAGCATCTCCACCGTGACGTCGTAGCGCGGCAGCTCGCTGGGCGTGCGAGGCTGGGCCAGATACAGTCCGACCGCCAGCACCAGACCGGCCGCCATCGCCAGCGGCGCCGCCCATCGACGGCTGAACGAGCTGCTGAACGAGCGGACGAACGAGGGGCCGGACGCGCGGCGTGGCTCCGGCGGCAGCAGTCGCTCTCGCAGCGCTGGCGAAGGCCCAGGTAACGGCTCGCCGGCGAGCTCGATCAGCCGGTCGCGCGCCTCCGCGCTGTGGCCCAACAGAGCTTCCACCCGCCGGCTCTCGGTTTCGTCCAGCCGGCCCTCGCGGTAGGCGATCAGGGTGGTGTCCGACGGCAGCGGCGCGTCCTCGCGGTCGCGATCGACCGCGGACAGCTTCCAGAGGATTTCTTCGGGGTCTGGGCGGGTCATGGTTTACCTCGAACGAGCGTCGCTAGCTTGGCGGTCATTTTCGGCTCGTTCCTGCTCGTGGCGTTCTGACGCGAATCCCTCTCATCTCTAGAGGGAGTCGCGGCGCGGGGAGATTGCTTCTCGTAAGCACCAGAAAATAGCGAACGGATCGAGCTGCGTTCGGCGACGGTGCGCTGAACCGACTCGGCCGTTTGGGCGACGGGGCCGCGCAGCAGCAGCAGCGAAGCCCAGGCGGTAGCCGGATGGCGCTCGCGCACCGCCTGCAGAGCGCGCCGGAAGGCTCGGGGAACGGCGAGTGCGTCGGCCGCCCGGTCGTCAGCGAGGGCGCGATAAAACCGCTGATTGAGCTCGGCAGCCAGCCGGTCTTCGAGGTCGGTGCGGCTGGCGATCACCCACGCGGCGCCGCGGCGCGCGAACAGCCCGGCGAGGCCATAGCGGCCGCTGTCGGCGGTGGCCGGGGCACTGCCGGTGCGGCAGCCGCTCAGGTTGGCGAAGGCGAGGGAAGCGTGCAGATCCGCCAGCTCGGCGAGGGTGAGGGGCTGATCGCTCATCTGCAGGCTCGACAGCTCCGGAAAGGCCGGATCGAACAGCCCGTGGGCGTCGATGTGCAGCCAGCGGGCGCTCACCAGGTGGCGCTGAAGCGCGGCAGCGGTGGCTTCGGCTCCCTGCAGGACGCGGCTGTGCGGGAACAGCTCGCCGTAGAGCTCGCCGAGCTCGGCGCCGCTCGGCAGGTTGCTGCGCGGATCGACCACGAACAGGGGCTGCGGGCTCGGGGTGGCGGCGGCCGCCGGGGCCGCAGTGGCGGCGACGCCCGCAGGAACCAGCGCGACGGCGGTACGCTCGCCAAACCAGCCCTGCCCGTCCATCGCAGGGGATTCAGGTAGATCAGGCACGGGCAGAGCCGCCAGCGGGATACCTTGGAGGACACCGTGCAGGGCGAAGGTAGTGACCTCGGGTAGGGGGTCGACGGGCGGCACCAGGGCACGCGCCAGCGGTAGCGTCAGCTCCCGCCAGCGCCCGTCGTCGGGATCGCGCCGGTCGAGCGCGTCGGCGACGTCGGCTACCGTCCGGCGCAGCGTCTCGCGGTCGAACGGCGTGCGCTGGGCCAGCGTCACCTCGCCACTCGCCCGGCGGTGCAGCAGCAGAATCTCGTCACCGACCGCCACCGCCCGGAAGCGTAGATCAGCGTCGTCAGCGCGCGCCGGCACGCCGTCTTCGCCCTGCGCCAGATGCTCCTGCAGCCGCTCGATCAGCGTCCGACGCATCGACGCCCGCTGCCTTCGCCGGGCGCCGGAGGCCGGCACGTCGAGCTCCATCAGCTCGCGCAGCAGGGCATCGCGCTCGGCGATCCAGCCCTGGCGCTCGGTATCGGGAATGCTGGCGGCGCCACCGTCGCTCAGCCAGCGGCGGTCGAGCTCGGCCAGGATCTGCCAGGCGCCTGCAGGGTCGTCGCGGTCGACCGCCACCCGGGCAGCGCGGTAGGCATCCTGCGAGCGTTGGCTGGTGCGCAGCAGGCTAGCCGGCCCGAAGGGTTTACGGCCAGCGTGCTCGTGCAGCAGCAGGGCGTCTTCGAAGGCTCGCGCCGCCGCCTCGAGCTCGCCGCGAGCGGCGTGGACCTGGCCGGCGCAGCTGCGCGCCCAGGCCGCAAGGTAGGGCGACTCGGCCTGCCGCGTCGCGGTCTTGCAGGCGGCGAGGGCACGCTCGAGCTCGCCGCCGCGCAGCGCCGCCAGACCCTCCACCAGATCCGCCCAGCGGGCCAGGAGCCGGCCGCGAGAGGCGCCCGAGCCGGCCGCTTCGAGCAGCTCGCGGACGCGCGCCAGCACCGGCCGGGCGTCGGCCCCCTGCAGCGCCAGCAGATACGCGCGGTTGATCTCCAGATCGGCGACTTCGTGCGGCACGGTGTCATCCGACAGGCCCGCGAGGGCGATCCCCAGGCTGGTGCCGGCGCGCTCCAGCTCGCTCGGGCCGGAGCGCGGGTCGATCAGCAGCAGCCAGGCCAGGTTGGCGTGCGCTGAAGGCAGCAGCTGCGGGTTGCATTCCGCCGATCCGCAGTCGTCGAGCGCTCCGGCGAGGCGGTCGACGGCGGCCTGCACCGCACCCACCCGGCTCAGAATCTCGGCCTGCTTCATGCGCACCACGAAGCGGATGGGGTGAGCGATGGCGAGGCACAGCCGGTCGGCGACTTTGAGATGCTGCCAGGCGGCCTTCGGGTCGAGCTCGAAGTCGAGCAGCGCTCGCTCGTAGGCGGCCTGGGCCGCCCACCACACCGCCGCATCGTGCCTCAGCCAGGCGGGCAGACCGTCGAGTCGCTCACGCGCCGCCTGCAGCGACTCAGGTGTGCCCTCGTGGCGCAAAAAGTAGACGCTGATGAGCTCGATCTGCACGCTCAGGAACGGCAGATCCGCGGCTTCGGCGCGCTGCGCCACGGCGTCGAGCTCGGCGAGCTTGGCCGGTAAGCCTTGGGATGAGCGCAGACCGAGCGCTGCCTTCCAAGCGGCGGTGAGCTCGCGGTAGACGGAGTCGTCGCCCTGGACGCGCAAGGGCTGGCAGGGCAGTGTGAAACGCCGATCATCGAAGCGGTCGCGCAGCTCGCCGCACAGCTGGACGTCGCGGGCTGTGACGTCGCGGGTCGTCTGCGGGGCGCTGGGCAGCGCGACGGCAAAGCACAGGCTGCTGTCGAGGCGTTCGCGGGGTGGCGCGAAGCCTTCGTCCGCCGGGGCGGCACCGGTCTGATCGGTATGATGGGTCTGATCGGTATGACGGGTCTGATCGGTGGCACTGGGGTCGACGACACGGAAGCGCGCTTCCCACTGTGAGGTGTCGAGCTGGGCGGGCGTTTGCAGGCACAGGCTCAGGTCGCGATCGCCGAGCGCCAGCGGCAGCACGCTGCCGTCGGCCTGGATCACCGCTTCCCGGTGATCCCGCAGGCGCACGCTCACCCCGTCCGGCAACGGGTCGGAGCTCGGAGGCGTCGCACAGCTCAGCGCCAGGACGGCAGCGGCGGCGGCCAGCAGATCGCGTCGCGTCATAGCGTTTCGATCTGCAGCTCGTCCGCGCACTGTTCGACCGCACGGCTGAGCGATGTCTTGAGGTTGTAGGTCGACTTGCGGGTCCAGCCCGTGACCCGCGCGATCTCCTCTGGCGCCAGGCCGTCGCGATAGCGCAGCTTGTAGTAGAAGTAGAGCCGCGAGCCCTTGCCTTCCAAGCAGGCGTCGAGCCGCACCAGCCGGTCCCGCGCCACCAGCGACTGCTCGGCGTCGGGGGCTTTCGAAGGCCGATCCGGCTTGGCTTCCTCGAGGTCCGGAGCCGCCTTGGCCGAACGCCTGCGATTGGCGGCGATGCCGCACGCCAGATCCCACAGATAGCGCTCCAGCCGCACCTGGGTCTGCTGCGCTTTCGGCACGCGCTCCAAGAACGAGCGCAGCACCCGGTAGTCGTGCTGGAAGAAGAACACGAAGGCGTCGTGCAGCAGGTCTTCCGCGTCCAGACCACCGGGAAACCCGTAGCGCTGCCGCAGGCGACGGAACAGGCGCCCGGCGAAGGTGTCATAGATCCAGGCGACGTCGGAGCGCTTGCCGGCTACCACCCCCAGCAGCCGCTGGTGCACGCTTTCGGACATGCCCGAGATCCTACCTCCAAAGCGAAGGCGCAGGATGTCCGGTCAGAGGCGCTGGCCAATCTCGACCCGAGGTCTTGGCCGAGCCTGGGGACGGGCTGAAAAAATTCCTGAAAAAAGTTTGGATCGGGTTGTACAGGTCACGGGATTCCCGCGCCAGTGGGTGTAGAGACCGATCAAAACGCTCTCTGCACCACCCACCAAGGAGACATCACAATGCACCGTCAGAGCACCCTTTACACCTCGTGGCTCGCCGCGATTCTCATGATCCTCGTCGCTTTTGTCCCCGCCGTGAGCGCGGCTGAAGCGGATTCATCCCTCGCCGCCGAGATGCTCGTCGATCCGTCAGCCGTCAGCTTCGAAACCTCCAGCTTCTACCAACTACTCGCCCTCACCGTCGGCGGACCCGACGGCGAGATCACTCGCCAGTACGTCGAAGGAGCTGCCGCGGTGTACTTCGACGGCGTTGACGACGAAGGCGTCCAGCGCCCGGATGGACGCTACACGTACGAGCTGCGGGGCGTAGAGAAGCCGGAAGGCGCGGCGATCCTGCTCGATTCCGGCACCTTCACGATCGCTGGCGGCAGCTTCGCGTCTCCTGACGTGGCGGAGGACGGTTACAACAAGGATCAGGTGATTGCGGAATCCCTGATCGTGAACGGCAGCCAGTGCCTCGGGCTCGACTGCGTCGACGGCGAGGAATTCGTGTTCGACACGCTCAAGCTGAAAGAAAACAACACCCGCATTCTGTTCCAGGACACCAGCAACGTGGGGGAATTCGCCACCCGAGACTGGATGCTGCGAGCCAACGACTCTACGAACGGCGGCGCGGAGAGCTTCTCCATCATCGACTGCGACAACACCGGCTCACTGTGCGAAACGGCGGCTGGCAGACTCGCCAACGCGGCCTCGGTACCCTTCACCATCGAAGCGGGCGCCCCCACCAACTCCCTCTACGTCGACAGCCAAGGTGACGTCGGCATTGGCACCGGCGTGCCGGCTTGGAACCTGCACATCGTCGATGGCAACACGCCGACCGTGCGCCTGGATCAGGACGGCTCCGAAGGTTTCACCTCTCAGCTCTGGGATATCGCCGGCAACGAGTTCAGCTTCTTCATCCGGGACACCACCAACAACAGCGCCCTGCCGTTCAGGATCCGGGCCGGTGCACCCGAAGACACGCTGTACCTCAACGCCAATGGCAACGTCGGCCTCGGCACCGACTCGCCGGACGCCAAGCTCGACGTCGACGGCAGCATCGTGCTCACCGGCACCGTCAACGGCCGCGACTTGATCGTGGACGGCAGCATGCTCGACGGTCACATCACTGACTTCAACAACCCGCATCAGGTGACCGCCGAGCAGGTCGGCGCCATCAGCCAGGCCACGCTCGACGCCCACGTCAACGATTTCAACAACCCGCACCAGGTGACGGCCGAGCAGGTCGGCGCCATCAGCCAGGCCGCGCTCGACGCCCACGTCACTGATTTCAACAACCCGCACCAGGTGACGGCCGAGCAGGTCGGCGCCGCCAGTCAGTCCGCGCTCGACGGCCACGTCGCCGACTTCAACAACCCGCACCAGGTAACGGCCGCCCAGGTCGGTGCCGATCCGGCGGGCACCGCCGCCGCTGCGGTGGC
>JBCCEE010000270.1:0-11642 GCA_039030415.1 Acidobacteriota bacterium
AGCGCTCCGTCCCCCCCTCTGAGGACGTGGCTCCCGGACTCCCACCCCCCCAGCCTCACCGCTGCGGAAGCCATTCCGGAGCTCTCGGTTCACGTCCTCAGCGGTGAGGACGGCGACCGGAGACTCCGAGGTCGTCGACCAAGCCGCGAGGCGAGCGACCGGGGACGCTCGGGTCGTTTGCATTTCCTCCGAAGGAGACGATTCCTCCGCCGAGATGAGGAGCCTTCTCCGTTGAGGGCGCCCTGCTCAGTTTCTGGAACCGGCCTCCTCAGCAGTGAAGAGGCCCTCTTTGGATTTGAAAAACGCCATCCTCAATGGTGAGGGGGCATCACCAGTCAGGCGATTTGCTCAAGAGAAGTTCCTGCAATTCTGTCCTACGACAGTCCGAGAGCGAAGTTGGGGACGATTTTAAGTCTCTGATTATAAGCGCTTTGGAGAGTTTTTATCGCATTGTCCGCGCAATCCAACCGGGCGGAGGTTGTTGCAAATGTGGTCCGTTTTCCCAATCGCCGCCGGCGATCCCTAGACTGATTCCACGTTCGGGCCGCTCGTACCGGACGCCGGTCACTTGGGAGCGAAGCCGCCCGGGTGATCGACGAGCAACTCGTTTGCAGATCCAAAACAGACATCCGGGGCTTCGCCGGCTGTCGCCCGGAAAGGAGGTGAATGCCATGACTGCGAAAACATCGAAAGAAACGTCAGATCGGGAGAAAGCTTGCCGCTTCGTGCTGGCGGCTCTCTCTCAGCAGAGTCAGGAGCTCAGCCAGAAGCTCCAGGCTCTCTACCAGCCTTTCCTCGACGAAGGCGATCCGGTGCCGGATTTTCTCGGCACCCTCACCGCCCTCGGAAGAGGCATCAAGAAGGCTATTCTCGAGGTGATCCGCGCCGATACGGTGCTGTTCACCGCCAACGCCGCGCTCGCCGCGACGCGTCAAGCGCGGAGCGATCGGACGGCTGACCTCAGTCGCCTGATCATCGGTCTCCGACAGGCGTGTAACGCTCTGTTCCGAGACCTCTCCGTTCAAGAGCTGGGCTTCGACCAGCGCACCGCTCAAGATCCGGTTCCTCTCCTGATCCAGGCGGAGCGCATCGTCGAGCGCCTGCGGGGCGGCTCGGCTTCCGAAGTCGAGCACGTGTTCGAAGGCGACGACTTCGATCCGGCTCGGTATGCCGATCAGATCGAGCAAAAGGCAGCTGGGCTGCGTGAAGCGCTCGATGCCTTTGTCGAGGCTCGGCGCCACTCCGAGAAGGTGATGCTCGAGAAGCGCGCCCTCACCGGGGAGTACGACACGCTCTTCCTGCACGGTGCTCGCACCTTCGAGAGCTACTGTCGTCTGGTGGGCAAGGCCGATCTCGCGGATCGTGTGCGACCGTCCGAGTCTCGGAAGGGGCGCACGGAGATCGAGCCCGAGGAGACAGGTTCGGAGCCCGGAGCCGAGCCGAAGCCCAATACCGAAGGGATGACCGAGACGGACGAACGAGGCAACTAGAGAGTTGGGCTCGAGTTAGCCGGGCCGGCGCGGCGTGGGAGTCTCCTCACGTCGCGCCGGTTCTTTTCGTGTTCCCCGTCCGATTACGGGCTAGCGGCGGTTCGTAACGCCGCTGCCATGAGCTTCAGCGCTTGAGCCGCTCGCGGGGCTAGCGAGCGGCTCAGCCACAGGCTTCGCGGCGCTGGGGTCGCGGGCAGGGTCGCTGGCGTGGCTCGATCGAGCGACTCTTCGGCCGGCCACGCGACCTCGCGCCAGTAGGCTAGGCGCTCGCTGAGCGTTGGGATCGATAGACCAGCGACGACCCGCCCAAGTCCCATGGACTGCCGACGCTTGGCCACCAGGCTCAGCCAGGTGCGCTCGATCAGACTCAGCTTCGGCTCCGATTCGAGGCGGACAGAGCTCGAGAGGCCGAGCACTCGCTGGAGCTCTCGAACGTAGACCCAGGCGCGCTCGGCTCGCGCCTCGCCCAGAGCCCGTTCGAGGTCCGGCTGAGTCACCCCCGGCAAGACGAGGCAGAGGTCGACCAGCCAGATCCAGCGCCCGAAGGCATGCTTGACGGCGTGGGTCGCGAGGTAGGCGGCCTGTGTGGCCGGATCCAAGAGACGCAGGGCCGGGCCGCCGACGGGGGAGGGCTGGGATTGACGCCACAGCGTCTCGCTCGGAAAGCGAAAGGCGGCGTGACGGTGGCCCAGCAGGGCGCTGCGCTCGAGGTGGGTGTGGAGGTCTAGCTCGAGTCCGTCGCCGCGCCAGCGGGTGAGGTAACGCCGCCATCCCAACCGTTCGAGCGTGGTCTCCAGGTCTTCGAGCTGCCGCTCGCGGACCAGCAGGTCGATATCGCTCAGCGGTCGGCAGCCCAGACGCTGGCGATACGGGCCGGTCAGCAGCGCCGCGCCCTTGACGACGATGACTTCGATGCCGGCTTGACGGAACGCTTCGCCGAGGACCCTCAGGGTCTCCCGCACGCGTCCGTTGTGGGCGAAGATCTCCAGCCGGCGTTGATCCAGCAGCGGTGGAGGAGTCGGAGCGTTCTTCGGCCAGGTAAGGCGCAGGATGCCACTCAGCCCCTCGCGCTCGGCGTGCTCTTGCAGGAGCTCCAGAGCTTCACAGCGGCGCAGCGCCCGGCTCAACGACTCGGGGCAAGCCTGGCCCAGGAAGACGCGCAGGCTGGTGGCCAGGGTTTCGTGCGTCTGGGCGAGCGCCGCGGCAGTGTGGTCGCTGTTCATGAAAGGGCCGTCAGAATCCGTTCGACGTCGACGTTGGCTTCGCCTCGTTCGCCCCGCAGCACCGGGGCCTTCGCGGTGAGCTCGATCAGTTGCCGCAGGGTGCGCTCGGGAGCCGTCGCGGCGGACAGGGCGTGGGCGAAGAGAGCCATGGCACCCTGCCCTGGCGTGAGGCGTGCGGCCGCGAATCTGGCGCCTGGACGGTAGTGGACGAGTAGGAAGCCGGCGATGGGGCGCGCGACGCAGCGCTCGGTCCAGCCGAGCTCGCGCGGTGCGAAGTGCTCGGGCCTGCTGTCGCGGTTTCGCAGAGCCAGGGGCCTCGGGACGGCGTGAACCCGACCCGCGGGGTCGATCGCGGCGAGGTCGTCCGAGTAGTAGGTTGCCCCATGATCCACCAGGGCCCGCACCAGGGTGGACTTGCCGGCGAACGAGCGGCCGGGCAGCACGAGCGCCCGGCCGTAATGTACGACGACGCCGGCGTGCAGGATCAGCCAGCGCGAGCGAGCGGCGAGGGCGGTCATCAGCTCGTGCTCGAAGCGCTCGACGACGTCCCGCGGCTGGCGCGCGACGATCACGGCTCGGTCGTTGACCAGCAGGCGCGATGGTCGCTGGCTCGAAGCCTCCACGGGACCACACGGTCCGAGCGGCGGCGTGTCGAGCCAGCGGATGCGAGCGTCCCACGTTGGCCCGCGGCTCATGTCGGTCTCGCGGACGAACCAGCCGGCCGGCACGTGGTCGCACAAGGCGTCGAGCCACTGCGGGGCTGCGGCCTCCAACCGTACCCTAACGCCAAGCGCATGCAGGTCGGCGTGGCACGGTGTGTTGGGGCACGGCGTGGCGTGGCACGGTTTGGCGCGACACGGCGTGGCCGAGCTGGCGTTCCGGTGATCGCAGGCTTGGGGAATCACGCCTGGTCCGCCAGGCTCGAAGCCTCCTCGATCAGCTCCATCAGCTCCTGGCGGTAGCCCGCGTGATCGCCCGCCAGGGTCGACGTCACGAGCCCGTGCGCCAGCTGCCAGCTGGCGGCTCCGAGATGTGGTGAGCGTCGCAGCAGCATGCCGAAGCTGGCGACGCCGGCAGCGAGCCGAAAGTCGTCGCTGGTCGCCGTCGCCGGAGCCTGCACGTTGGAGCGCTGCAGCGGCCAGGTGGTGAGCTGACTGGGGCCGCCGGCGGGAGGCTGGTAGCGCAGCTTGAGGTGGGCGAGCTCGCCGGAAGTGGCGAGCTCCGAGGGCTCGGCGGTCTGCTGGTAGCGCAGCGGGGAAGCGCCACGCGCTGACGACGGCTGGCCGGATTCGATCACTTCATAGAGCGCGGTGACGTGGTGGCCGCTGCCGATCTCGCCGGCGTCCTTGCTGTCGTCGTCGAAGTCCTCGCGCGCCAGCAGCCGATTCTCGTAGCCGATCAGGCGATAGGCCTGAACCTCGTGCGGGTTCCACTCGAGCTGGATCTTGACGTCGCGAGCCACGGTGTGGAGCGTCGCGCCGGCTTCGCGCACCAGGACTTTGCGAGCTTCCGCCAGCGAGTCGATGTAGGCGTAGTTGCCGTTGCCGCGGTCTGCGAGCTGCTCCATGGTGGAGTCTTTGAGGTTGCCGGTGCCGAAACCGAGCACTGACAGGAAGATGCCGCGCTGGCGCTCGCGCTCGATCAGGCGGACGAGCTCACCGGGGCTGGCCATGCCGACGTTGAAATCGCCGTCGGTCGCCAGGATCACTCGGCCGTGGCCGCCTTGGCGAGCCATCCTGGCGGCGACGTTGTAGGCTAGCTCGATGCCCGCACCGCCGTTGGTCGAGCCGCCGGCCTGCAGCTCGTCGAGCGCTGCCAGGATAGTGGGGGCCTGGCTGCCGGGCGTCGGCGGCAGCACCAGGCCGGCGGCGCCAGCGTAGACGGCGATGGCGATCTGGTCTTCCGGTCGCAGGGTCTCGACCAGCAGCCCCATGGCGGCGCGCAGCAGCGGCAGCTTGTCGGGAGCGTTCATCGACCCTGAGACGTCGAGCAGGAAAACCAGACTGCGTCGCGGCAGGCTGAGGCTGTCGATGCGCTGCGACTGCAGGCCGAGCCGCAGCAGACGGTGGTTCGGCTGCCACGGGCACTCCGACATTTCGGCATGGCAGGCCAGCGGAATGCCGTCGGCCGGCTCGGGATCGTCGTAGCGAAAGTAGTTCAGCATCTCCTCGACCCGCACCGCGTCGACGGGGGGCAGCTGACCGCTGCGCAGGAAGCGTCGAACGTTGCTGTAGGAGGCGGTGTCGACGTCGACCGCGAAGGTCGAGACCGGATGGAGCGAAGTGTCGCGAAAGGGGTTCTCATCGATGGCAGCGTACGATTCGGTATTCGAGCATTCGGGCAGGGCCCTGACGACCGGCGAGATCCCGCCGACGATCGACACGGCAGCGGCAGGCCCCGGCGCGACGATCGAGGTGATCGCCGGCAGAGCCGCCAGCAGGCTGGTCTGGCGCATGAAGGCGCGACGCGAGGAGCCGAGATCGTGCACGAGCAGGCCTTTGCGGGTCAGCTCGGCGAGGATCTCCGCCAGCACCTCCGGCGCGTCGTCACCGAGCTCGCGCTCGGCTCGCATCGCTCGCACGACCCTGAGGATCTGGGTCACGCCGTCGGCGCGGGCGAAGACCCAGGCGACAAGGTCGGGCAGGCGATGGGCGGTCTTCGAGCGCGGGTCGAAGACCAGGGTCTCGTCAGGCAGCGTCTCGACGACCAGATCCGACCGCTTCGCAGGCATGAGCTCGCCGAGCGCGGCGCCAGCCGGCTCGGCAGTCAGAGCTTCGGTATGTCCTTGCAGCATCCGCTCTCCTTTACGTTGGGCTGTTCGCCAGTATTGGAGAACGGCCCGGAGGCGAGAGGATGCTGAATTGTGGCGGCGCTGTGGCAAGCCGGTGAAAATCTTCGCAGCGCGGGCCACTGGCCCGCGTGCGAAGCGAGCTTCGTCCCGCTCTCGAGACAGATTTATGACGTGTCGCTGACGTTTCTGACCTCCCCCTTTGAAAAAGGGGGACCAAGGGGGATTTCTGGAGGCTAGGCCGGCATCGAAGAGAATCCCCCTATCCCCCCTTTGCCAAAGGGGGGAACCAGAATCTTACTGCGAGCCTAGTTGCCGCTCAACTGGACGTTGTCGATGTAGACGCGATCGAAGTCCGACAGGGCTGACGACGACACGAAGCGCAGCACGGTGTTTGCCGCAGCGTAGCTCGAAACGTCGGTCGAGAAGCTCTGCTGCTGCGTGTCGGTGGCGGGGCCCTCGAGGCGGGTCAGCTCGGTCCAGGAGACGCCGCCGTCGCTAGAGATCTCGACCGCCACGTATTCGGACGAGCTCTCGAGCGAGTCGCGGGCATAGTCGAAGCTCAGGGTGGCGCTGGCGACCTGCGAGAGGTCGACGCTGCGCTGAGCGCCGCGGGCATCGTCGCGAATGCGCAGACCCTGACGTAGCGTGTCGTAGTGAATGACCACCACGTCGCTGGAGATCGTCGCGTTCGGCCCGTCGCTCTCGCCGATCTCGCTCCAGTCACCGGCCCAGGCGGCGGTGCCGTCCTGGTTGGAGTATGAGATGACGTCGAAGCGATCGAGCACCGCCCAGGTGGCGCCGCCGACCAGACTGCTACTGCTGACCGTGGCTGTGGCGCCCGCCGAGTCGAAGGCGAGCCTAACGTTGTCGACGTAGAGGTAGCGGCTCGACTCTTCGGGATACGAGCCGGAGACGACAAAGCGCACGCGGGTGTCGCTACCGAGGGTGATGTGATTCTCGAGATCGAATTGCGCGGTTTGCTGGGAGCTGTCGTCACCGTCGAGGGCGTAGCTCGCCAGGGTGACCCAGGTGCTGCCGCCGTCACCGGAAGCTTCGACGCGTGCGGTCACCGTGCCGCTCGAGCCGCCGTCGCGCCGATACTCGAAGCTCAGGGTGGCGCTGGTGGCTGCTGAGAGATCCATCTGACGCCAGACGCCGCGGTCGCTGACGCTGCCTTCGTCATCTCGGTTGGCACCCAGGCGGAGGCAGTTTCCGGCCGCGCACTTGGAGTTGGAGCGCACCCGCGCGAAGCCGCTGCCGGTGCCGTTCGACTCGCCGATCTCCTGCCAGTAGTTGGCCCAGGAGCTGGTGCCGTCATCACCGCTCCAGGCAATGCTGCCGAAGTCGTCGCGGGCGGTGGCTCGTACCGTCAGGGTCAGATCGCTAGAGCCGGCGAGATAGACGGTGTCGGTCGCGCTGGCGAAGATCGTGTGGGTGCCGACGGACAGGCTCGAGCTGGCGAGGGAGCCGCCGCTGCCGAGCGTGCCGTCGAGATCGGATGCCCAGACGACGGTCGAGGTGAGGTCGCCATCCTCGGCGTCGCTCGCCGTGGCGCTCAGGGTCACGGTCTCACCGGGCAGCGCCTTCGAGCCGGTGCTCGGCGAGGTGATGGTGACGGTGGGGATGCCGTTGCTCGAGCCGCTGCAGCCGCTGCTGCCGGTGGGGGCAGCCTGCGACACGTAGTCGAGCGCGGAGCGGATCGCCAGGCGGCCGTCGCCGCAGAGGTTGGCGCCGGAGCCGAAGATGGTGTCGGCGTAGGACAGCGCGTCACTGATCTGCGAGAAGCCGATGCTGCCGGCTGAGCCGTCGCCCTTGGCGTCGGCCAGCAGCGCCACCGTGCCGGCGACCCAGGGGGCCGCGAACGAGGTGCCGGAAGCGCTCGCCCAGCCACCGCCGGGGTAGCTGGTGATGACGTTCTCACCCGGTGCGGCGACCTTCACCAGGTCGTTGCCGAGGTTGGAGAACAGGCTGACGAAGTCGCCGGAATCCGTCGAGTTGACCCCGAAGACGTTGCACAGGCCGGCCGGGAAGACCACCGTCTCGAGCCCGTCATTACCCGCCGAAGCGACGATTGCAACGCCGTTCTGATCGGCATAGTCGATGGCGGTGATGAGCTCGTCGGAGGGCAGCGCCAGGCTGAAGCTCATGTTGATCACCGTCGCGCCGTTGTCGACCGCGTAGTAGATGGCGCGTACGATGTCGAACACGCTGGCACGGCCGGCGCTGTCGAAGACGCGCAGCGGCATGATCTTGGCCTCTGGCGCCACCAAATGCACGATGCCGGCGACCATGGTGCCGTGGCCGAAGGCGTCGGGAATGCTGACCGGATCGAGCTGGGCCGCCGGCCCGCTGCCGAGAATCGCGATCGACGATTCGTTGATGACGACGGCGTCTTCGCTGCCGAGAATCACCATCGAAGACTCACCGAGAATCACCATCGACGATTCGTCGAGCAGCTGCCATTCCGAAGCGACTCCCGCCTGGTCGAGCACGAAGTCGTAGCCCGCCACCAGGTGGCCGTCGAACAGCTCGTGGTCGGGATCGATGCCGGTGTCGATGATCGCCACCACCGCCCCGTCGCCGGTCTCGACGCCGCGCGCCGAGGTGGCCTGCACCAGGGCGTCGGCGGCCTGCTGCACGTATCCCGTCCACACCGCGCGATTCTGGCCGTTCCCATCCTTGTCGAACAGCACGGTGCTGGTGTCGCCGAGCGCCCCCAGCACCGTGCTGACGGCTTGGCCGAGCACGACGCTGTCGTCGGCTTCGGGCAGGCGCGCCAAGAACACCTCTTCGATGGCCAGCACGTCCGGCGCTTCGGCCGCGACCGCGGCGATCACCTGCTCGGCTGGCGTCGAGCTGGCGGCACGCACGAGGCATATCTCTTGGCCTGGCGGCGGTGAGTCGATGCGGCCGACTTCGGTCAGGCCATGTCGTGCGAGCACGCCAGCAATCTCCGCGGCGGCAGCACGCAGAATGAAGTCGTTGGCGGGGGCGGAGGTCGGAGGCTGTTGAGCTGCCAGTGGCAGTGCCGTCGTCAGGACTAGCAGAACGACGATGACGCGCGAGAGATAACGTGTGTTGGTCCGGTTTTTCATAATCTCCCTTTCTGCTGACCTGGCTGAGCCCGCCGTCTGAGGACGGTGGCACGGCCATTCAGCTTTCGAGCAGCGGCTCGATGAATTCAATGAACTTGCTGGCCGCCACCTGGTCTCACAAGCTGCAGGACGCGAAAACGTACTGCGCCGGTGAGACGAATATTCGAGTGTGATGGCCAAATCTCTAGCGTACGAGGCCACTAGATGACTTGGGTTTCACAGATCCAATAACGCAGACATCACGATTCACGTGACAATAGCGCATAATCTCTGGTCACCTTGCCAGCGCAATCGTGGTGGCAGTGAAATCACAGCCCGGCGCGATTACGGCACCAGTGCGATTACAGTGCCAGCGCGATCAGCTCGGCCGGCAGACGGCCACCGCCGATCGGCAGCACGATCATCTGCCGGCCGGAGACCAAGAGGCTCATCGGCGAGCCGGTGGCGTTGCCCAGCAGCGGAATCTCGGCCAGCAGCGAGCCGTCTTCGGGATCGAGGGCGAGCAGGGTGGCATCGTGGCTCGTGTTCTCGATCAGCACGGCGTTGCCCTGGGCGTTCATCGGCCCGAGTCGCCAATCGCCCTGCTGGGCGACGAACAGCAGACGGTCGGTGAGCAGCACGAAGCTGCGCCGCGGCCAGCCGAGGGGCGGCAGGTCGAGCTCCGCGAGCGCCGGATGGTCGCGCGGTCCGTCGCCGATGGCGCGCGTCCAGGCCAGATCGCCGGAGGTCAGGTCGATGGCGGTGACCCGGCCATAGGGCGGCGCCAGCAATGGCAGGCCGCGGGGGCCGGGCGGGTTGACCTGCACCTGACCGCGGTAGGCGTGTCCCGGAGCCTCGGCGCCGGGCTCGATCAGCGTCACCAGCGCCGGCTTGGTGACCGACGGCACGAACAGGCGGCCGCTGCGCGGGTCGAAGGCGGCGCCCGCCCAGCTGGCTCCGCCCACCGGCCCAGGCAGCACCAGGGTCGGCAGGTCGGACGGCGGCGTGTACAGCGGGCCGGTGTCGAAGCGATCGAGGATCTCTACTGCCTCGGCGCGCAGCTCGGGGGTGAAGTTGATCAGGTCGTCTTCGGTGATGCCCTGACGGTCGAACGCCGGCGGACGGGTGGGGAAGGGCTGGGTCGGAGCTGCATGCTCGCCGGCCATTCTCGACGCCGGGACCGGGCGCTCCTCGATCGGCCAGATCGGCTCGCCGGTGGCCCGATCCAGGACAAAGGTGAAGGCTTGCTTGGTGACCTGGGCCACCGCTTGGACCTGGCTACCGTCGAGCTCGAAGTCCACCAGGTTGGGCGCCGCTGGCGGATCGTAGTCCCACAGGCCGTGGCGCACGAGCTGAAAATGCCACACGCGCTCGCCGCTCTCGGCGTCGAGGGCGACCAGGCTCTCGGCGAAGAGGTTGTCGCCCGGGCGCTCGCCGCCGTAGTAGTCGTTGGTCGAGGTGCTCACCGGCAGATAGACCATGCCGAGCGTCTCGTCGCAGCTCATCAGGGTCCACACGTTGGCGTTGCCGCCGGCCAAGGGGGACGGCTCGGCGTCTCCGAGCGGTGGCTCCGCCAGGGTCGCAAACCGCCAGCGCAGCTCGCCGGTCATGGGATCGAAGCCGCGGACGTCGCCCGGCGGCATGTCGGCGCGCAGCGGATCGTCGCTGATCGAGGAGCCGACGATCACCACGTCGCGGCACAGGATCGGCGGTGAGGTGACGCCGTAGAGGTCGCGATCCACCGG
Organism: Acidobacteriota bacterium; assembly: GCA_039030415.1. Classification (GTDB taxonomy): domain Bacteria; phylum Acidobacteriota; class Thermoanaerobaculia; order Multivoradales; family J023; genus JAAELT01. Next base: position 10,324 of record JBCCEE010000270.1, read on the forward strand.
CCGCGACAGGCCTTGGGTGAGGTCGACCCGGCCGCCATCCCCAAAGCCCGGCATGGGCTCGCCGCTGTCGGCGTCGAGCGCGTAGAGGTAGGCGTCGCCGGTGCCGATGAAGATACGGGCGCTGTCGCGCGTACTGGCAGCAGGGGGACGCCAGTAGGCGACCCCCCGATGCACGAAGCCGAGGTTGGGCGGGGAACCCTGCCGCCAGGTCTCGGGATCGAAGACCCAGAGCGTTTCGCCGCTCGCGGCGTCGAGGGCGACGACCCGAGACATCGAGGTCGCGGTGTAGAGTCGGCCGTCGATCGCTAGTGGCGTCGCTTCGTGGATCCAGGTACGCAGCTCGGGATGTTCCGCCAGAGTCGCTTCATCAGGAGATCGCCATCGCCACACGACCCGCAGCCCGCCGACGTTTTCTGGAGTGATGTGATCGAGCGGCGCATAGTGTGTGTTGGCTTTGTCGGCGCCGTAGACCGGCCAGTCGCCCGGTGTTTCTGGGGGGCTCGGCGCGGGATCTTCGGGAGGCGCGGGCTGGCAGGCGAGCAGCAGGGTAGCCAGCAAGGTTGCCCCCATACCGGCCCATCTGCCGGTCCAGATGCCGGCCGAGTCCCGCAGCGGATTGTTGGAGCAGCACGGTGATGCTGAGGTTGCCGCTGAGCTGGCTTTCGCCCTCGAGCTGGCTGTGGGGTGGACGGTTCGCCCCCAATCACCGCAGAATGACCCTGGCATGTCGGGAAGGTACCAGGATCGAAGATAATCACCAACCGTTGTGATGCTCTGGGGACGCCATTGACGAGAGGACGAAGTCGCCGTAGACGGTTCCGGCAGATCCGTCGGGGACTCGGGCGGTCGTGGACGCGGCGTCGGCTGGTGCTGGCGGCGCTCGTGCTGGTTGGCTTCGGCGTGCTGGTGCTGAGCTACGTCGAGGGTCCGCCCAGTCAGCCCAACGACATCTGCGCGATCTTCAGCGAGCGGCGTCACTGGTACGAGGCGGCGCGCAGCTCCTACGAGTCCTGGGGGGTGCCGGAGTCGGTGCAGATGGCGGTAATCTTCCACGAGTCCGGGTTTCGCGCGCGGGTGCGACCGCGCCGCAAGATCCTGTGGATTCTGCCCGGGCCGACCCGCTCTTCGGCCTATGGCTATGCCCAGGTGCTCGATGCCACCTGGCAGGAGTTTCGTGACGTCACCGACAATCCCAAAGCGGCGCGCCACCGGTTCAGCGACGTCGCGCAGTTCATCGGCTGGTACGGCGGATTTAGTGGTGTCTGGGTGTTGCGTCGAGCGGATAAGCGAGGGGTCGACAGTCGGAATCGTCTGGTTTG
>JBCCEE010000271.1:0-11611 GCA_039030415.1 Acidobacteriota bacterium
AAGACCAGCACGACGGTGCTGCTGCCCGGTCGGAAGAGGCTCTTGGGCTGCCCGCGCTTAAGAAAACCCCCGATCGCCATCGGCTGGGGCGACTCGTAGGCGCGAGAGCTGTAACGCTGGACAACCTCACCGATCATCAGCGCGACGACCTCTACCATGGCGACCAGGCCGATGCCGGTGCCACCCGGCACGTCGGTGTCGATGATCGTCACCACCCGGCGGTTCTTGGAGAACGGAGTCACTAGCTCGATGACCGCGTCCGGGTGGCAGGAGTGGTAGGTGCCGGTGATGTCGTAGAAGTCGACCACGCGTCCCGCCACCGGCGTGTGGTTGTAGTGGTACTTCTCTGGCGTCAGGCGAAAGACGGCGAAGTCGCCGCCCGTGAGCTCATGCGACCAGGCGCGTGGCGGACTGCCGGGGCTGGACTCGTGATCCGCGTCGGTATCGAGCAGCTCGGGCAGCGAGAACAGTTTGTCCTTGATCCACATCATCGAGCTCTGGTCGAGCGAGCCCAGCAGCACCCGGGCGTCGGCCGGGGAGACCACGAGGTTCGGATCTTCGTCCATCGGCCGCGAATCCCAGTAGCGGATCTGGCGCTCGAAGATCTTGCGCGGCGTGTCGAAGTGCTCGGGCGGCTCGACACAGTCGTCGAGGGTGACGCCGCACGAGCGCAGAAAACGCTTGCTGCCCAGCAGCTTGGCAGCGATCGGAAGGTCGAAGTTGAGAGCTCCCATCAGCTGGGTGACGCGTCGGCTGGTGGCGAGCTGGAAGAGGGACGGGCTGCTCTCGCGCACCTGGCAGTAGAGGAAACGGATGATGCGATCACCGAAGAACTGCTCGGTGACGATGCCCTGGTCGCCGGCAACGTATTGATGTCCGGTGCTCATGACGCGGCCCTCCAAGGCGAGTCGATGTCTGGATCGAAGGTGTCTGTGTCGAAGGTGATTTGGTTGAGGTCTGACAGGATTGGCTCAGCGTCGGCGGGAGCACGGTCCCGGTCGAGCGTCTGCAGGAACAGGCGGATCAAGGTGACGGTGTCTGCCACCGAAAGGTGCTCGTTCGAGACCTGATCGCGCTTCTGAGCCAGGAACCCTGCCGGCTCCACGCCCTCCGGCAGCATCCCGTTCGCCGCCAGAGACTCGAGATCTTCGGCGAAGAAGTCGAGCGCTTCTTCGAGATAGCCCTGGCGCGTGCGGTCTCGGTAGGTCTGCTCGGCGGCGGTGTTCCATTCATCAGCGCACAGCTCGAACGGTGAGCGGGCTCCGGCGGTGTCGAGGATTTCTTGCGTCAGCTTGCCGGCGGCGGCGTGGGTCCGTGGATCATCGAGGCGCTGCCTGAGGTCAGCCAGCGTCTCGCGACAGCCGAGCATCTCCGCCAGGTCGGTGGCGTCGCGCTCGATGCGCTCGAGCAGCGCCCGCTGGTAGTCGGCTTGCCGGATCCTCTGGAAGCCACGGTAGCGCCGGCTGCGCCGAGTGCCCCGGCTGCTCGAGATCAGGTCGTGCAGGAAGCGGTTCGTGGTGTTCTCGCGCACGAAGAAGGTCGGCACGCCCAAAGCGCGTCCGAAGAAGATCTGCCGACGCTCGCTCTCGAGCTCGGGATTGTCCGGAATATGCTCGTGGCGCACCTGCCCCTCGGCGGCATAGCGGAACGCGAGGGCGATCAGCAGCTGCTGCAGCTCGGTGGCCCGGGCGAGATCCGTCTTCATGCGGTGAAACTGGGAGTAGTGCCGGCCTTCGAAGCCCGAGAATCCGAGGGTGCGATACTCCCTGAGCTTGCACGGCAGGTAGAGCGACATGCGGCGGTCGAAGACGCCGAGGTCGTCGAGGTCCTTTGCCAGGCGCGGGCCGTTGCCGAGGGTGCCGTCGAGGGACGGGCTAGTGTCGGTAGAGAGCAGCGCCACCGGGTAGTCGGCCAGCCGGCCGTCTGGCACGAAGTCGCCCTGAAGCCAGAACAGCCTACCGAGAAAGCTGTCGATCGCGGGCGGGCCGAAGGGAGTGATCGAGCGGCCCAGGAAACGGTTCTTGGCTTTCTTGCGCCAGCGTCGCCAGAGCATGCGCAGATGGGTGTAGTCGAGCTCGTGGGGTAGGAAGCCGAGAGCGCGCTCGGGATGAAAGTCGTGGAACGCCAGGCGACTCGGGGCGGCGCTGTAGGTGCCGACAAAGAGCGGCAGAAAGTGCTCGAAGATCTTGATCACCAGATCGCCGAGGTACTTCTCGTGGCGCTCGGTGTAGTCGGCGCCGGCGGCCATCAAGCCCGTCAGGTGACGACTGCCGAGGCTGATGTGGACGCCGTTGTTGGCCAGGCTGAGGTTCGAGACCGAGGGCAGCACCACCAGGTTGTTGTTGATGATGCCGGCTTCGCGCATCTTGCCCACCGCGTTGAGCGCGCTGCGGCTCAGCGCCTGGTGGCAGAGCAGCATGTAGCGGTGCTTGGTCTCGCCGTCACTCCAGCCCAGGCAGGGCGAGGCGAAGAGCTCACGATAGAACGAATCGGAGATCGAGTCGTTGAGCAGGCGCTGCCGCGTCGGGGGGCTGGGTGAGAAGAACAGACCGACGGTCTGCCCGCTGGCGGTCAACCCGAGCTTGCGATTGGCATAGTGGGCGAGCAGATGGGTCAGCAGGAAGCGGCGCGAGGTTTCCTTCGCGAGCGCTTGGCCGAGCCCGCCGGGCTCGGCGCCGTTCACCACCCGCAGCGACGATGTCTCGGGCGAAGTGTGGTCGTTGAGCAGGTAGTCGGTGAGCCGAAGGCCGCCGGCACGGATCGCTAACGGCAGGTCGGCGATGGCGTCGACCAGCGACAGGCGCAGCAGGTAGCTGACCGGGATGCGCAGACAGGCTTCGCCGCGGTCGCGGCTCAGAAAGCGCTCGATGTCAGAACGGTACTCTGCCGCCGCGCCCGACTGGGGATTCGCTTGGGTCGACCGGAGATCGTTGTCGAGAAAGTAGCGAGCGAAGCGGCTGAGGCGATCGAGCGGCAGTCGCACCCAGCTGTTCTCCCACACCTGGTCGGGATTGTCGTCCAGGTAAGCCTCCAAACCCTCGAGCCACTTGGCGGAGGCTTCACCCGCTCCGATCCGCCTGCGCAGGTTGGCGAGATAGCGTGAGCTCTCGATCGCTCTAGGCAGGTCGACCTGTTCACGGGTACCCGTCACGACGGCCTGCAGCTCGGTCTCCGAGCCTGCGGTCGCATCGCCACCGAGGAACGGCAGCGTCTCTGGCCGACCCGAGACGTAGCCGAGACGCTCGATGCACTCTTCTTGGGTCGGCGGTGGGACGGGGGGGACTCTGACGCGGGCTGATAGCTCGTAGAGATTCTGTGACATCCGTCGCCCTCTAAGAAACTGATGTCGAGATTCGCCTGCTTGCGGGGGATCAACTGAGGACCGTCGAACTACGTGACCCGTGCCGGCGTCCGCGACGCGGCGAGTCCCTGCGCACAACAGGAAGAAACTGTAGATTCAAAACATGGGAGGAAAGTAAAGATTCGACCATTGATCAGTGAATTGATCGAATCGCGCCGTATCTTTACAAAATACCTTTATAAAAAACCCATAGGTTCTTCATCCCGTTTATCGTGTAAATCCGGAGAATCACGAAGCTGTGAAGCCAAGCCTCCCTGCCGGCTTCTTCGAAGCCATCGCATCAAACTCAATCGCCCTTGGGCAGCGCAACTGAAGGCGGCGTCATGATCGGCCGATCGAAACCTGGCGAAGCCACCAAAGAACCCACGGCATTCATCAAGAAGCCCGTGCGCTCCTCAGACGACAGCGCGACACCGGAGCTTTCCAGCTTGCGAGACTTCGCTGTCGATCTCGCCTGGAATGCCGGCCAGATCAGCTTGCAGTACTTCGAGACGACGATCGAAGCCAAGACCAAGGAAGACGGCACGCCGGTCACGATCGCCGACCGCAAGACCGAGGAGTATCTGCGGCGTGAGCTGATCGCGGCGTTTCCGGACGACGGGTTGATCGGCGAAGAGCTGGGTCATATCCCAGGCTCGAGCGGCCGGGTTTGGGTCATCGACCCGATCGATGGCACCGAGTCGTTCATGCGCGGCGTGCCGCTCTTCGGTCTGCTGATGGCGCTGACCGTGGCGGGCGATCCGCTGCTCGGCATCATGCACTTTCCCGCCCTTGGCGAGACCTTCTCGGCCTATCGCGGTGGCGGCTGTTCTCGCAACGGCCAGCGCGTCGAGGTCTCGAAGACGTCGGATCTCGCTGAAGCGGTGGTGACCACCACGGCGATCCCGACCCAGTCGTCTCCCGGGACGCCGATCGAGCCGCTGCTCGCCAGCGTGCGCCTGGGGCGCACCTGGGGTGACTGCTATGGCTACTCGATGGTGGCCGGCGGCCGCGCTGACGTGATGGTCGACCCGTTCATCAAGGCGTGGGATATCGCCGCGGCGCTGCCGGTGATCGAAGAGGCGGGAGGCCGGCTGACGGATCTGGCGGGCCGTCGCACGATCTGGAGCGGCCATGCGGTCGCGACCAACGGCCTGCTGCACGATGCGGTGCTCGACCGGCTGCGCTCCGGCGGATCGCCCCACCGGTGACGCCCGCGGTCATGCTGGCGATCCACCCGCTGTCTTCGATGGGAAGCCGCGGGATGTGATGGTCAAGTTAAATGATAGGTAAAGAGAGGCTCGAAGTTCGGGCGGATGTTGTTTCCTGGGGTATGATCCTTAGCGATCACTACAAGATGGGTCGAGCGGGCGGCGGCGGCTGAAGAGGTCGGCTGGCTGTGGGGCTTCGCTTGCTCATCTCACGGAGGAGAACCGATGAAGCTCGCCGCTCCGAAACAGATCACCTTCATCATCTCGTTGGTCTTGGTCCTACTGGGGATCCTGGTCACGCTGGGGGTCATTCCGGCACTGCCGGTTACGCCTTTCTGGCTGGCGGCTGGCGGCTATGTGCTGCTGGCGCTGGGGGTCATGCTGCGCGACCTGTGACCCGGTGAGCCGGGGCGGCCGTTTCGCCCGCCTCGGCTCATGCCTGTTCCTAAGATTCCCCTCGAAGCGAGCGCACGGGATCGATGCGTGCGGCGGTGATGGCCGGCACCAGGCTGGCGAAGATGGCGGCCGCCAACGAGACGGCCACCACGGCTGTCAGAGCTGACGAGTCAGTGGCGGTGACGCCGAATAGAAATGGCTCGAGGCCACGAGCAGCGAGTCCGCTGAATCCCATGCCGAGAGCGAGGCCGATCAGGCTGGTCTTGAGACTGCGGCTCACCACCAGGCCGACGATATCGCCACCGGTTGCGCCGACCGCCATCCGCAAGCCGAGCTCGCGGCGACTCTCGTTGACCCAGTAGGCGACAACGCCATAGATGCCGGCACCGGCTAGCAGCAGGGCGACGGCGGCGAAAGCGGCGATCAGGTGGCCATAGAAGCGGTCGGTGGCGACGGCGCCGCGTTCCAGGTCGGCCAGGGCAAAAGTGCTGTGCACCGGCTGGTTACGGTCGGTAGCCAAGGCGGCGCGCGCTACCGCCGCAGACACCTGGCGTCCAGCGGCGCTCCGAGCGTCGTGGTCGCCGCTATCGCCGCTATGGCCCGAGCTGGCGGAGCGGGCGATTACCGTCATGGAGCCGTAAGACGTCTGGGTATGCGGTACGAAGAAGGCCGGTCGAGTCTGCTCGGCGGGACCGTGGAATCGGACGTCACCGACCACGCCCACCACCTGTAGCGTGCGGCTGCCGCCGTAGATCGAGAAGCTCTCGCCGACGGGGTTGCTTTCGCCCCACGCGACCCGGGCGAAGGTCTCGTTGATCACCGCCACCTTCTCGGTGTCGGACCGATCGCTCGCCGCCAGTACTCGACCGCGCAGCAGCGGAACCCCGAGCGTTTCGAGGTAGCCCGGCGTGATGGTGCGGAAGTGGGCTTGACGCAGGGTCTCGGATTCTGGCTCGCCGGGCAGAGCATAAGGCAGATCGTAGTCGATGGTCAGTGGGTCCAGCGGCAGGCCCGAGGAGGCGCCGGCGGCGACGATGCCGGGCGTCGCGCGCAGGCGCTCGAGCAGCGCCAGGTAATAATCGATCTCCTGCGCGTCGCTGCTGTAGGCGTCATCGTCGAGGTAGACGCGGGCGCCGCCGAGTCCGGTGATCTCGAACCCTGGCTCGACCGCCCGCAGCTCGGCGAGGTTGCGTAGCAGGAGCGCGGCCGCCGTCACCAGCACGACAGCGACGGCGACTTGCATGACGACCAGAGCCTGCCGCGGGTCCGACATCGGAGATTGCCGCGAGCGGGCGTGGCGCCGGCCGCGCATGGCACCAGCCAGGTCGCGGGTGAAGGCCCAGATCGCAGGCGCCAGGCCGAAAACCAGGCCGGCCAGCAAAGAGATGCCGACCGCGAAGCCGAGTACCGGCAGGTCGAGCCGCACGTCGTAGAGCCGTGGCAGCAGACCCGAAGCGAGATCGAGCAGCACGCGATGGAGAAAGAAGGCGAGTCCGACCCCGAGCACGCCGCCCAGGCCGGACAGCAGCAGACTCTCGCTCAGCAGTTGGGTGGTCAGCTGTCGCCGCTGAGCGCCGAGAGCGCGGCGGGTGGCGATCTCTCGCTCGCGGACGACCGCCCGCGACAGCAGCAGGCTGGCCATGTTGGCGCAGGCGATCAGCAGGATCAGCCCGACTGCCCCGGCAGCTGCCAGAATCGCCGGCTGAGCGGAGCCGATCAGAGCCTGACGAAACCTCGAGAGGCTGATGGTGTAAGCCTCGAAACGCGGATTGGTCTCGGCGAAGCGGGTGACCGACGCTGCCAGCGCCTGCTCCGCGACGCTGAATGCGGCATCGGGCTCCAGCCGTGCCAGCACTCCCAGGCGGCCGAATAGCCGGTTGTCGGTCACATCCCAGCCCTGCACCTGCCATAGCTGAACGCCGGTCTGCGGCAGCGGAACGTTGTCCGGCATGACCCCGACGACTTCCACCGGTGCCCCGTCGATTGACAGCACGCGGCCGACGATGTCCGGATCGCTGCCGAAGCGACTGCGCCACAGCGTTTCAGAGATCACGCAGGCATTCCCGCGGCGATCGGCGATCAGATCGGACGCTTCGAGGGCGCGGCCTAGGAGCGGGTCGACGCCGAGGGTATCGAAGAAGGCGCCGTCGACCATCAGAGACGTGCCGAGCTCCTGCGGCTCGCCGTCACTCAGCAGCGTCACCGAGTCAAACAGATAGCTGGCCAGCTGCTGAACGCCAGCGCGGCCTTCGACCTCTTCCCGCATGGTGACCAGGTGAGAGGGCCACATCCCCTGGGCGTCGCCGGGATCTTGGGTCCGGTGCAGGCTCAGCACAGCCAACTGCTCGGGATCCGCCACGCCGATCGGCCTCAGCAGAACGCCGTAGACGACGCTGAAGATGGCGGTGTTGGCACCGATGCCGAGGGCCAGGGTGAAGGCGGCGACGAGAGTGAAGCCAGGATTCTGGCGGGCGCGTCGAAAGGCGACCCGCAGGTCGTGAGGGAAGGTGGTCATCGAGTGGCTTTCCTTTCCAAATCGACGCCACGGCGTGGCGCCTGGTGTCGGGACCGAGGTCATCACGTGCTGGGCCTGCCAGCGGTGGGCGCGTGGGATGGCGGTGACGGCATCGAGCAGCAGGCGGCCGGCGAGGCGCAAGCGGCCGAGCCGACGGTCGCGGGCTCGCGCTTCGAGCTGGTGCAGGAAGCGCGTCATGTCGCCGCCGTAGGCCTGGCGTAGGTCGCGCGGATAGAGCCACAGGCTGAGTCTGAACAAGCGCTCGAGCAGTGAGCGGGATGCGTCGAGTGTCTTCACGTCGTCACCTCGGGATCGCGGGATGCAGCGTCGAGCCGGCGCCTGACGGCGTTGGCCATGCGCTCCATCCGCTGGCCCTCGGACGCCAGGGTCTGGCGGCCGGCGTCCGTCAGAGCAAAGTAGCGGCGACGCCGATCTTCTTCGGGTTGCCGGGCTTCACTCTCGGTCACCAGGCCTTGACGATCGAGCCGGCGGATGACCGCATAGAGGTTGCCGGGCATCATCTGAACCTGACCGTCGCTCTCTTCGCGCATGCGTCCGGCCAAGGCGTAGCCGTGTAGCGGACCGTCGACGAGGGCCAGCAGGAGGTGGAAATCCACCGGCTTGAGGGGGGCGTGGGCTGCCATCGAGGTCTTATACGAAATTTCAGTATACTGGTTTTAAGTATATTGACTGCGCGCTCCGCCAAGCCCCCGGCTGGACCGGGCCGCGACGCGCCAGGGACGTCGAGGCGACGTGAGAATCCGCGCCAGAGAGGTTCGGCGGTTCAGGCCGCAGGCAGCGTGAAGGTGAACGTGCAGCCAGCGCCGACGCCGGCCGACTCGAGCCGAATGCGACCGCCGTGGACCTCGACGATGCGTTTGACCAGGGCCAGACCGACACCGGTGCCCTGGACCGACGGCTCGAGTCGCTCGAACAGGCCGAAGACTCTGTCCTGGTACTCGGGCGCGATTCCGATGCCGTTGTCGCGCACCGTGCAAACGACCTCACTGCCCTGGCGTTCGGCGGTGATCTCGACGCGAGGTGAGGCCTGGTCGCCCATGAATTTGATGGCGTTCTCGATCAGGTTCTGAAACACCTCGAGCAGGCGGGCGCGGTCGCCTACCACTGGCGGCAGGCGGCGGGCGACGCTCGCCTCGACGCCGCCTTGGGCGAGCGCTTCCTGGAGCAGGTTCATCGCCTCGCCCACCAGCTCGTCGAGCTCGATCGTCTCGCTGGGGCCCACCACCTGTCCGACCCGCGACAGCTCGAGCAGATCGTCGAGCAGCTGGTGCATGGTTCGAGCCGCCGAGGTGATGCGGTCGAGATCACCGTCTATGCGTTCGTTTTGGCCGGCGGCGGTCTTTTGCTTGATCACTCCGGCGAATCCAAGAATCGTCAGTAGGGGATTCTTGAGGTCATGCGAGACGGTATAGGTATAGCGCTCGAGCTCGGCATTCTTGGCTTCCAGCTCCTCTACGGTCGATGCGAGCTTGTGATTGACCGTCTGCAGCTGCAGGCTGCGGCGCTGGATGCGATGAACCTGGTAGCGGTAGAGCAGGTACACCAGGCTGCCGGCGAGCAGGGCGATCAGCACCCGGAACCAGACCTGCTCGGTGATCCTAGGAAGCCGCTGGAAGCTCAGGGTGGCGCCCGGCTCGTGCCAGCGGCCGTCACTACCGGCCTGGATCTGAAAACGGTAGGAGCCCGGCGGCAGGTTGGTGTAGAAGGCGTCGCGCCGCGTTCCGGCATCGCGCCAGGTGGAGTCGAAGCCTCGAAGCCGGTAGCGGAAACGCAACCGTTCGGGATCGCGAAGGCTGATGGCGGCATAGCGAATGGCGATATCTCGCTGATCGGGCTGCAGGATCACACTGTCGCTCAGCAGCAGGCTTTTGCCTTCGACCCTGACAGACTCGATGACGGTTGACAGAACCGCGGGCTGGCGACGACTGCGGCCGGGATCGATGGCGACGGCGCCACGCATGGTGGGAAACCAAAGCCGACCGTCCGAGCCGCGCCAGGCTGCCGGCGCCCCCTGGCTGTTGCACTCGATATTTTTCATGCCGTCGCCGAGGCCAAAGCGCTGCACCGGCAGCGGACGACTGCGGTCCTCGAGGTAGCGCTCGATATCGCGCTTGGCGATTCGCTGAATGCCGTCGTCGTTACTCAGCCACAGATTGGCGTGGTCGTCCTCGAGGATCCCCCAGACGTTGCTCGTCAGAAGTCCATCGCGAGCGGTGAGGGACGCGAAGGCCTCGTTGCGATAGCGGATCAGGCCGCCACCGTAACTGCCGATCCAGAGCGTTCCTGCTGCATCTTCGTAGAGGCTCCGGAACGAATTGCTGAGGAGGCCATCCGCCATAGTGAACACGGTGGGCTCGATAGCCGTGATGCTGGCGACGTGGCCTGGAGATCTCTCACCGGAGAGCACGCTACCGTCGAGACGGAAGAGGCCGGATTCGGTCGTCACCCAAAGGGCGTTCGAGCGGTCACGCAGCAGATCGTGCACCGTGCCTACGACCCGCTCGATACGGTGGATGGCACCGTCCCGATAGAGATTGAGCCCGCTCTGCGTGCCGACCCAGACGTCTCCCGGAGCCTGGGGATCGGGGTAGACCGCCTTGACCAGGTCGTGCCAGAGTCCTTCTCGAGTCGTGAAGCGCCGGCCGCCGTCGGCATTCCACTGCACCAGGCCGCGCAGGGTTCCGGCCCAGAGCTCGCCGTCAGCGCTGACCCGAGCCGAGAACACAATAGTGTCGTCGAGTCCCGGTAGCGGCGGCAGGGTCTCCTGGGGCGTCAGCCGATTGACGCCACCGCTGGTGCCGATCCACAGGTTTTTGTCGGGGTCTTCGGAAATGGACCAGACGATGTTGGCGGCCATGCCTTCGGACTGCGCATAGGAAGTGATCGAGCCTTCCTTGAGCCGCACCAGTCCGCCGGCGTAAGTGCCGATCCACAGGCTACCTTCGCGGTCCTCGAAGATGCAGCGGAGTCTGCCGTCGGGCAGACCGTCGTCCGTGCGCAGGGATTCGAATCGTCCATCGCGAACGCGGTTGAGGCCATTGTCGGTGCCGATCCACAGGCTGTCGCCGCGGTCGCGATACAGGCTTCGCACGACGTTGAAGGCGAGCCCCTGAGCCCTGGTGTAGGTCGCAACGCCGCGTTCGTCAGCTCGCGCCAACCCCTGGCTCGTGGCGATCCACAAACCGGCTGGTTCGTGATGCAGGGCGTAGATCGGCCCGAGCAGAGGAGCAGGGCTCGGTGTTGGCACCACCTGATCTCCCTCAATCTGTACCAGTAGCGTCTCCTGAAACCGGGTACTAGCCCATATGGCCCCGGTCGTGTCCTCAGCCAGAGCGATGACGCTGATCGGAGGGTCTCCCGGCAGCTCGACCTCCTGAAGGACGCCGCCACCGAGGCGGTAGAGGCCGTCCTCGGTAGCGACCCACAGCACGCCGGCAGAATCGATGTGCAGCGCGTTGATGCTGTTGGCGAGGTCGCGCTGCGCCATGATGTGGGTGACGGCTCCCTCCCGAAAGCGGTATAGGCCGGCGCCCAGCGAGCCGATCCACAGGCTGCCGTCGGGGCCGGTGGTGAGTGGCCCGAAGTTCTCACTGAGGAAAGCCGGGGTGTTGCTGGTATCGAAGGTCTGAAAGTCGAGACCGTTGAATCGGACCAGGCCGCCCGGTGTCGTCAGCCAAAGGTAGCCGTCTGCGGTTTGGGCAATGCCTCGAATCGTGTTCGAGGGAAGACCGTCCTGGGTATTCCACACGTCGAGTACGTATTGCGAGATGCGCTTGGCCGGATCGAGGGGCGGAGCCTCGGCATAGACCCCGCTGGCCTGAATCAGCCACCCCAGAGCCACAGCGCTGATCAGCCCAGCAAGCTTTGGGATGACGCTGAAGCGAGAAGTCTGGGCACGGTACATCGTTCGGGCGCGGCCATCATTCGAGCAAGGTCATCGATCGGCCGCTCGTTCGGCGGGGGTAGATCTTGGCAAGAGGCTGATGGGCAGTATAGCGAATGATCAGTGGCGTTCTGATGCGGCTCCGGTGAGACCTTGGAAGGGCGCTTCCCACTGAATTGGTACCGTCTCTTCGATCGCTGGCCAAGTAGTGCTTGGCAGAGCGAACTGTTCGTAGGTCTTTGCGT
>JBCCEE010000272.1:0-11532 GCA_039030415.1 Acidobacteriota bacterium
CCAAAATGCCCTCTGCACCTGATGCAGCGCCGAGTTTGGACGCCAAAATGCCCTCTGCACCTGATGCAGCGCCGAGTTTGGACGCCAAAATACCCGCTGCATCAGCGAAAGACGCTCTCCAGACCTGGCAATAGCCCGAATCTGGGCTTGAAGACGCTCTCCTAGCCAGCCGGAGCGTGCGATTGTCGGTCATCAAAGCGCCGACGGGCTTCAGATGAGGCCGATCTTGGCTCGATGACGCATTCCAGCGTCGCAACAGCCCAACGGTGCGGGTTGATCACACCTTCCGCGACGGCAGACCGCCCCTTACGACGGAAAACTGCGCGACCGGCGGCACAGAGGGAGGACCACCGAGCCGGCGTGACGCGTCGAGACTTGGAGCGCCAGCCAGGCGATGTGGAGCTCCTGCATCGTCGAGCTAGCGGGTGCAGGGAAAAAGTTCGGTTTGTTTTGAACGGCTTTTGCGATGGATTGCATAGATAGAGAGTGAGGGAGCACGAAGCTTTGATGCGCTCTCAGGCCACTACCATCTCGACCTCACAGGAAAGCCGATGAAAATCGCCAGCCTCAAGTTTCGCGCCGCCGCAGCAGCCTGTCCCCCATATGCTTCGTCGAAAACTTCATGCCGCGAGCGTTGCTCGACCCTGGGTCGACAGATCACGCCTAGGCTGAGATCCTCGGTCTGGGCGTCGGGCCTGCTTGTGCTCCTGCTCCTGGTGCCGAGTGCTGGCGCCAGTGACCTACAGCTGGTCGCCCGCCTCGACCTGCCGGCTCTCAGCGGCGAGGCCGACTCAGACTCGCCCGCCTCGGCCTCCGCAGATGGCCGTTTCATCGCCTTTGTGAGCGACGTCGCGCTCACCGGCGTCGACAACAAAGGCACCGCCGACGTCTTTCTTCACGATCGTGAAGCCGACACGGTAACGCTAGTCAGCCACGCCTTCGGTGATCTCGGCCGAGTGGGCAACGATCGATCCGAGAAGCCCAAAATCAGCGCCGACGGCAGTGCCGTGGTCTTCGAGAGTCGGGCGACCGACCTGGTGGATGGGGTGGTCGACGCCAACGACGACTTCGATGTCTTCGTTTGGCAGCGCGCTACCGGCGCCATCACGCTGGTCAGCCAGGCGATCGGGGGAGCGACTGGCGACGGGCGCTCCGAAACACCCTTCATCGACGGCACCGGCGCCCGCGTCGTTTTCCAGAGCTGGGCCACCGACCTGACCGCCGGCACTGACGCCAACGGTCAGGCCGATGTCTTCTTCTGGGAGCGGGCCGGCGGCGCGATCACGCTGGCGTCCCGCACCGCCGGCGATCCGACGGTGAGCGGCACTGGCGAATCACTCGTCCGCGGTCTGAGTGAGGACGGCGACACCGTGCTGATCGAAAGCACGGCGTTCGATCTGGTGGCCGGCTTCGTCGATAACAACTCCTTTGGCTCAGACCTTTTTACCTGGCATGGCTCGACGGATGAGATCCAGCTGGTGACGCGCTCGACGCTCGGCGACACCGTGGGGGCCAATGGCTTTGTCGAGTCTCCGGCGCTCAGTGCCGACGGCAGCTCGGTGGTCTTTCGGTATGGTGGGACCGACCTGATTCTCGGCTTTATCGCCGGCCCTGACAGCGACATCTTTCAGTGGCAGCGGGCGACAGGCGAGATCGCCCTGGTCTCGCGCACGGCGGCCGACCCCTTGGCTGGAGCGGGCGGTGGCTCGTTCGAGCGCAGTGGCGCGGTAAGCGCCGATGGCAGCCGAGTCGCCTTTGAGAGCTTCTCCGATCAGATCGTGGAGGAGGACTCCAACGGGGCGCGCGATGTTTTTCTGTGGGAGCGGTCGACTGGAACCGTACAGCTGATCAGCCGTTCGGCGACGGTGGTGACGAGCTCGGCAGACGACAATTCAGTCATAGCCTCGATCAGCGGCGACGGCTCCGTGATCGGTTTCCGCAGCAGCGCCACGGACCTGGTTGCTGGCTTTATGCCTCCGGCGGTGCCGTCGGACCAGATCTTTGTGTGGCAAGAAGCCACGGACGAGATCATGCTAGCGAGTCGATCAACCGGGGAGGCCACCCAGGCGTCGAATCGGCCGGGGGAAGAACCTATCGTCTTGCCCGACGGCGGTGCGATCCTCTTTCGCAGCGAGGCGTCGGATCTGGTAGTGGGCTTTGGCGAGAGCCTGTTCGCGTTCGAGCTCGCCAACCAGCAGAACCGCGTCGTATCCAAAGTGGAGCAGCCCTTGGCGATCATCATGGGCGACCCTCGGCGTTCGGATGAGGCCGTGGTCAGCGCCGACGGACGCTTTGTTGCATTCCACTCCGAGTCCAACCGCATCATCCCTGGCTTTCAGGAGCGCAACATCGCGGGCCACGAAGATGTCTATCTGTGGGATCGCCAGACCGACGAGGTGACGCTGGTCAGTCGCTCAGTCGAGGGGCCGCTGATCGGGGGCAACGAGCTGTCGCGCGATCCGCAGATCAGCGCCGACGGCAACACAGTGGTCTTCAGGAGCAATGCCACCGACTTGGTAGCAGGGTTTGTGCCCGACCCTTCGGATCGGTCGCAGCTCTATGCCTGGGACCGGCTCACTGGAGAGATGTTCCTGCTGACTCGTACTGCCGACGCGGTACCGACCGGGACCTCGGGTTTTCACGACGATGGTTTCATAAAGGCCGACGGTAGCTTCGTGGTGTTCGAGAGCACTGCTTCGAACCTGGCCGTCCCCGAAGTGGACGCCAACGGGGGGGAAGACATCTTCATATGGGAGCGCGCCACCGACAGCTTGACCCTGGTCAGCCGGGGAGTGGGGGGGACGACGGCGAATGGGTTCTCGTCGACGCCCAGGATCAGCAGGGATGGCGAGGTCGTGCTGTTCCGTACCCAAGCGACCGACCTGGGCGCCAACGACGCCAACGGCTCAACCGACGTCTACGTGTGGCTGCGCTCGACGGGGGAGCTCACTTTGGTGAGCCATGTCGCCGGAGATCCGACGACCACCAGCTCAACATCCTCTTCGGGCGTGCAGATCAGCGCCGATGGCGGTACTGTGGTGTACCGCAACCGAGCTGCCGATGTTGTCTTTGGCTTGACGCCCAATAGTCGAGCCCAGATCTTCGCCTGGACCCGAGCGACCAACACCTCTCGCCTGGTGAGCCGTTCGGCGGCCGATCCGAGTGTGGGCGGTGATCAGAGCTCAGATGAACCCCAAGTCAGCGCCGATGGTAGCCGGGTCACGTTTCAGAGCGGTGCGTCCAATCTGGTGGCTGGTGTCGTCGACGCCAACGATCGCGACGACGTTTTCCTGTGGGATGCCGCGTCGGACGAAGTGACGCTGATCAGTCGTTCCGTAACCTCGCTAGGTACCACTCCGCCAGAGGAGTCCCGTAGGCCCCTGTTCTACGACAACGACCAGCAGGTGGTGTTCCGCAGTCGGGCGCCGGAGCTGATCGACGGCACCTTGATCGACGGCGAGCATCTCTTTGCCTGGGATCGCAGCAGCGACAGAGTCGCGCTGCTCAGCCACGCGCCCGGCGATCCGACGCGCTCGATCAACCAGAACATCACGACCGTTGCGGTCGCCAGCGCGGCGCCCACAGCGGTCTTCCTGTCGAGTGCTACCGACGCTATCAGCGGCTCGGTGCCAGACGTTCAGACCATGTACCTTTCCGGTCCGCCCTCTGCGTCGGACCTGCGCCCGGTGTTCGCCAGCGCGGTGGGCCCGGCACCGGTGGGGCAGATCTACGCCACCACTGTGACGGTGGAAAATCTCTCTGCGGGCGAGGCCAGCCATGCCATGGCGGTGATGACTTTGCCCGCGGGTGAAACTTTCGTCGACGCCAGCGGCCCGAATTGGTCGTGCGTCGATGACGGCAGGCACCTCGGCTGCCGACGAAGCGGTGTGCTGCCGGCTGGGGGCGCCACCGAGCCTCTCACGATTCGGCTTGTAGCACCGGCGACCGCCGGCAGCAGCTCGATCCGCGGGATCGTGGGCTGGCCAGGCGTCGACCCAAACGAGGACAACAACATCGCGACCCTCGTCACCGCTTTCGCGCCCGACGATTGGGGCGACGCGCCGGACGACAGCGGCGGCGAGCCGGGCTACCCGACGCTGGCGGCGTCGAACGGCGCCAGCCATGGTTTTAGCAGCCTATTCCTGGGTGCTGCCGTCGACGTCGACGTCGACGGCCAGCCCACGGCGACTGCGGCTGGTGATGCGCTCGATGGCTCAGCCGACGAAGACGGCATCGTCTTCGTCGATCCGATCGCCGCGGGCCTCAGCGGCCGGGTGGAGATCACGGCGTCGGCCCCCGCCTTCCTGGACGCCTGGGTCGACTGGAACGCCGACGGCGACTGGGACGACGCCGGCGAGAAGGTCTTCGACAGCCAGGTCACCGTCGCCGGCACGCAGACCGTCGCGCTCATCGCGCCGGCTTCGGCCAGCCTGGGCACGACCTTCGCGCGCTTCCGGCTGTCGAGTGCCGGCGTCGACGCGCCCACCGGCCGGGCGGCCGACGGCGAGGTCGAAGACTACGCGGTCGATATCCAGTCGATCGGCCTGACGGCGCAGCTCAGCGCCGCGCCGACCGAGCTGCCGGATTCCGGTCTGCCGGTGACCTTCAATGTGCGGGTCGACAACCCGGGCAGCGCCTCGGCGCAGCTGACGTCGCTGGTCGACAATCGACTGGGCAGCGTGGACGGTTCGGGGACTTGCGCCCTGCCGCAGACCCTGGCGGGTGGCGGCTTCTACGAGTGCGCCTATAGCGCGACGGTCAGCGGTATCGACGGCACCTCGCTCCTGCACGTTTTGAGCGCAGGCGCCCTGGCCCTGGGTCGCGGGCTGACGGCGGACGACTCGGTCAACTTCAGCTTCTTCTCGGTCGGCCTCGACGCGACGGCGACGGCAACGCCGGACGAGGTCCCCGACTTCGGTGGGCCGGTGACGTTTAGGGTCGAGGTGACGAACCCAGGCTCGGCATCGGCCGAGCTCACCGCCCTGACGGACGACCAGACGGGTAGCCTGGACGGCGTTGGCACGTGCGACTTGCCGCAGACCCTCGAAGCTGGCGTCTCCTATGCCTGTAGCTATGAGCTGACTCCGACCGGCGCCGACGGCACCAGTGAGGCCCACGTCATCAGCGCCGGCGGTACCGCCCTCGGCGTCGCGCTGGCGGCGCAGGACACGGCGACGGTGAGCTTCCGAGCGCTCGGCCTGGTCGCGAGCCTCACCGCCGATCCCGAGGAGCTGCCGGAGGCGGGTGGCGACGTGACGTTCACGGCGCGCGTCGACAACCCGGGTGCCGCCAACGCCGACCTCACTGGCTTGAGCGATGATCAGATCGGCAGCCTAGACGGCGTCGGCAGCTGCGCGCTGCCGCAGACGCTGGCCGGCGGCGGCTTCTACGAGTGCGCCTACACCCTGAGCCTGAGCGGCGACGTCGGGACGAGCGAGACGCATGTCATCAGCGCTGAGGGCACATCACTCGGCGAAGCGCTGGCGGCCCAGGCGTCGGCTACGGTGACGTTCTTCGACTCGGTGGCTCCGGCCTTTGTCGGTTTTTCGACCCTACCGGACAGCGGTGATGGTGAGCTCGAAGACTGCGAGACGGTACGCAACCGCGTCGCCCGCCTGCAGGTGATCTTCGACGAGACGATGGCGACAGGGGCAGAGGGCGTCGATGACCCGGCCTCCTACCGCCTGCTGGCGCCAGGCGCCGACTTCTCGTTCGAGACCGACGCCTGCGGCAGCGTCGTCGCCAGCGACGTCGAGGTGCCGTTCGACGTCGTCTATGCCACTGGCATACCGCTGAACGATCAGTCCACCGCCTCGCTGGTGGCCTCGCCGTTCCTGGCCGATGGCCTCTACCGCCTGCTGGTGTGCGACGGCCTGGAGGATGAGGGCGGCAACCTGCTGCCCGGCGGTGACTTCGGGGTCGATTTCCGGGTCGATGCCGGTAATCTCTTCGTCAACGGCCACTTCGACTGTGACCTGGTGCCGTGGCAGGCGGATCCTGACGGCGCCGACGTCGTCTTCGGCAGCGTCGATGTCGACGGTTCTCCGCAGTCCGGCTCACTGGCGATCCAGAATGCTGACGACACGTTCGCCAGTCTTGGGCAATGCGTGGAGGTGGCGGCCGGCGTCGACCTCGATCTGAGCTTTGCAGCGCGGCTCGATGCCGAGCCACAGGTCGCCGTCGGCCTCGCTACGAGCTGCGCCTTCTACGGTGGCGCGGCGTGCAGCGGGCCGGCCAACGACGTCGCCGCCGCCAACCTGCTGATCACGACCCGCGGCGAATTCTTCGAGGTCGGCCTGAGCAGTACGACGCCCGCCGGCACCGTCTCGATGGCCTGTGGCGTCGATACCGTGTCGTCGAGCGGCGGGAGCTGGGAGCTGTTCCTCGACCGGGCTAGGCTACGCACCGTCGGCGTGATCTTCAGCGACGGCTTCGAGTCGGGCGACACCAGCGCATGGGGGGCGCGCTAGCCGGCCTCGCTGGTAGAGCCGAGCTCGGACCGGGCGGGCGCACGACGGTGTGCCCGCACTCCTCCTCGATTTGCGAAAAGGTCGAGAAGTCAAGCTGCCGCGGTGCTACGGGTCAGGTGAAATGTATGTATCAAGGGGTTATGGCAACGGTTTCGAGCGTGACCGCGACGCGGTTCGTCATGTTGGGCCGCTAGCGTTCACAAGTCTGTGAGGAGCGGAGAGCCGCTCTCAGTGTCAGCCTGAAATCCAAGCATGTCTGCGCTCCAACTCTTGGTCGTCGATGACGACTCGGCACACCGCCTGATCCTGCGGCGAGAGCTGCAATCCGTCTCCGCGGACCTGCACATCGAAGAAGCAGCTACTGTCAAGAGCGCCTCGGAGTGCCTGACCGATGGCAGCTACGACGGTGTCGTAACGGACTTTCGTCTGCCGGACGGTGATGCCTTCAATGTGTTCGAAGCCGCTCGCAAGCGTTCGACGGGCACCCCGGTCGTCGTGTTGACGGCCTTCGCGGAGCCCGAGCTGCAGGCACGTTTGATGGATGCGGGCGTCGTCGCCTGCCTGGACAAGCTGGCGACTTCAGGAGAAGCTCTGCTGAGCACGCTTCGGCTGGGCAGCGAGCCCACTGGCCAAGAGCTGGCAGCAGGGCCTTGGGGGCTGCCTGCGGACACTGATCCAACACCAAGAGACACTATGCAGCAGACGAGAGAGCCTGCGTTGGGGCTTTCAGACTCAGGGGCGAGTCCCGTACGCTTCCTCCTGGTCGAGGACGATCAGGTGGCGATCATGGGGGTGCGTCGAGCGTTCAAGAAGCTCGGTATCGTCAACTCACTGCAGGTCACCAGCGATGCGAGTGAAGCGCTCGATCTGTTGCGGGGTGAGCTGGCTGGGGGACAGCCGGGCTTGGAACGAGTCGTGCTGCTCGACCTCAACTTGCCGGGCATGAGCGGACTGGAGTTTTTGGCTCAGCTGCGGCGCGAGCCGTCTCTCGTGGAGACGTCGGTGGTGATTTTCACCACCTCGAGCCGCGGCGAAGACCGCCGCGCCTGTCGGCAATTGGGCGCTGTGCGCTATGTCGTCAAGTCCGACTTCGAACGTAACGTCAGCGAAGCGATCGGTTGGCTGCGCGCGGAGGAGCTGGCACCGTCTCCCGGCGCCAGAGCATCGACCGTGCGTCGACTCTATCTGAGCTGAGGTGGCTCTGGCTCGAGCTGCTCGGTGTCGAGCTTCTCGGTGTCGATCTGCTCGGCGTCGAGCTCGGCCAAGACTCTCTGGGTATCGCGGGTATAAGGGTGATCCTCTCCGAGTCGGGTGCGGCGAATCGCCAGCGCGCGCTCGAGTCGCGGCCGCGCTGCGTCGGCGCGATCCTGGGCCAGCAGGGAGAGTGCCAGCTGATGCTGGGTCCAGGCGATGGACTGATGATCCGGCTCGTAGACCGACTCCTTGAGCGTCAGCAGCTCGCGGTGTGCGGCCTCGGCCTCGGCGAGCTGGCCGCGCAGGAAGAGCACGCGGGCGCGATAGGAGCGTGCAGCGAGGGTCGAGCGGTGCTCGGCTCCGAAAGCGTTGCGTCGGATGGCGATAGCCTCCCGCAGCGCGCGGTCGGCTTCCAAATACTTGCCTGCCTCGCCGTGAGCAACGCCAAGAACGGCAAGGGTACGGGCAACGTCGAGCGTTCGGGAATCGGCGCGCTGGAGCTCCAGAATCGGGGCTAGGGATTCGGCCGCCACCTCTGGCCGTCCCTGGCGAATCATGTCGTTGGCGAGATTCTGGCGCGCTCGCAGAGTGCGCGGGTGGTTGGGCCCGTAGCTCTCGGTCCAGATCGCGATAGCCTCACGCACATGCTCTTCAGCCTGCTCGTAGCGCCCGAGTGCGGACTCCGCTATCGACAAGTTGTTGAGCGCCACCGCGCGCTGTGGATGATTGGAGCCCAGGTGATTGGCGAAGCGCTCGACGGCGCGGGTCAGGTAGGGCACCGCCTCGGCGTTGAGGCCTTGAAAATATAGCGCCACACCCAGGTTGTTGATCGAATCGGTGAGCTGGGGATGCTCGGCCGGAAAGATACGCTCGCGGATCTCCATGGCCTCGGTGTAGAGTTCGACCGCGTCGGTCAGCCGTCTCTGGCGCAGGCGCAGGTTGCCCAGATTGTTGAGTGCCATGGCGATGGGCTCGTCCTGCGCAGCAGCGCGGCGGGCGGTGAGAACCTCGCGCAGCAGCGGCTCGGCCTCATCGAAGCGGCCAGCGAGTGAGTGGATCACGCCGAGCTGGCTGCGGCTGGCGATGACTTCGGCGTGGCTCTCGCTGAGCTGCTGTAGGCGCAGATCTAGCGCCTGGGTCACCAGCTCGGTGGCTCGCTCGTAGCGCCCCAGCTTGGTGTAGATCTCGCCCGAAGTGTGCAGCAGGCGGGCCCGGGACAACGGGTCGAGCTCGGTCTCCAGGCGCTCGGTGGCGCGCTCGAGCAGCGTCAGGGCGTCGACCGGGTCGTCTGGGCCGCGCTCGGGGTCTGAGAGCTCGAACAGGTCGACCAGAAAGCGTGACAGCTCCTGTGACTCGTCGCGTGCCGCTACCGCCTGGCTGCGGGCGAGCTCGGCGCGATCGCGCTCAGAGCGCAGGCGGGCGGTATAGGCCAGCGTTTGAGCGATCGCCAGCAGGGTCATCACGATCGCGAAGGTCACCGGCATGCGGTGGCGGTCGAAGAACTTCTTGGCCGTGTAGGTCCAGGACGGCGGACGCGCGGTGATCGGCAGGTTGGCCAGATAGAGCTCGAGGTCACGCGCCAGCGCCGCCGCTGAGCGGTAGCGCTCACCAGGCGCCTTGCGCAGCGCCTTGGCGACGATGGCGTCGAGGTCTCCCTGCAGCTCCTGCCGCAGCTGATTCGAAGCCGATGGGGCAGTCTTGGGGTTACGAATCGTCTCGGTCCCGCGGGTCAGCAGGGAGCTGGCGGGAGGCGAAGGGGTGTTGCAGATCACCTCCCGGGCTTTGACGGCCGAAGCGGTGGGCACTTCGTAGGGCAGGTGGTCGGTGAGCAGCAGGCAGAGCAGCAGGCCGAGCTGGTAGACGTCGGAGGCGACGCCGACGGTGTCGCCGCGAAACTGCTCCGGGCTGGCGTAGGCCAGGGTCATGATGCGCACGCTGTCGGGCGTGAAGACCGAGGCCGGCTCGCTCTCGGTGAGCAGCCGTGCGATGCCAAAATCGAGCAGCTTGACCCGGCCGTCCTGGGTCACCAGGATGTTGGAGGGTTTGAGGTCGCGGTGGACGATCAATTGGCGGTGGGCAGAATCGACCGCGGCGCAAACCTCGAGGAACAGCTCGAGGCGCTGACGCGTGCTCAGCCGATGCTCACCGCAGAATTGATCGATCGGCAGCCCGTCGACATACTCCATGGCGAGGTACGGCCAGCCGTCGTCTGAGACCCCGCCATCGAGCAGGCGGGAAATGCTCGGGTGGTCGAGGTCGGCCAGAATCTGGCGCTCCTGGTTGAAGCGCGCCAGCCGGTCGGGGCTCGAGCCCACTTCGATCAGCTTGAGGGCGACGCGTTGGACCAGGTCGGCGGAATCACGCTCGGCCAGGTAGACCTGCCCCATGCCGCCGCGCCCGAGCTCGGTGACCACCCGCCACGGGCCGAAGCGTTTGCCCTCGAGCCCGCTCTCGAGAGTCTTCTCGGCGTCTCCGAGCCACCGCTGGCGATGGGACGCGGCGTCCTCGAGCAGGTCGCCGTCACGATCCGCCAGCGCTATCAGCTCGTCGACCCTGGCGCGCAGCTCTGGACGGTCGCCGCAGGCTAGCCTCAGATACGATTCACGCTCCGGGCCTTCTAGCTCCAGCGCCCGCGCGAAGACGCGGTCTACCTCGATCTCGTCCAGCGTCGCCACCCGGACACTTTAGCACCGGCATGGCGGCTGCGAGGCGCCCAACGCTTTCTAGACTGAGCGCGTCGCCACCACCGGGGCGACCCGGGTGCCGCGCAGGGCGGGTGCCAGTGCTGCGAGCAGGCCGACGGTCCACAGGAAGACAGCGCCGCCGGCGAGCAGCGGCCAGCCGAGCCGAACGCCATTCGCGTAGGTCATCAGACCGTAATTGAGCAGGTAGGCGAGCCCAATGCCGAAGACGATGCCGAGGGTGGTGATGAGCCAGTTCTCGGCCAGGAAGTAGCGCAGGATGGCACCTCGGGTGGCGCCCAGGGCGCGCCGCACGCCGATGTGGCGGATGCGCTGGGTGACCGAGAACGAGGTCAGGCCGACGATGCCGAGGGCCGTGACCAGCATCAGCAGACCGATGACCCCAGACAGCAGCTGAATCACCGCTCGGCTGATTCGGAAGTTGTCGGCCCGGACCTCGGACAGGGTTGCGACGTCGACCACCCGGCCGGGATTGGCGGCCAAGAGGGCGCTCTCGACGCTCAGGTAGAGTCGATCGAGCTCGCCGGGCTCGGCACGCACCAGGTAGTAAGTGTACTCGCGGCGTTCGTCGGCGATGGGCATCAGCATCACGCGGTCCGCAATGTTGGTGTCCGGCCAGGAGTTGAGCATGTGGTCGGTGATGCCGATGATGGTGTTGATGTCCTGCTCGCGGCCATCGCTGATCTGCTTGCCGAGCGCATCGCCGTCCGGAAACAGGAGATCGGCCATGGCCTTGGAGACGATGACGTTGAGACGGTTGGGCTCGTCGCGGTAGTCGGCCTCCGTGAAGTCGCGACCGGCGAGCAGCTCGACGCCGAAGGTCTCGAGCGCCGAGCGGGTGACGCGAAAGTACGGAGTGGCGAACGAGCTGCCCTCCGCGCCCAGGGGCCTGCGCCCGGAGGCGCTGCCGCCGCCCGAGAGCGGCACATTCTGGGTTTGGATCGCGGCCCGCACGCCGGGAAGCTTCTCGAGCAGCTCGAGGTCGCTCTCGCGCACCGCGCGAGCGAAGTCCGCGTCGCGGAACGCCTCGCCATGCGGGCGCACGGTGAGCGCCAGGATGTGCTCCTCGTCCATGCCAGAAGGCTGAGTCATCGTCTTGCGCAGATCGAGGATCAGATTGACGCAGTTGACGGCGATCGCCAGTGTGAGTGCGACCTCGAGCGAGA
>JBCCEE010000273.1:0-11532 GCA_039030415.1 Acidobacteriota bacterium
CATCTCGCTGGTCTCACACGAAGGCGACGCGGCGATCGCTCGCGTCGAGCTCTACATCGACGGCAAGCTCACCTACACGGATTTCTTCGGGCTCTACCGCGCCGATAGCTGGCAGATCGTCACCAAGCACTTTCACTCGCACGGCTGAGCACGTCAGTCTCAGATCAGTCCCAGATCTTCCACGGCGGCTGATCGGAGCTCCAAAGCTCTTCGAGGTTGTTCTTCTCGCGCAGAGTGTCCATGCACTGCCAGAAGCCGCGATGAAAGAACGCCGCGAGCTGACCCTCGTCCACCAGGTGACGCAGCGGCCCGACTTCCCAGTGGGTGGAGGGCTTTTCGATGAAGTCGATCACCCGCGGGGACAGGACGAAGAAGCCGCCGTTGATCCAGCCACCCTCCCCGGGTGGCTTCTCCTGAAAGGCGGTGATGCGGTCGCCGTCGAAGGCCAGCACGCCGTAACGTGACGGCGGCTGGATGGTGGTCATGGTGGCGAGCTTGCCGTGCTTGCGATGGAAGGCGACGAGAGCGGAAACGTCGACGTTGGAGACGGCGTCGCCATAGGTGAAGCAGAAATCTTCGGTGAGATGCTCGCGGGCCAGCAGCAGGCGGCCGCCAGTGCCGGTCTCCTCGCCGGTGTCCAGCAGGGTGACTCGCCAGGGCTCAGACGTGCTCTGGTGGATCGTCAGGTCGTTCTTCGCCAGGTCGAACGTGACGTCCGAATTGTGCAGGAAGTAGTTGGCGAAGTACTCCTTGATCATGTAGCCCTTGTAACCGCAGCAGATCACAAAGTCCTGGATGCCGTGGGCCGAGTAGATCTTCATGATGTGCCAAAGGATCGGCTTGCCGCCGATCGTCACCATCGGCTTGGGACGGCGGACGGTCTCTTCAGATAGGCGGGTACCGCGGCCGCCGGCGAGAATGACCGCTTTCATGACGTGATCTCCTGGTGGGGTTGGGAACTGAGGGAGGGCGTGATCAGCCAGCGCACGCTATCGTGGGCTCGCGGAAACTGTCAAATACGGGAATAGGGCATCAAACCGTAGCCTTCGCTCACCGCCCGACGTATGCTCAACGTTTATGACCGCGTCAGCAACTCGCTACCCCTCGATGGCGGAATCCTCCAACCCGTCGACCTTCCGCGCCCCGCAGCGCACGGTGGTACACAGCCTGGTCTGCCTGAGCCTTGTGCTGCTGCTGTTGCCGCTCACTCACCGCAAGCCGGGCATGCCCGCCACCCTCAAGGCCGACGAGCCAGCTTACTTCCTGGCCGCGCTGAGCCTGGTGAAGGATGGCGACCTGCGCTGCGAGCCAAGGGATCTGGCCCGGCTCTACCAAGAGTTTCCCTACACTCCGGTACACAACCTGATTTTGTCGACGGACGACGGGTGGCGGACCGTCTACTTCGGAAAACCCTACATCTTCGCCTTCCTGGCATCACCGCTGGCCGCGATCTGGGGTGCCAACGGTCTCGTGGCGTTCAATTCGCTGCTGATGGTGGCGATGATCTGGATGGGTTTCCTCTTCCTGCGACGCGCCAATCCCGATTGGCTGGCGGCGCTGTTCGCGGTCGGCTTCTATCTGCTGAGCACCACCTATCGCTACGTCTACTGGCTGCAGCCGGAGCTGCTCAACATGTTCGCCACCGCCGGCTGCCTGTTCTTTGGCCTGCACGTATTCGACCCGCGGTCGACGGGCCGAGCGGTGAAAAAGTCGGCTTACCTGCTCGCCGAGATCGGGCGTCGGATGACCTCGAATTCGGCCGCGCTGGTGTGGTCGGCGTCGATCCTGGCCCTCGGCGTCTACAACAAGCCGATGCTGGCGGCGATCGGCCTGCCGGTGTGCTTCCGCCTGCTGCGACACCGCAGCTGGCGGGCCCTCGGCATTTGGCTGACCAGCGCGGTGGTCTCGATGGCGATCCTGGCCGGCATCTCGATCCTCTTCACCGGTCACCCGACCGCCTACCTGGGCATCGATCGCCAGGGCTTCAACGTCTACAGCCCGCACGAGATGCCGATGGAGCCCGAACCGCTGCCGGAGCCCGGTGAGGAGAAAGAGCTGGGACGCGAGACGGCGGGCTGGTGGTGGATCTTCCAGGTGCCGCAGTTCACGTTCGCCGAGCTGGGTGAAGACCTGATTTACTTCTTCATCGGCCGCCACACCGGCCTGTTCGTCTATCAGCCATTCGCGCTGCTGGCGGTGATCCTCTTTCTGGCGACGCCCGGCCTGGCGTTCGGCCGCCACGGCCCGGTGCGCTGGGTGATCGTCGCGGCGCTCGCCTTCGTCGCCCTCTTCTTGCTGCTGTTCCTGCAGCACAACTGGCACGGCGGCGGCGGTTTCGTCGGCAATCGCTACTTCGTGATGGTCTACCCGGCTTTTCTCTTTCTGGTGACGCGCATTCGGCCCGCCTGGGTAGTGATCCCCACCTTCGCCGTCGGCGGGCTGCTGGTCGGCTCCCTGCAGCTGTCACCGCACGGACTGGTGGTGCCTTCGCCGACGCTGCAGGCGCACGTGCGCAATCCGCCATTCAAGCTGTTTCCCTATGAGCACTCGCTACCGGAGATTCCGGGCTACGTCGGGCTGGCTCAAGAGGGGCTCTACATCAGCGGCCGCAAGGATCATTTCCGGGTCGAAGAGCCCGAGATGTGGGTCTCTGGCCGTGAAGGCAATGAGCTGTGGGTGCAGAGCCTCGAGCCGCTGGAAGCGCTGTGGCTGGACGTGCGCAGCGAGGTGCCCGGCAACGCGATGACCCTGACGATGGAAGGCGCCACCGCGACGCTCACCGCCGGAACCGAGGTTCAGCGGATCTCGCTGGCGCCCACGCGCCCCACCCTGGTGCGCAAAGAACGCGCGCGGGTCGAGTGGTCGAGGGTATTTTCGATTTACCTTTACCGCATCCAGGTCGATATTGCGTGGGGTGAGATGCCGCGCTGGCGCGATACCGGCAAGCATTTCTTTCACAAGGGAGGCATCTTTACTTTCGGTGGAGCCCGCTTCGCTTCGGGCACTGTCGTTCATCCGAAAGATCCCGTCGCGGCTGAGGCCCTGGAAGAATAGCGTGGACGGAGATCATCGGGCACAATACTAGGTGCACGCGAGACAAAGACGCTGACGGGACAAAGATCTAGAAATGCTCGGGATCCGGATGAACAGGATCCGGGCACGCTGGATCCAAGAGTAGCAGCAGGCGCTCGCAGCAGCACGACCCAAGACTCAGCCTTTAGATTCTGTCTAGGAGCAGACATGACACGCGACGATTCGCTGACCGGAGCCAACCTCGCCTTTGTCGAGGGCCTGTACGCGGACTATCTCGAAGACCCATCTTCGGTCGATAACGACTGGCGACGTTACTTCGAAGGCTGGGCGGCCGGGGACGGCGATGCCTGGGCGGCACGACGCTCGGTCGACGGACCGAGCTTCGAGCCCGCGAGCATCTTCGATCCACCGTCCGACGGCGGCTCCGTCGCCTGGGTCGCGACCGGCGGCGGCGCCGCCGCCGCGGACGCCGAGCCGGTAGCGATCACCCGCGAGATCGCCGAGCGCATCGAGTTCCTGGGACAGCTCAAGCTGTTTCGCGGTCTGCCGCGAGAAGAGCTGGCGTCGCTCGCTGTGCTGGCGGTCGAAGAGAGCTTCTCGGACGGCGAGCTGATTTGTCGCGAGGCCGAAGAAGGCGACCGCCTGTTCCTGGTCACCCGAGGCGAGCTGTCGGTGCGTCGCAAGGAAGAGCTCATCACCACCTTGCAAGCCGGCGAAGTCGTCGGCGAAATGTCGGTGCTCGACACCCAGCCGCGCTCGGCCGATATCGTCGCCCACGGCGACGTCACCACCCTCAGCCTGTCGCGGGTCGATCTCATGACCCAGCTCGAGCATCGGCCGGTGCTCAACCGCGCCTTTCTCAGGATGCTCTCGCTGCGCCTGCGCGAGCGCAGCTCGCGTCAAGATCGGGTCAACCGCTTGATCCACGCCTACCGGGTACGCGGTCACCTGCTGGCCCAGCTCGATCCGCTCGGTCGGCCGCGAGGCTCCAACCCGGAGCTCGAGCTCGAGCATTGGGGGCTGTCGGAGAACGATCTCGACTCGCTGTTCTCCTCCACCACCATCGCCGGCACCACCGTGCTCACCCTGCGCGAGATCCTGTCGGTACTCCATTCAGCCTACTGCCGCTCGATCGGCGTTCAGTTCATGCACATCGATGACGTGCGGGCCAGAAAATGGTTGATCCACCGGCTCGAGGACTCCGCTCATTATCAACCGCTGAACCGCGACGAGAAGCTGCGCATCCTCACCAAGCTCACGGACGCCGAGCTCTTCGAGCAGTTCATTCACAAGAAGTTTCTAGGCGCCAAGCGCTTTTCGCTGGAGGGCGCCGAGACTCTGATCCCGCTGCTCGACCAGGCTCTCGACGAAGCCGGCAGGCAGGGTGTGCGCGAAGTGGTACTCGGCATGGCACACCGCGGCCGGCTCAACGTGCTGGTCAACATCATGGGCAAGAGCCCGAGCCAGGTCTTCGCCGAGTTCACCGACGACAACGCCGAAGTCTTCATCGGACGCGGCGATGTCAAGTACCACCTGGGCTACAGCTCGGACCGCAAGACCGCGAACGGCGACAAGATGCACCTGTCGCTGTGTTTCAATCCCAGTCATCTGGAGTTTGTGAATCCAGTGCTGCAGGGACGAGTAAGGGCCAAGCAGCATCGCTTCGGCGACACCGAGCACCGCCATTGTCTCGGCATCCTGGTGCATGGCGACGCCGCTTTCTCAGGCCAGGGCGTCATCCAGGAGCTGTTCAACATGGCCGATCTGCCGGGCTATCGCACCGGCGGTACCCTGCACGTGATCGTCAACAACCAGATCGGCTTCACGACTTCGCCGGAGCGCGGACGCTCGACGCTCTATGCCACCGACGTCGCCCGCATGCTGCAGACGCCGGTGTTTCACGTCAACGGCGAGGATCCCGAAGCGGTAGCCCGCGTCGTGCGCACGGCGATGGATTATCGCCAGGAATTCCAGCAGGACGTGATCATCGACATGTACTGCTACCGGCGTCACGGCCACAACGAAGGCGACGAGCCCTCGTTCACCCAACCGCTGCTCTATGAAGTGATCCGCAAGCGCAAAACGGTACGTGAAGGCTACCTCGATCACCTCCTCGAGCTCGGTGGCATCGAGCGGGAAGAAGCCCAAGAGATCAAAGAACAGCGCTCCCAGCGACTCGAAGACGAGCTCAGCAAGGCGCAAGATCCGCAGTATCGACCGGGCGGCCCCGTTACCGGCGAGGGTTCCTGGCACGCCTACCGAGGCGGTGCCGATGCCGAAACGCCGGAGATCGACACCGGCGTCGCCAAGGAGAAGCTCGCTGCACTGCTCGAAAAGTACGCCACGATCCCTGACGACTTCAACATCCACCGGACCTTGAAACGGGTATTCAAACAGCGCCAGCAGATGGCGGCCGAAGAGCGCTCGCTCGATTGGGGCACCGCCGAGAGCTTGGCGCTGGCGTCCCTAGCGGTGGAGGGCGCCCCGGTACGGTTCAGCGGTCAGGATTCTGGACGCGGCACATTCAGCCACCGCCACGCCCTGCTCTATGACGGCAAGACCGGCGAAGTCTACGCGCCACTGCAGCACCTGGCTGAAGACCAGGCTGTCGTCCATATCTACGACAGCCCGCTGTCCGAGGTCAGCGTCGTCGGCTTCGAATACGGCTACAGCCTCGACACCCCCGAGGGCCTCAACATTTGGGAGGCGCAGTTCGGTGACTTCTCCAACTGCGCGCAGGTGATCATCGACCAGTTCATCACTTCGGGCGAAGACAAATGGCGCCGTCTCTCCGGCCTGGTGATGCTGCTGCCGCACGGCTTCGAAGGCCAGGGGCCAGAGCATTCCTCAGCTCGCCTCGAGCGTTACCTCAACCTGGCGGCCGAGGACAATATCCAGGTCGTCAACCTCACCACGCCGGCGCAATACTTCCACTGCCTGCGTCGTCAGGTGCTGCGGCCATGGCGCAAGCCGTTGATCGTGATGTCGCCCAAGAGCCTGCTGCGCCATTCCAAGGCGGTGTCGAGCCTGAGTGAGCTCGCCGAGGGCAAGTTCCAGCGGGTCATTCCCGACGACACCGTCGATCCGGCGGGGGTCCAGCGCGTGCTGCTGACTAGCGGCAAGGTCTACTACGAGCTCGAAGCGGCGCGACAGGAAGCCGACCGCAAAGATGTGGCGATCGTGCGGCTCGAGCAGTATTATCCCCTGTCCACCGACCTGCTCGAGGCCGCTTTGTCGCCTTACGCCGATGGCACGCCGGTGTTCTGGGTCCAAGAAGAGCCGCGCAACATGGGGGCCTGGAGCTTCCTGCTGCTGCGGCTCAGCCGGCAGCTGTTCGATCGCTGGCCGCTCGAAGCCATCACCCGGCCCGAGTCAGCGAGTCCGGCGACCGGCTCGGCGGCGGCCCACAAGAAGGAACAGGCAAGTCTGATCGCGGAGGCATTGGGTTGAACGATCGCTGTCAAAACTGCAACAAGACCATTCGCTCACACGATGGTGTTCAGCTAGTGAGGGAGGAGGGCGATCCCGGGACCCTGCTTTGCGGTCGCTGCTACAACGAGATCATGAGCGCCAGCATGGAGCTCGACTTCGAGCATCCCGACTTCTCGCCGATCAGCGTCACCGACTGCCTCGACAACGAGCACGACTTCGAGTTCCGCACCCACCTGCACGGTGAGGTCGTCAAGATCGATGCCCTGGAAGTGCGCGAGGGGGAAGTCAAAGGCTACGAGTTCAGCGTTCTCGGAGATGCCGAGAGAGACCCCATGGAGCTCTTCCAGGCGCTCTATCAGCGCATGCGCGACGAGCTCGGCAAGAAGTACCTCAGCGACACCGAGCGGCCGCAGATCGCCGAGACCAACGTTCGCGGTCGCATCGAGTGGGACGAAGAGACCGACGGTGCCCTGCCGCGGCTTGTCATCGACGGCCGCGAGATCTCGTGGTACGAGATGGGCCGCATGCTGATGAGCTACGAAGGCTGGCGCTTCGACCTCGAGATTCAAGACTGCGACGCCACCGTCGGCGTCGTGCAGGCCGGCTCGGAAGACGCCTAGCCGCGGCCGCTACTGGCGTATCGCTCGACGACATCGGCTCAGCGCAATGCGGCGTCGGGCGGGTCGCGATGCCTGTTTGCGCACGCTCTGATCCTCAGGCGCAACATGCACCCAGCTTGCCCTCATTTATTGTGAGCGAACCAGTTGGTCATATGGTGGATGATCTCTGGGATCTGAACGTCATCAATGGATTCATGCCCATCTTTCTCGACGACTTCTTCATAGAGATAAGCCAGAAAATCATTGAATCGATACCATACCTTGCGACCGCTATCGCCTCGCTTCAGCTCTTCCGTGACGAACCAATCTCTCACCGACGACACAGCCTTCTGTACTTCGTCATCGTGGTTCTTGATGTCGGAACCCGACAAGTCGGAAAGCGCTTTTTGAAATCGATAGCGCTCCTTCTCGAGGATGAGGATTTTCTTGCCGGACCACTTCCCTTCCTTGAGTTTCTGGCACCCAAAGTCAATGCCTAGCTCGATCCCATCCCACAACGCATAACTAACTGAAAAGAAATAGAGTTAACACGCATTCCGGGCTCCAATTTCCGCCCCGGTTTCTGTAGGCTTAGTGCTCCTAAACAACTGAGCCAAAGAAACTTAGGAAAAAATAGGAGGGACCGGAATGCGCAAAATGCGTGAAACTCAGACCAGTCTGAGCTACCCGTGGCTCGAATTGGACCATGCCAAAGAGCTTCAGGCACTCTCAAGACTGCTCGACCGACATCCTAAGATCGCAGAGCGGGTCCTGCAAGATCTCACTCACGAAGGCTGCCAAGCCACAGGCGCTCATGGCGCCTCGGCCGATCTCATCTTTAGAGCGCTGCTGCTGAAGCAGATGCATTCGTGGAGCTACGAGGAGCTCCACTTTCACCTCAGCGACTCTCAAACCTATCGAGCCTTCTGCCAGATCCCACTGGCTCAAAAGGCACCTGGGCGCTCGACCCTTGCAGCAGCGATCAAGAAGATTCAGCCTCAGACACTGGAAGCGATCCACCACCTTCTGCTGCGCGAAGCCTACCGGCTCGAGATCGAGACGGGCCAGCTAACCCGCGTCGACTGCACGGTGGTCCGTACGCTCATGCATGAGCCCTCCGACTCCCAGCTCTTGTGGGACTGTATCCGGGTCCTAGGCCGAGGGGTGAAGCGGGCTCGGGCTCTGCTGCCAGCGGGTTCCTTTAAGTTCTCCAGCCGTAACAAGCGGGCCAAGAGACGCTGCCGTGAGATTGCTACAGCCCGCCGCAAGGCGGCACGGTTGGCGCCTTATCGAGATCTCGTGAAGGTGGCCGAGGAGGTCGAGGGCAAAGCTCGAGAAGCCGTCCAGCTGTTAGAAAAGCTCAGCCAAAAGCCTGAAACAACTCAGCGCCTTCTCAGGGAGATCGAGCACTACGCCGCCTTGACCCGGCGCGTTGTAGATCAGACTCGACGCCGTGTTTTCCAAGGCGAGAGTGTGCCGGCGCAGGAGAAGGTCGTCTCGATCTTCGAAGAGCACTCCGACATCATCCGCAAGGACTTCAAAGACACCTACTACGGTCACAAGATCTGCCTCAACGTCGGCAAAACGTCGATGGTTCTCGACTGCCAGATCCTGCGAGGCAATCCAGCCGACGCCAAGCTGGCGCTGAAAGCTATCGAGCGGCAGCAGGAGATTCTCGGGCAGGCGCCAAGGCAAGCGGTTTTCGATGGCGCCTTCGCCTCGAAGGCCAATCTCGAAGCCATCAAGGACCGCGGCAGTCAAGATGTCGTTTTTACCAAAGGGCGGACTCTGAAAGTTTCCGACATGGCCAAGAGCCTATGGGTCTACCGCAAGCTTCGGCGCTTCCGAGCCGGTGTGGAAGGCGTCATCTCTTACCTCAAGCGGACTTTCGGGCTGCATCGCTGCACTTGGCGATCGTGGCCCTCGTTTCAAAGCTACGTCTGGAGCTCCATCCTCGCCTCCAACTTGCTGATCATGGCCCGAGCCCTCTGCAACTGAGGACCAACCAGCGAGCGGATGCTGGCAGCAAGCCTGCCGTCGGAAGAGGTGTACCTGAACACTTCTGATACACCTCCAGAACTCTTGAAGCGATAGCGCTAAAGGCTCAAGCGAGCTCTAACGCCAATTCTTCGACCGCAAACAAGGGTGGATCTCTCAGCACAAAGACCCGAAGAACGCCCTTGTGGGATGCGATCTAGTCTAGATCGCCTCCAAGGACGATCGATAGGCGGTCGCGCTCGGTGGACTGCGCGCGACCTCGCAAATCCAGCCTAGCCCTGCAGCTCCTGCCGCAGCCAGACGCGCGCCGCCTTCCAATCCCGCTCGACGGTCGGTCGCGACACGCCGAGCACCACGGCGGCCTCGGCGTTGGTGAGCCCGGCGAAGTAGCGCAGCTCCACCAGCTGTGATGGACGGGGCGCGATCTCGGAGAAGCGCTCGAGCGCCTGGTGCAGGTCGAGCACGTCGACCCTGCCCTTGACGATCGGGGCGATCTCGGTCACTAGGGTCACGCGGTCTTCGGGGGCGAAGCGCTTGCCGGCCTGCAGGCGGCGGGCGTGGTCGATCAAGATGCGACGCATCGACTTGGCCGCCAAGGCGAAGAAATGGGTGCGGTCGAGAGCTTCGACGTCGGCACCGAGCAGCCGCAAGAGCGCTTCGTTGACCAGCTCGGTGGGCTGCAGCGTGTGTCCCTCCCGCTCCTTGCGCAGGTACGAGCCGGCCAGGCCGCGCAGCTCATCGTAGACCCGCGGGATGAGCTCGGTAGCGGCTGATTCGTCGCCGTCGCGCCAGCGTAGGAAGAGCCGAGTGACGTGGCCCGTCATCGGGCGCTCCATCTCAGAGGCAGCCAAGGGCTTCCAGCTCCTGTTTCCGGCGATCCACATAGTTGGCGACGGCGCCCTGCTCGGCGGTCCTCAGCGACTCACGGCAGGCCTCGCGGGCGTCCTCAACCCGCCCCTGGGCGAGCAGCGTCTCGGCGAGACGCATCGTCACCGTGCTGATATGCCGCAGCGGCGGGTCTTCGAGCGACTCGAGCCAGGCGACGGATCGCCGCAGATGCGCCTCCGCGGCTGCCGGACGTCCTTCCCCGGAGTCGACCCGAGCCCGCAGACCCATGACCGCCGAGAACACCGGGTAGGCGATCTCCCGGCCGCGCATGACCGCTTCGGCTTCTTCGAACAGCGTCTCGACCTCGCTCGTGCGACCGTCGCGCTGCACATAGATCGCGTAGGCGAGCAGCGCCAGGGCGTTGGCGTGCAGCGGATGCGGTTCGGGACTGAGCTTCCGCCGGATTTCGACGCAGCGCCGGAACGCCTGCTCGGCCTGCGAGTACTTGCCCTGCTTGTTGAGGACGCGACCCAGCAGGTACTGACTGCGGGCCACTGACAGGGACTCCCCCAGCAGCCGCTCCTCGAGCTCCAGACTGCGGCGCAGCGTCGCCTCGGCCTCGCCCAGCCGGTTGGTGTCGACCAGCAGGTACGCCAGGTTGTTGAGCGCCGGCACTAGCTGGCGGGATTCCTCGCCGTGGGCGGCTTCGAGAGCCGCCAGAGCCTGCCGCGTATAGTCGAGCCCGCGCTCCAGATCGGGCCGATTCTTGCGGTTCTGGGCGACGCTTCCCAAACCCAGATAGGTGCGACCCAAGACGTCTAGCCGACCCGGGGTGTCCGCCGGCAGCCGGTCCAACAGCTCGAGGCTCTCGGCCAGGCGCCCCTCGGCCGCGTCGAGCCGATTCGACATCTGTTGGGCGAGCGCGGCCCGGATCAGTAGGCGAGCCGTGGCGAGAGAATCGTCCGAGCTCAGACCCAGGGCGCGCTCGGCCAGCTCGAGCGCTTCGGCGTAGCGCCCTTCCTCATACCTGAGATCGGCCAGCGTCTCCAACACGTCGAGACGATCCGCCAACGCGCCGGGCCGCTGCGCCTCGAGCAGGGCCAGAGACTCGGTGAGCAGCCCCTCCGCCGTGGTGAAATCGTCCCAGCGCGTGTAGATCTCGCCCAGCTTATGGAGCAGGACCGCCCGCTTCCCCGGCTGATCGTGCAGCCGCGACTCCAGCCCGGCCACGCCGCGCTCGAGAATCTGGCGTGCCGTCAGCTCGGCCGGATTCTCGAGCGAGGTATCGGCCTCGCCGAACAGATCTTCGAGGTAGGTGGCGAGCTGATCCGAGCTGAGCTGCGCTCGACGGGCCGCCGCGGCTTCACGATTCGCCCGCTCGGCCTCGGCGCGAGCCCGCACCAGCCCGACGCTGGTGCCGACGATGCCCAAGACCAGGCTGAGCGCCACCAGGGCGCCGGCGATCACCCGCCCACGGTGGCGCCGCACCAGTTTGCGCAGCAGGTAGCCAGCGGTGGGCGCGTGGGCGGTGACCGGCTCGTCGGCCAGGAAGCGCGCGATATCTTCGGCGAGATCTGCCGCCGAGCCGTAGCGCTGCGACTTTTCGTGGGCGATGGCCTTGAGGGTGATCCAGTCGAGGTCG
>JBCCEE010000274.1:0-11516 GCA_039030415.1 Acidobacteriota bacterium
CGTGCAAGTGCAGTGCACATGAAAACACTCCGTTACATTGATAGAACGCAAGAACAGAACAGGTTCGTGGAAGATCGGTACTTGGTTACCGGATCATGGCCCGTGCCTTCGCCGAGCAGCAGGCGGTTGCGGGGATCGGCATCCCTCACGAAGCCGCGGATGTTGGCGAAGAGGATGTCGAGATTGCCGTCACCGTCGACGTCGCCGAAGTCGGCCTCGCGGGTCTCTTCGGGGACCTCGCGCATCGGCAGCTCGACGTCGCGGAAGACGCCCTGGCCGTCGTTGATCAGCAGGCGGTTGGCGTCCTGATTGCCAACCAGGAGGTCGAGATCACCATCGCCGTCGACGTCACCGAGCTCGAGGTCTTGGGTGATGTCTTCGACGGCGGGTAGACGGCCCTGGGTGCCGTCGTTGCCGGTAGCTTCGCGGAAGTGGCCCTGGCCATCGTTCAGGAGGAGGACGTTCTGGCCGCTGTTGCCTAGGATCAGGTCGAGGGCGCCATCGCCGTCGAGGTCGGCGGTAACGACCGCGTTGGTGCGGCCGGTGACCGGCAGACGGTCGCCGCCGTCAGTGAAGTGGCCGCGGCCATCGTTGAGGTAGAGCTCGTTGATCTCGTCGTCTTCGGAGACAACCACCGCGTCGACGTCGCCATCGCCGTCGAAATCGCCGAAGGCGATGTCTTCGCTGTCGCGGGCGACCTGCGGCAGCTGCGCCGCGCTGACGTTGGTGAGGCGGCCGCTGCCGTCGTTGATCAGCAGGATGTTCGGCTGGTGCTCCTGCGCCAGCAAGAGATCGAGATCGCCGTCCGCGTCGACGTCGGCGACGGCGGCGTCCATGGTCGGGCCGTCGAGGACGGGCAGATGGGTGGCGGTGACGTCAACGTAGGGCAGAGTTGACTCGACGGGTGCTGGCTCGATGGCCTCCACATCGACACCCCCTGGCTGGACGGCGGAGAGCAGCAGCTCGAGGAAACCGTCGAACGTGCCGCGCTCGATCCAGCGGACCACCGCCACCAGATCGTGCTCGGGGTCGATCCAGATCAGGTTGGCGCCGCCGCCGCGAGCGGCGTAGCTGGTGGTGGGGGCGCTCGGCCACAGCTCGCGGTCGGTGTTGAGCCACCACATCAGGCCATACGTGGGTTTGAGCCGGGTGGGCGTGGTCAGGGCGTCGATCCAGGCGTCTGGCAAAATCTGGCGCCCCTGCCAGCGGCCGCGCCGCAGGTGCAGCAGGCCGAAGCGCGCCAGGTCCCGCGAGCTGATCCACAGGCCGCCGCCCCAGTGGCCGCCGCCTGCGACCGAATTCACGACCCGCCCTGCAACATCGTAAATATAGGAGTTGCTGTAGCCGTACCACTGCCAGCCTTCGCTGGCGCCGATCGGCGTCATCACCTCGTCGCGCAGTACGTCCGGTAGGGCGCGCTGCCACACCCTCAGCAGGGCGAGGGCGGCGCGGTTGACCCGCACGTCGTTGTATTCCCAGAAGGTGCCGGGAACCTGCAGCTCGCGATCGACGCCTCGGCGGCGGTCGGCGGTGTCGGGCTTGCCCCACAGCGTGCCTTGCCACTCGCTGGTCTGCTCCAGCAGGTGACGCCAGGTGATGGCAGCGTTGTGCGGCGACTCGAAACCGCCATCGCGCACGGTGTCGGCTACCCGTGCGTCGAGCCCCGAGATCAGCCCGCGCTCGACGGCG
The DNA here is from genome assembly GCA_039030415.1 of Acidobacteriota bacterium. Lineage (GTDB taxonomy): Bacteria > Acidobacteriota > Thermoanaerobaculia > Multivoradales > J023 > JAAELT01. The sequence goes on from JBCCEE010000274.1 coordinate 1,690, forward strand.
AGGCCGGCGAGCGTGGCGAGGAAGCTCTTGGTGACGCTGTAGGCGACGTCGATCCGGTGCGTATCGCCCCACTCGGCGACGAGGTAGCCGCGGTGCAAAATCAGACCGTTGGGACCACCGCGCGGCGCCAGCGGCCCGAGCAGCTCGCCGTGGGGCTGGTTCGCCAGTCGACCGCGCATGTACTGCTCGAGGTCGACCGGTACCGAAGTCTCCTGCTCCTGAGCGTAACGCACCGCCGCCAGCAGCCGCTCGGCGTCGAGCCCGAGCTCGGCGGGATCGCGACGCTCCCAAGCGTCGCCGCGCGGCGGGACGTAGTCGGCGGCGGGCTCCGCGGCGAGTTCTGGCGAGACGACTGTGCCCACCGCGCACAGCAGCGCAGCGATGCGGCGGATCACCACCGCGTCACTCGCGCTCGAGATAGAAGTAGATCTTGATCTTGCCGCGCTGGTCCATGATGCCCATCACCGCGTCGTCGGTAATGCGCCTGAAGTGGTCGATGATCGGCCGCCGGTCGTAGATCATCGCCGCCGACACCTGGCCGCGAAACTCCACCCGGCGCAGCACGGCGGTGCCGAGCGGGAACCACATCTTGGCGCCCAGGGTCTTGCCAACCAGCGCCTGCACGCGATCCGCCGAGTCGAACCGCTTGCCCCACCATTTGATGAGGCCGAAGTCCTTGAGCAGCACTTCGAGCGAGCTGCCGACCTTGAACACGCCACCCTGCCACGAGCCGATCATAGTCTCGACCTCGACGGGCTCGAGGGTGGCGAAGTAGGCGTCGAGGTCGGCGCGCTGGTGGAGCCCGCGACGCGCTTTGAGACCTTCGAAGGTCTCAGCGGCACCGCCGGATCCGCGGTCCGCTTCGGGGTCGGCTGCAGTGGCTCCGCCCGGCCCTGCGACCCGCTCGGTCGGTGCTACGGATCCCGTCATGGCGTCTCCTGCAGTGGTAAGATCATCTGACTCAAGAGATTACACCAACCCTCGATAGGCGAGCCCAACCCGCGATGATTTTTGCTCTCAAACGTACCGTCAACCGCACGCTGATGTCCGTGCTTCGGCTGCTCGCCAAACTGCTGCACGTCCAGCGGCCCATCCTGTTCACCGGCGTCGGGGCGTCACGCAGGCTGTGCGGCGCGGTGGCGCAGATGGGGGCGCGGCGCGTGCTGCTGGTGACCGACCGCGGCCTGGTCGGCCTCGGCATGCACGAGGCCATCGTCGAGGAGCTCGAGCGGCTGGGGGTGGCGACGGCGGTCTATGACGGCGTCGAGCCGGATCCCAGTTACCGGCAGGTGGAAGACGGGCTGGCGCTGCTGCGCGAGCACGAGGCGGACGCGGTGGTGGCGCTCGGCGGCGGCTCGCCGATCGACGCCGCCAAGGTGATCAGCGTGATGGCGACCAATCGGACGACGGTGCGCAAGCTGGTCGGCTTCCTCAAGGTGCGCAAACCGGGCCTGCCGTTCTTCGCCATTCCAACCACCGCCGGCACCGGCTCGGAGGTGACCGTCGCGGCGGTGGTGTCGGATCCCGAGACGCACCTCAAGACGCCGATCATCGACACCAAGCTGGTGCCGCAGATGGCGGCGCTCGATCCCGAGCTGATGGCCGGTATGCCGCCGGGAGTGACCGCCGATACCGGCCTCGACGCCCTCACCCACGCCGTCGAGGCCTACCTGTCGCGCAACGCCACCGTCGAGACCGACCGCTTCGCGCTCGCCGCCATCCGCCTGGTCTTCGATCAGCTGCCCAAGGCCTATGCCGACGGCCGCGACCTGGAAGCGCGCGAGGCGATGGCGATGGCCTCGTTCTACGCCGGGCTGGCGTTCACCAAGACCAGCGTCGGCTACGTCCACGCGGTGGCCCACAGCTTTGGCGCCCACTACCAGGTGCCCCACGGCCGCGCCAACGCCATCGTCATGCCGCACGTGCTGGAGTTCTCGAAATCCGCCGCAACGCCGCGCATGGCGGCCATGGCGCGGGCCCTCGGGCTCGACGACGCTGAGCACGGTGGCTCCGAGAACGACTCCGAGCTCGCCGAGCGCTTCATCGCCGCCATACGTGAGCTGATCACCGGCCTCGGCATTCCCGAGCGTCTCGAGTCGCTGAAGCGCGAGGACATCCCGATGATCGCCGGCGAAGCGCTGAAGGAAGCGCACTACAACTACCCGGTGCCGCGCTACATGAACCGCGTGCAGTGCGAGGCGATGCTGGCGGCGATGTTGGCCTGAGGCCCTGCGGCCTTCCCCCATGCAGCAGGTGCTCGTCATCGACGATCAGCCGGCGGTGCTGGACGCCCTGCGGCTGCTGTTCGAGATCCACGACATTCCGTGCGTGACGACCTCGGACCCGGACGAGGCGCTGGCGCTGGCCACCGGCGGCACGGTGGGAGCGGTGGTCCAGGACATGAACTTCGATCCTGGCGAGACCAGCGGCGAGCAGGGCATCGACCTCTTCCGCCGGCTCAAGCAAGCGCGGCCCGAGCTGCCGATTCTGCTGATCACCGCCTGGACGTCGCTCGAGACCGCGGTGCAGCTGGTCAAGGAAGGCGCCACCGACTATCTCGCCAAGCCCTGGGACGATCGCAAACTGCTCGAGACGGTGCGCCAGCTGCTCGGGCTGGGCGGCGCCGAGGCTGCTGAGGCCGAGGCGCGCGGTGTGGCCGCATCCCGTGCGGCCGCATCCGGCGGGACGCGCGACGCGCTGGCCGCCGAGCACGAGCTGTGCGGCCTGATCTATCGCTCCGACGCCATGCATCGCCTGGTGTCCCTGGCGCTGCACGTCGCACCGTCGTCGGTACCGGTGCTGATCACCGGACCCAACGGCTCGGGCAAGGAGAAGCTGGCGGAGATCCTGCGCGCCAACTCGCCGCGCCGCCGTGGCTCGTTCGTGCGGGTCAACGTCGGCGCGCTGCCGGAAGATCTGATGGAGGCCGAGCTGTTCGGTGCCGAAGCCGGCGCTTACACCGGCCGGCGCGATCTGCGCATCGGACGCTTCGAGGCGGCGGATGAAGGCACACTGTTTCTCGACGAGATCGACTCGCTGTCGCTGGCCGGTCAGGTCAAGCTGCTGCGCGCTCTCGAATCCGGCGAGTTCTCGCGCCTCGGCGGCAACCGCACCCGCACGTCGGACGCGCGGGTGATCACCGCCACCAACGCCGACCTGCAGGCCGAGATCGCCGCCGGCCGCTTCCGCGAGGATCTCTACTTTCGGATCAATGTCGTCGAGCTGCGGGTGCCGGCGCTGCGCGATCGCCCTGAGGACATCGCCCCTCTGGCCGAGCACTTCGTGCAGCAATTCGCCGCCGAGCGCGGAGCCGAGCCGCGGCCGATCGGTCACGAGGCGCTGGCGACGCTCATCGCCTACCCCTGGCCGGGCAACGTGCGCGAGCTGCGCAATCGTCTGCAGCGTGCCGATCTGCTGGCGACGGGGCCGACCATCGAGCCGGCCGATTTCGACCTGGCGGGTCAGCCCGGGGCGGTGGCCGCACCGTCTATCGCCGCACCGTCTATCGCCACACCGTCGATCGCCACACCGTCGAGCGCCCCGCCTTCTCTAACACCGGAGGCGCTCGCCGAGCGCACGCGGATCGAGCGGACGCTGACCGCGACCGGCGGCGTCGTCGCGCGTGCCGCTGAGCAGCTCGGCATCAGCCGCCAGGCGCTGTACCGCAAAATGTCGAAGCTCGGCCTGTCGATCGAGCGCCGGCTCAGTGAATGAGGATTGAAAAACGAGATGCCCGAGTCCCGCCAGCCTGCTGAGCCGGGCGAGCGACAGCCGCTAGAGCCCGGCCGGCCGGAGGCGGCCCCGCCGGAGGCGGCCCCGCCGGGGGCGCCCCCGCCCAGCTGGCGCCATTCACTGGCGGGCAGCGTCCTGTGGCGATTCTGCGTCGCCTTGATCCTCATGGCGGGGATCGCGGCCGGTGCCGTCGCGCTCGAGCTTCCGGTCTGGCTGACCTTCACGCTGTGCTGCGGGGTCGGCCTGCCGGTGGGCGCCTGGCTGCTGGATCGCCAGATGCGTCCGGTGACCCAAGTCGTGCAGGCGCTCAACGACGGCGTCTCGAGCCTGCGCGACAACGACTTCTCGATTCGCTTGGCGGTGACGCGCGGCGACGAGCTCGGCGAGCTGGTGCGCCGTTACAACGAGGCGGTAGCGGTGCTGCGCGACGAGCGCTCGGCGATCCGTCAGCGCGAGCTGCTGCTCGAGACCGCGCTCTACCGCTCGCCGGTGGCGCTGGTGCTGACCAACCAGCTGGATCGTGTCGTCTACTCCAACCCCGAGGCGCGGCGTCTCTTCTTGGGTGGCGAGAAGATCGAGGGCAAACGCTTCCAGGACATCCTCAATGGCTGCCCGCAGGAGCTGCGCAACAGCCTGACCGACACCGGCGATAGCCTGTTCACGATCGGCGACGAGCGCGAGCCCGAGACCTTTCACCTGTCGCGACGCAGCTTTCAGCTCAACCGCCAGGGCCACACGCTCTTCCTCTTGCGCCGCCTAACCCACGAATTCTCGCGCGAAGAGGTCAGGATCTGGAAGCGAGTGATCCGCGTGATCAGCCACGAGCTCAACAACTCGCTGGCGCCGATCTCCTCCCTGGTGCACTCCGCGGGGGTGCTCGCCGGCCGGCCGGATCAGCAGCACCGGCTACCCGAGATCTTCGCCTCGATCGAAGACCGCGTCACTCACCTGACCCACTTCTTACGGGGCTACGCGCGCTACGCTCGGCTGCCCAAGCCGCAAAAGGAAGCTACGGCCTGGCAGGAGCTGCTCGACGGCATCCGCCAGCTCTACCCCTTCACCCTCGAAGGCGCACCGCCGGAGCCCGTCGGCCGGTTCGATCCGGCGCAGATCGAGCAGGTGCTGATCAATCTGCTGAAGAACGCTCGCGAAGCCAGCCCGCAGGATGCCGAGATCGTCGTGCGCCTGGGCTCGGCGCCGGATGGCGGTACCCGCGTCGAAGTGCTGGATCGCGGCAAGGGGATGGACGAAGAGACCATGCGTCAAGCCCTGCTGCCGTTCTTCTCCACCAAGAAGGACGGCGTGGGCGTCGGCCTGCCGCTGTGCCGCGAGATCCTCACCGAGCACGGCGGCAAGCTATCCCTGCGCAACCGTGAGGGCGGCGGCCTGGTGGCCACCTGCTGGCTGCCGGCCGATCCAGACGAGTCAATCCAACAGATGTAGCGGATCTACCGTTTCGCTCAACCAGGCGTTGATCTTCTTGGTCCACTGCCGCTGCTGGCGACGGTGGACGCCATGGTGGGTCGCTCTGTCGTACTCCGCCTGCCAGGCATTCAGCTCGTCGACGGTTACACGATGGGCGCGCTCGACCTTCTCGATCAGCGCGGCCCGTGCCTGGGCCGACGTTTCGCCGTGGGCTTCGACGCCGACCAGCTTGTGACCCAGACGCCGCGCCATGATCTCGGTGAGATCGAAATGGCCCTGCTCGTGGGCCAGCAGCTGGTCGGTGCGGGCGGCCTTGCCGGCGCCGGACTGCACCTTGCTCATGGCGGCGTAGAACTCGAGCGCCAGCGGCGCAGCCACCCAGAAGCCCTTGTTCAGCCGCGTCATCTTGACCTCGAACGGCGCCGTCTGAATGGCGGTCGAGATCTGCGCTTGCTCGACCTGGGTGCGCGTCAGGCGCCCCTTGAAGTCGTCCCAGGTGATCTGACGGTGGGTGGTCTCAGTCGGGGTGTCGAACCGGGTCTTCTCAGCCCACGCGACCGTCGGCGCCAGCGCCAGGACGCAGATCATGGCCGCGACGCGCGCTCTGTAGGTCACGCTCTGCACCTCATGGGCGGTGCCTCATCTGCCGTACCTCAAGAGCCATAGCCGAGAGCGAAGCTATACCAGATGGCCGGCATGATCAGCAGGATCGACAGCCAGGCGCCGATCGTGCTGAGCCAGACGTTCTCTTGGTCTGAGAATTCGGGATCCGGCTCTACGCTGCGCAGCTCTTCGATCATCAGCCACAGGATTACCACGGTGACCGTCGGCGCCACGATCTTCCAGGCCGCGACCACCAGCGCGCTGCGGATCCCCAGGTGGTAGAGCGCGAAGCCGATCAGCGCCAGCGCCGAAGCCAGAGTGTCGAGTCCGATGATCGCCGCCGGCCTGCCCTCCTCGATCGCCAGCCGGATGCCTCCTACCACGGCGAAGGCATAAAGTACGACGTAGGTCGGTGGTAGTAGCTCGATTAGCACTTGAGATCAGCAGAGGGGTCGCATGTCGACACGGGACCCGCCATGCTACTCTCCCGCAGGTCGTTTTCCAATCCACTCGAGTCTCTCATGAGCACGCAAGACAGCCGCCGCCAGGAGCTCTACCGCACCGCTGAGATCCTGCTGGAACTCCACTGGACGCGTCTGGTGTTGTCGCTGCTGATCATCGTCTCCGTCCTGCCAGATCGGGCCAAGCTGGCCTATTTACCGGAGCAGGTCGTAGCGGGTCTCGACACCGGTTTCCTGGTGATCTTCAGCTTCGAGCTACTGCTTCGGCTGACGCTGTACAGTCGGCGCTGGCGCGAGCGGCGGGCGCGCCTCGGTGAGGCCTTGCTGCTGCTGCTGGACCTGGTGGCGGTGATCTCGTTCCTGCCGCTCGAGGGCATGATCGACCAACCGGGCCTGCGCCTCATGAGGCTGGCCCGGCTGCTGCTCTTGGTCGGCTACTGGGGGCGGATCGCGCGCGATCTGCTGGCGATTCTGGCCGGTCCGGAGCGTCGCTACCAGGTGATCGGCCTGCTGTTTATCGGCCTGGTGCTGAGCTTTGGCGGAGCGGTGGTGATCTCCACCATCACCCCCGACTTCGATATCGACGAAGATGGCATCGTCAGCGGCTCCGATCGCAGCTTTGCTCGCATCCTGTGGTGGAGCTTCCGCCAGGTCCAGGACACCGGCAATCTAGTGGAGTCGATCGACACCCTGCCGGTGGTGATCATCTCGCTGCTGCTGACCACCGCTGGCCTGCTGCTGTTCTCGCTGCTGATCGGTATCGGCACCGGCGCCATCGAGGAGCTGCTGAGCCGCTCGCGCGAGCAGCCGCTAGCGCTGCACAATCACACCGTGGTGCTCGGGCTGACGCCCCACAGCATGTTCCTGCTCGAAGGTCTGGCCGACATCTACCGCAAGAACCTGAGCAGCTTTCGGGCCGCCGTGCTGGGGCCCAATCGCGAGGCGCCGGCCTACCTCCACGGTCCGCTGCTGCGCAGCTTTCAGTACCGCCACGGCGACCCGGTGCAGGCGACGGACCTCGAGCGCGTCAGTATTCGGCGGGCCAAGCGCGTGCTGATTCTGGGCTCGGACGCCCACAATCCGGATGGCGAGGTCATCTCGGCGATCCTCGCCGCCCGCGAGCGCAACCCGAACGTCGACCTCTACCCCGACGTCGAGCACGAGCGCAACTTCCGGGCAGTGCGCTCGGCCGGTGGCCCGCGAACCCACATCGTCGGTTCTGGCTCCTTCCTAGGGCACTACATCGTCCACAACATCGTCTACCCCGGCGCCTATCACGTCTACCGGCAGCTCCTGACCTCTTCCGGCAGCGAGGTCTACACCTACCTCTTCTCCGACGCCGAGCGACGCCGGCTGAGCTCCGCCACCGGTCCGGACACCCTGGATCCGGCAGCGCTGCATCGCCTGGCCTATCGACGCTACGGCGTCACCTCGATCGGCCTATTCACCGGCGCTGAAGGCTCCGACAGTGAGAACCTGAGGGTCGTGCTGAATCCGGCGCGCGCAGGGTCGCAGCGCTCGGCCGAAGCGGGACGGGATGCGCCGGGGGAGCTCCGCTGGTCTTCGCTGCGCGGTCTCGCCGGCATCTCGCTGCGCTGGGAGGGCCTCCGACGTTTAGGGCAGGCGATGGCTGACCGGCCCGACGTCGGCCAGCGCAGCCCGCTGCGAGCGGCGGACTTCGACAACCTTCGGCTGCGTCCCGCCTGCCACCGCGTCGAGCGCGTCCTGATCCTCGGCGCCAGCCTGCGGGTGCCGCGCACTATCACCGAGCTAGCGTGCTTCTTTCCCCGCCTCGAGGTGACGGTCCTGGTGCGGAATCGAGCCGCGCTGTCGCAGATGGCGCACGACGTTCGCACGTCGCTGGATGAAGCCTTCGCGTCAAAGGCCGATCTAGAGCGCGATGCCGGAGCCTTCACCCTCGAGCTCGAGGCCGCGGCGGCAACCGTCCATGTCCTGATGCTGGAGGGGGATTGGACCGATCAGGAGCGCCTGCGCCAGATGGGCGCGGTCGACCTCGAGTCGGCGGACGCCATCCTGCTGCTGCCGGGCACACACCGCATCGAAGAGGGCGACGGCGTGGTGGCGCTCGACAGCCTGCACATCGCCAACCTGGCGCGCAGCGGTGAGCTCAAGCCGCGTCCGGACCTGCACGTGCTGTGCATGGTGCGCGACGCGGTCAAGGGCGATCTGCTGGAGAGCCGTCTGCAGGCGATCGCCGGGCCTGGCGACGGGCCGCGATTCACCGTCATCTCCAGCGAGCGGGTACGGCATCACTTCATCATGCAGAACGTCTTCGTGCGCAACCTCAACCCGCTCTATCTCGAGCTGCTGAATGCCGCCGGCCAGCACCTCGGCCGGGTGCTGCCGCGGCACTCGAGCGGCGGCCCCATGCAGGGAGCGTTCGATCCCGCCGAGCTCGCCAACACCCTACTGCTGGTCCACGGCATGGTCTTCCTCGGCCTCGAGGTCGACGACGGAGCCGGCGGCTTCGACATCGAGCTCGATCCCAAGCAGATGCCGCCCGGCGAGCTCGTCCCATGGAGCTCGGTGCGGGCGCTCTACGTGCTGGCATCGTGGCGCGATCTCCAACAGCTGGAGATGGCTGAGGGCTGACCGCTCGCCCGCCCGGGGATTGGGCACAAAATCTTGACTGTCGGGAACCCGGCATGGTTTGCGTTACCTACAACAGAGCCGCAGTTCGGCGGCCGGAAGGGAGCTACCATGTTGTTCAAATCCTCACGCAAAGCATCCGTGCGTCGTAGCAAACAGAGCCGAGACTCGCGTTTGTCCCAGCAGCGCCGTGCCCAGCAACGTCTTACCCGGCAGCGTCTTACCCTGGCCACCCAAAGCCGACGTTTCGAGATCGAGGGTGCCATGATTGTCGGCAGCGACCGCGACTGCGACCTGCGTCTCGAAGACGCTCAGGTTGGCGGGCAGCATGCCGAGATCTACCCCGTCGGCACCACCTGGTGGATCCGCGACCTCGGCAGCGACGTCGGCACCTATCTGAACGGCGAGATCGTCGACGCCGCACCGCTGCAGGGCAGCGACGAAGTTCAGCTTGGGATCGACGGGCCGAGCGTTCGTTTTGATTGAACCAACTGGACCACTGCTCAAAGTGGCCTCAAGCCCTTGGGACCAGGGCCTGGAGGTGGATGGCGACCCAAGAGCTTCTCCTCTTCTCGTATCGCCAGAATCAAAGGACGGTTCATCCTCAACGCATCAATGGTAGCTCTTCCTGTGGCACTCGTCCCCACAAGGACAAAGCCTCTCCATTGAAAATGGTCGGCCCAGTGTTCTATGCGAGGATTGAACAAGGGAGCTTCTTCGCCACTTTCGGAATCAACAGCCGTCTGGCGAGCAGCCTTATGGAGAGAGCATGAAACGCAAGCGAGGGCGAGGTTTTCGAGCGTCGTGGGGCCACCAGCAACGGCCGGTAAAGCATGATCTACATGGAAGGTCGCTTCCTGCCCAAGCTGGGCCAAGCCACAGTATTCGCAGCGGCCACCGGCTCTCTCCGTGACACGGTCACGGAGAGAAGCCGAGATGTATCCACTCAAGGCGTCGATTCTCGTACCACGCGACTTGCACGGAGCCTCAGCAAAG
>JBCCEE010000275.1:0-11461 GCA_039030415.1 Acidobacteriota bacterium
AAGACGTCCGCGCCTGGCGCGTCATGCGCGGCGGCAGCTTCTGGTGCCCGGAGCGCTTTTGCCGATCGGCCTACCGCGTCGCTGGCGGGCCGTGGTTCGTATTCGGAGATCGCGGCTTCCGGGTGCTCTTGTCGGCTCCACCCGCGGAAGCAGACCGTATCGAGGCGGTGCGAGCGCTGGTGGGGGAGGGATGAGGCATGGGCGGCGGACACTAGGCCCGCCGCCTGTGCTGGCTAGTTCGACTGGCCGTTGCAGGCCATGAAGCCGTCAGCCACGCCATCGGCGTAGGCGTATTCGCCGAAGCGCAGAGCGCGGTTGATCGTGCGGTCCCTGAGCGCTGCGTCACCGACGTGTCCATACACACCTTGGGCGATCTCACAGCCCACGATGTAGCCTTCTTGATAGGTCGCGGCGTAGGCGCCGGCGGCGCAGATCAGGAAGAGGAGGGCGGCGAGGAGGGCGGAAAGACGTTGGGTTCTCGGAGCCATGGCGGATTCTCCTTTAGGCTTGCTTCGAGTGGACCACCCGCAGGTCTGATCGTGGGTGGCGAGAGTGGGCTTCTGAGACTCGTCGCGGAGAAATCGCCGAAAGGGGCTCAAGAAATCCCAGGCGCTCTCATGAGACGGCTACGAGCTCCCGCAAAGGGCGCGCTGCTTTTCGAGCGCCTCTGATGTCGAGCGGGTCTTCCAGTGGTCTGCTGGCAGCGCTGCTTCGAAGATGTCGAGGGCTGCCTGGAAACGCCTCGAGGCGTTGGGGCAGTCGCCGCGCTCAGCCGCCAGGTAGCCGAGGTTGTACAAGCCGGTCGCAATATGAGGATGGTCGGCCCCGAACACGGTGCGGTCGATCGTGAGGGCCCGTTCGAAGAGCTGCCGCGCGGCTTCGAAGTCGCGCTCGCGAGCGCGCACCATCGCCAGGTTGTTGAGGCTGTAGGAGAGCTCGGGGTGGTCGGGCCCGAGCGCGCGTTCGTGCAGGCGTACGGAACGCTCCAGGTAGTCGCTGGCTAGCTGGTTTTCGCCAAGATCGCTGAGCACCAGGCCCAGGTTGTCGAGGGTGAGAGCGATGTTCAGGTCGTTCTCATCCAGCACGCCTTCGCGCAGGCTCAGCGCTTTTTCCAGGGCTTCGCGAGCGCGATCGAGCTCGCCGGTCAGCCGGTACACCATGCCCAGATTGTTGAACAGCCGGGCCGACCGCACGTGGTCGGGTCCGTGGGCGTCTTCTTCGATCCGCAGAGCCTCATGCAGATGGCTCAGGCTGACGTCTAGCTGACCCAGCCCCAGGTAGGCTTCCGAGGTAGCCACCAGAGCGTCGACGAGATGGGCGGGATGCTCGCGTGGATGCGCCCGGAGGGCGGCGAGGGCGTCTTCGCCGAGGGCTCTCGCCTGCTGGAAGTCACCCAGGCTCTCGTAGCTGTAGCTCATTGCCACCATCATCTGAGCCTGCGCCACGGGCTGCTCGGAGAGCTCGGTGTGGATCCGCCGCGCGCTGGTGTCGAGCACTTCTCGCAGGGTGATGTTGGGCTTCACCAACTGAGTGGGATCGGAAGCTTTGAGCACGCTGACGAGGAAATCGGTGACCTGCTGGGCCGAGGCAGCGGCATCCCGAGCCCGCCGGCTCTCGTCTTGGGCCTGGGTCGCCAGGGAGTGGGCGGTCGCCTCGGCGTTTCGAGCGCGGATCAGACCGCTGGTCGTACCGATGATGCCGGCCAGCAGCGAGACGAGAAAGAGTGCCGCGACCGATGCCGCCAGACGGTGGCGCCGGACCCAGCGGGCGAGCTGCTCCAGGGCCGTCGGCGAGGCGGCGAGGAGCGGCTCACCCGCCTGATAGCGGCGCAGGTCCTCGGCCAGCTCTGCGCACGATTCGTAGCGCTCCGCAGGGTCTTTGGCGAGCGCCTTCATCAGGATGCGGCTCAGGTCACCGTGCAGACGACGGCTCAAGGCCTCCGCGGTCAGGCCACGCCTGCGGGCGATCGCATCGGCCTGTGGATCGCCGCGCAGACGTTCGCTCGGGGGAGAGGGCGGCTGGTGGCGGATCGCCTCGAGCAGCTCGGCCAGGCCGGCCTGGTGGACCTCCGGCAGGTTCAGCGGCCGCCGGCCGCAGAGCAGCTCGTAGAGCAGGGCCCCGAGCGCGTAGATATCGCTCCGGATGTCGACCGAACCGCGGGCGCCCCCGGCCTGTTCCGGGCTCATGTAGTCGGGGGTGCCGAGCCATTGGCCGAGCTCGGTCGCCAGCTCTGGAGTGCGGCTGGAGACTGCTGTCGCCTCGGTCTCCAGCACCTTGGCGATGCCGAAATCGATGATCTTGGGAACCGGACGGTCCTCGTCGACCACCAGGATGTTGCTCGGCTTGAGATCGCGGTGGATCACGCCCTTGCGATGGGCGTGGCGCACCCCTTCCAGGACCTCCTGAAAGCGCTGCAGCCGAGCTTCCAGGGAGGCGCACTTCGCGTCGCAATACTCCGTGATCGGGCGTCCGACCAGGTATTCCATCACCACGTAGGGTCGGCCTCCTGGCCCCTCGCCGGCGTCGTAGATTCGGGCGATGTTGGGATGGCTCATCAGGGCCAGGGCCTGGCGCTCGCCCTGAAAGCGCAGCAGCGCCTGGGAATTGGTGAGGCCGGGGCGGATCAGTTTGAGGGCCACGGTCCTCTGAATGGGGCGCTCCTGAAGGGCGACGAAGACCTCTCCCATGCCGCCCTCGCCGACCTTCTCCCGCAGGCAATAGGCTCCGATCTGGCTGCCTTCGCCCAGGGTCTCGCCGGCGGCCTCGTGCTCGAGATGCCCTTCGAGAAAGTCACTGTCCAGGTGGAAGGCGTCGAATAGGGTCCTGACCTGCTGTCGCAGCTCGGGATCCGCGCAGCTCTCGTTCAGGTAGTGCGTCAACTGCTCGGCAGGTAGCTCGAGGGCTGGCGCGAGCAGCTCTTTCACCCTCTGCCATTGATTGGGATCGAGGCTTGCTACCAAGTCCGGGCTCCCTTGCAAGCCCGTGAGCGTGCGACCCGCATCATGGCTCGAGCTGGTGGCGCAGCCAGGCCCGAGCCGTGCTCCATTCGCGCTTGACGGTCGCCTTCGAGATCTCCATGACCCTAGCGGTCTGGGCGTTGGTGAGGCCACCGAAGTAGCGCAGCTCGACCACCCGATGCTGCCTGGGGTCCAACCGCTCGAGCTGGTTGAGAGCTTCGTCGAGCGTCAACAGGTCGACCGGCTCTTGCGAGGTGACGCGCAGCGCCTCGTCGAGGGTCACCCGCACTGCCCCGCCACCGCGTTTGGCCACCTGCTTCTGACGGTAGTGGTCGACGAGAATGCGCCGCATCAGGCGCGAGGCGAAGGCGAAGAACTCGGCCCGGCTGGTGAAGCGCACGCTGTGCTGTTCGACCAGGCGCAGGTAGAGCTCGTTGATGATCGCGGTCGGCTGCAGCGTGTGGCCGGTGCCTTCGCGACGGAAGTGAGATCGGGCCAAGAGCCGCAGCTCTTCAAAGACCAGCGGCAGGAGTCGATCGACGGCGCCAGGATTCTTCTGGGTCCACGCTTCGAGCAGCTGGGTGATTTCGCTGTCGCTCGTCATCTCTTGGGATTGCAGGAGTCACCGGCCAGCCCTCGGTTCAGCCGCGACATGAGAGCCGTGAAAGACCGAAGCTGAGACATGATCCAGTCGTTTTGTCGATATTTCAGCGTGTCGATGTTACAGCAGACGGTGGATCAGGGTGTGTTTAGAGTTGTGCTGCGGCTCTCAGAAAATGCCCACCCTCTTTGGCCCCAGGCGTGTCGTTTGAAGCGGTGATCGATAGAGCCTGCAGATGCGAATTGGACCGGGTCGAGGCGTTGGCTGGCGTACGTCCAGCACGCGATAGTACGGGGATGGCCAAATGAGATTCCGAAAGCTCGTCGGTAAGCGTCTGATTCTGGTAGGGTTGAGCCTGCTCGTGATTCTGTTCGAGGCCGGGCTCGAGGCCTCGGCCCAGACGATCACGGATCATGACGGGGCCAAAGCTAGGCAGGTCACCGCGGAGGTGATTCAAGCTGCGCTTGCCGAGTCAGCTGACGAAGCTACCGTCTTCCTCCGTGTCTTCGAAGCTCTCCGCCAAGAGTTTGGGAGCGACCACGCCCTTACGCTCAAAGCGATGATCGGTGCCGGGTACAAACTCTGGCAGCAGGGTAACTATCCAAGAGCCCGCGAGCTCCACGAGGAGGCATTGAGCATCTTGCTCCGCGTCGCGGGTCCGCACCACCGCGACACCATAACGGTGCTGGACAACCTTGCTCTGATCCTCCGGGATCAGGGCGACTTCAAGGCCGCTATCCGCCGTGAGGAGCAGCTACTGGAAGCACGACGCCAAACGTTGGGGCCCGAACATCCGGACACCCTGAGGACGATGGTCCAGCTGGCGGGCGTCGTGAAGGCCGATGGGGATTATCAGCGTGCCCGAAGTTATGAAGAGCAGTTGCTGGCAATCTACCGTCGCACCTTGGGTTACGATCACTTGAATACACTCACGGCCGAGGGAAACCTGGCTGTCACCCTCCATGCCCTGGGCGATTTTGCTGGCGCCAGAAGTGCCTTCGAGAAGCTGCGGGAAGCTTACCTTCGGATTTTGGGGCCCGAGCATGCAAATACGCTGACGGCTATGGCCAATCTGGCAGGGACCTCGAGAGTGTTAGGGGACCTCGCGTATGCTCGGCAGCTCGAAGAAGCGGTGCTTCGAGTACGACGCCAGACCCTAGGCCCTGAGCATCGACATACGCTGGCTGCACAGATTGCCCTGGCCTCCACCCTTTTCTCCCAGGGGGATTGGCACGGCGCCCAGAAGCTTCAAGCTGAGGTGCTACAAACACGGCGCCGGATTCTGGGGCCCGAGCATCCGGAGACACTGACGATCCAAGGCGACCTGGCGGGCACCCTTTACACTCGGGGGGATCTCGAAGCCGCCCGCAAGAACTATGAAGAGGTCGTGTCTGCGAGCCGCCGAATCCTGGGTCCTGAACATCCTGACACCTTGAGGGCGCTGGACAGCCTAGCCGTGACTCTCAATGCTCAAGGGAAGGCCGAGGACGCCGTTGAACGCTGCTCGAGAGTACTGGAGGCGCGGCGTCGGATTCTGGGGCCCGAGCACCCCGACACCCTGAAGACGATGCACAATCTCGCATCAGCTTTGGAGGCGGCTAGCAACGCCAGCGGCGCTCGTCGGCTGTTCGAGCAGATCCTGGAGATCCGTGGGCGTAGCTCGGAAGCTCGGCCGGCGACACTCGAAGAAGCCGAGACACTCTTTGCGCTCGCGAAGCTCCACCGCAAAGCCAAGAGGTTCGAGCTGGGCAATCAACACTTCCTGCTGGCGCTGGAAGCCTTGGAGGGGCAATCCGACGCCCTCGACCTCTCCGAAGACCTCAAGACGCGTTACCGAGTGACCTATCGCGACGCCTTCTCGGTGACGATCAGCAACTTCCTGCAGCAGGGCAAGGTCGGCGAGGCTCTGCATGTCCTCGAGCGCTATCGCGCCCAGAGCCTGCTGTCCCTCATGCGCTGGGGTCGGCCCTCAGAAGAAAGTGTGCTCGACGCCGATCTGAAGAGGGTCGCTAGTCGCTCCGACGCCTTGACTGCCGAGCTGGAGAGCCTTGCCCTCGATACCCAGCAATGGGCGGATTCAGTCGCTGAACAGAAACTCTTGCAGCGTCGGTTGGAGGTACTTCGCGGCCGGAGAATTCACGCCGGTAGAAAAAACACACCGAAGCGCCTGCCTCTCCGTGTGGAGGCAATCCAGCACGAGCTCGATCCCGGGACCGTCATGCTTGCATATTCTGTCAGTGCTGAGCGCATTGATCTCTTCGTACTGACACGGGAAGGGGAGCCGGAAGTGCACCCCTTGTCGATCTCCTTGTCGGAGTTGCAGTCACAGGTGGAGGAGTATTTTCGGCTGACCCTATTCCCCTACAGCACCAGAGGTTCCCGCTTGACAGCGGAAGCTTCAGCAGGCGCCAAATCGGATGCTCGCATGCGACTTGGACGCTGGCTCTTCGACCGATTGTTGGCGCCGGCCTGCGAGCAGCTAGCGACAGCACGGCGCTTGCTCATCATGCCCGACGGGCCCTTGTACAGCCTGCCATTCAACGCACTGGTGCGGCCGGCGCCAGACACCGCTCGCGGCTGGCAGTACCTGGTGGAGTGGAAGCCGATCCACATAGCGCAGTCGGCCACGGTTTACGCTGAGCTGCGAAAACGGCGGAGAGTGTCGGGGGATCCAGCTCTACCGAAGACGCTGGTTGCCTTTGGCGACCCGCACTACCCTACGTCGTCCGTTGCCTCGTCCGTCGAACGAATCGCCGCGGAACCTCCGCCTCTGCCTCGGTTGCGTAGCGCCCTTCAGTCTGCTCAGAACCGCGGTCTTCTCGACTTCAGCCGGCTGCCCGAAACCGGTCGTGAGGTTGCTGCGATCGGTGAGCTTTTTGCCGACGCGCGAGATGAGGCTCGCATCTACCTGGGTTTCGACGCCACCGAGGAGCGAGTCAAGGCTGAGGTCACTGACGCGCGTTACATTCATTTTGCCGCCCACGGGGTGCCGGACCCTGAGATACCGGCCAACTCGTTCATTGCCCTCACTCCTCCCTTGGGCCTTCCCAACGACCGAGAAAATGGCATCCTGCAAGGCTGGGAGATCACAGATACCCTGCGTCTCGACGCCGACCTGGTCGTGCTATCCGCCTGCGCCACTGCCGCCGGCCCAGAACGCGGCGGTGAAGGTTTGATGAGTCTGAGTCGCGCCTTCCAGATCGCCGGTGCCCGGACCGTAGCTGCAAGTCTGTGGAGTGTCGCCGACGATTCGACCGCCGAGCTGATGATTCGTTTCTATCGCCACTTGCTGGCCGGCGAACCCAAGGACGAGGCCCTGCGGAAGGCGCAGATGGAGCTGATCGCCGGACCGACCGCCGATCAAAGCGGAGATCGGAAGACCGCTGCCAGAGACTTCAGCGCGCCCTATCACTGGGCTGCGTTCCAGCTGATCGGAGACTGGCAGTAGTGCGTTGGCGGCGATCGATTCGACTAGCGCGCCCTTGCGCGCCGTCGCTGTTCCACCACCAGGGTGACGACGGGAAATAGCGCAATCAGCAGCAGAGCGTAGAACGCCGGGTGGCCGAGATCGACCCCTCTGGGACGGTAGACGCCGCCGTAGGCGAGGCAGGCGAGACCGTAGAAGGCCAGGATGCCGGCACCGCACAGGCGCCAGAGCGAGAGATCGATCGGTGGTCGAGCCGCTGGGGCAGCGGGTGCTGCGACGGAGTGGCCGGGATGCACGACGCTGAGCCAGCGGTCCGCGTCCCATACGATCAGCGCGAGGGTGCCGCAGAGCATCAGGGTGGCGATGATCGAGGTGAAGACGATGCCCGTGCTCCAGCAGAACACCGTGATGCAGGTGATCACGGGTAGCGCCATGAAGGCGCCCAGGGTGGCGAAGGTCTGCGTCATCAACAGGGCAGCCGCTACCAGCTGAACGGCGCCGACAAACTGGTAGAACACGCCCGTGGCATAGAAGGCGTGCAGAAACTCGTGGAAGGGGCCGGTGTTCTGCGGGTCGGTGAAGGGTTGATGCAGTACCTTCTTGAGCCCCGCGGGCAGGAAGGCGAACCCCAGCAGGATACGCAGGTTGGCGACCATCAGGTGGCTCCAGCGTCGCGCCCGCAGGCTGTCGATCACGTGTCTCAAGTGTCGCAGTATAGCCCGTCCGATGCCGAGGTCGGCGGCTCGTACGGGTTGCGGCCGACCTCGTCCGGCTGCCCCAACCGCTGGGATTGTCGAGAGAGCCTGCGTCAAGGGCCGATGGCGATTGAGCTATAGTGACCGATAACCATTGACCTATTGTTTGTGCAGGCGCTCTTCTGGCTGAGCCGAGGAGCGGAATGGCGAAGCTTGGCCTCGGATTCACCGGAATCCGCAGGAACCGGCATGCCTGGGCGCGACCCTGAGGGTGTCGCACAACCGTAAGGAGAAGCGCGATGCGGAGAAGCGCGATGCGGAGAAGCCTCTTTCCCGTTCTGTTCATCCTGGCGATGACGACGACCACGGCCTTTGCCATCTTCGAGGGGGTGGCGAGCGAAGACGAGAAGGTGCTCGCGCTGGGCCGGTGGGGTGCGGGCGGCGCGATCGTCAACGCTTCCGTCGAGATCGGGCTCGACGTCAATGGCGACGGCAACCTCAACGGCAACGACACGGTCGACCTCGATCTGATCGGTACCGGCAACGTGATCGCATACAAGGGTATCGATCAGCGCTGCGTCCTGACCGCCAAGCACGTCAAACCCTGTAAGAAAGGCAAGACGCCACCCTGCGTTGGGGCCAACGCTCGCTGGCATCGAGCGGTGCTCGAGCAAGACGTGCGAACCCTGGTCGACGCCCACCGCGACCAGCTGGTAGCGCGAACCGGCGCCGTGATGCCCGGCACTCCTAACTTCGACACCTACCGCGATCTGCGGATCAACTGGCTGGAGAACAAGGCTTCAGACGGCGACGATATCCGCATCGCGCTCGGCGATTACGATGCCAAGCCGATCGATCAAGCGCCGCTGGCCAATCTGCCCAATCAGCAGGCACAGCCGGCGGGCATCCGCTACGAGATCGTCGGCTACGGCGACAACGCCAGCCCCACCGTCGGGCGCGGCGTCCGCCGCTGGGGCAAACCCAAGCTGCTGCGTCTCGACGTACGGGGCGTCGGCAACAAGGGCGCGCGGGTGCGCACCACCTTCGTCGCGTCGGAGCCCTACTCCGAGTGCTACGGTGACTCCGGCGCGGCCATCGACGTCAACGACAAGGCCTTCTCGGCGGTGTCCGCCGGCTCGAACAACAACTGCAATCCGGCCTTGCGGGCCGACTACTGGGATCCCAACCCGGCGGCGGGCATTCCCGACGACACCGGCGTGCCGCGGCCCGCGGGGTTTCCCGGCGCCGTGCGTCTGGACGGCGGCACCGTACTGCATTCGATTCTGAACAGCGACACCACGGCTTCGATCGCCACCCCACCTGCCAATACCGACTGGAAGAACGTCGGCAACTGGGAGCAGATCAAGTATCAGATCAGCAACGTCTGCACCAAGCAGGTCGACACTCGGATCTCGGGGGAGGGCAAGATCGTCGGCAGCCTGTCCTCACCGCTGGCGACCTACGGTGAGGACCGCTTGGATCACGATGTGTTCTGCGAAGGCTTCGGGGGGTTGCTCGAAGGCTATGGCGACTGCGTGGAGGCCGTCCATCAGCCCGAAACCCTGACGCTGCAGGCCATACCGGCCGCCGATTGGGAATTCGACGAGTGGGCGCTGCCGGTCGAGGTGGCTCCCGACGACGGTCCGCCGGTGGACGTGGACGACTGCCCTTGCGGCTCCAATCCGGTTTGCGTGATCCACTTCGACGACATCGGCACCTACACCGCAGACGTCTCGGACGATTACGCGCTCTGCGTCGCGATCTTCAAGCCGGTGCAGCCGACCGGCGGCACTTGCACCATGGAGCCGTGTCCTATCGCATTACCCTGAAGCGACGAGCCTGCTCGGCGTCCAGTCGAGCAGGCACTCAGTCTGGTGGCCACGGTCTAGCCCCTGCGGTTCGCTGGTAAGCTCGGCTCATGTCCGCTGAGGTGAACCGGGTCGCTGATTCGACGGGCGAGGTCACCCGACTGCTGCGCGAATGGCGCCGGGGCGACGCCGAGGCCATGGAGGAGCTCGTCCCCATGATCTATGACGAGCTGCGCCTGCTCGCCGACCGTCACTTGCGCAAGGAGTCTCAGGCCCTGACCCTGCAGCCGACGGCCCTGGTGCACGAAGCCTACCTGCGCCTGATCGACCTCAATCTCGAGTGGCGCGGGCGGGTGCACTTCTTTGCGGTCGCTGCCGGGGTGATGCGGCGCATCCTGGTCGACGTCGCCCGGACCCGCAAGCGGGCCAAGCGGGGCGGTGGCCTCCGCCCGCTCAGCCTGACGGGGTTCGATGGCGACGGCGCTCTGGCTGATGCCCCCTGCTTGACCGAGGTGGACGAAGCGTTGGCAGCGCTCGAGGCTCGCGACCGGCGCAAGGCGAAGGCCGTCGAGCTGCGTTACTTCGCGGGCCTCAGCAACGCCGAGATCGGTGAGGTGCTCGGTCTGTCGGTGGCGAGCGTTGAGCGGGATCTGCGCCTCGCGCGAGCCTGGTTGTCCAAGCAGCTGCGGCCGACTTCGGCTTGAACGTGAGCGTCGCGTCGCAGGACAGCTGGCAGCAGCTGGAGCGGCTGTTCCATCGGGTGGTCGAGCTCACGCCCGAGCACAGAGCCGAGCTGCTCGACGCGGAAGGCGTCGACGGCGAGCTGCGCCGTGAGCTCGAGGCGCTGCTGGCCTGTGACGCTCGCGGGGATGATGCCGTGGCAGAAGCTCTCGAGTCGTTGGGCCCTGTCGGCTCAGGCCCCGCGTCTGAAGCGGAACAGAGCTTCGGCCCCTACCGCTTGCTCGAGCAGATCGGACGAGGCGGGCTGGGGACGGTCTATCTCGCTGAGCGCGATGACGGTCAATTCGAGCGCAGGGTCGCGGTCAAGGTCGTGCGGCGTGATTTGAGCAGCCCGCGCTTGCTCGAGGACCTTCGCCTCGAGCGCCAGATCCTGGCTCGCCTCGAGCACCCGAACATCGCTCGCCTCTACGATGGTGGAACCGGTCCCGGCCAGCAGCCCTACCTCGCGATGGAGTATGTCGAGGGTTTGCCGATCGATCGATACTGTCGCGATCTCGGTCTCGCAGCTCGCCTCGAGCTCTTTCTTCAGGTGTGCTCGGCCGTTGCCTACGCCCATGGCAACCTGATCATCCACCGCGACATCAAGCCTTCCAATATCTTGGTCACGGAGGGAGGCATCGCCAAGCTGCTCGACTTCGGTATCGCGCGCTTCCTGGGCGATCGCTTCTCCGAGGGCCTGGGATCGTCCCGCGGCGCTCGCCCGCGGCGCTCGCTCTTCACCCCGGACTATGCCAGCCCCGAGCAGATCGCTGGCGAGACGCTGACCACCGCCACCGACGTCTACTCGCTCGGGGTGGTGCTCTATCGGCTGCTTTCCGCCCGCCCGCCCTACGTCCTGCCGGCCGGTGCCTCAGCGGCGGAGCTGAAGGCCTCTCTGCGCGGCCCCGTGCCGGTCTCTGAGGCCGCCGCCGAGGCAGGACAGCCGTGGGCGGGGCGGCTGCCGGGCGATCTCGACGCCATCGTCGCCGCGTCGATGGCGTTCGAGCGCACAGACCGCTACAGCTCGGTCCGTGAGCTGGCGAGCGACCTGCGGCGGCATCTGGCTCACCGCCAGGTGAGCGTGCGCGAGCCCCGGGCCGGCTACCGTCTCGGCTTGTTCCTGCGGCGCAATCGTCTGGCGGTGGGTGCGGCGGTCATCGTCGTCGTCGCCCTCAGCTCGGGTCTGGTGGCGACTTCGTGGGCTCTGCACCGAGCCCGACAAGCGCAGTCCACGGCCGAAGCGCATTTGGCCG
>JBCCEE010000276.1:0-11452 GCA_039030415.1 Acidobacteriota bacterium
CGGCCCCCCCCCCCGGCCCCCCCCCCCCGCGGCACCGCGCCCCCGCCCCCCCCCCTCACCCACCCCCCCCCCCCCCGCCCCACCCCCCCACCCCCCCCCCCCCCCCCGCCCCCCCCCCCGCCCCCCCCCCCGCCCCCCCCCCCCCCCCCCGCGACCCTAGCGGCGCTGCAGCAGTTGAGCAGTGAGCTCAACGCCAGCCGTAAGGAGAAGGGGCGCGCGCTCCAGCTCCTTCGCGGTCACCTCTCGGCGGTCTCGAAGGCCGCCGCGGGGTTCTTCCAGCTGGCGGGCGAGAAAGAGCTGGCCAGGCGGATCCGACCCAAGCGTCGGTCGCCCAGCCGGCCGACCACCGAAGAGACGCAGAGCACCGACGAGACACCGGAAACCGAGGCGCCGCAAGGCACCGAGGCGACCGAGTCTGCGGAGGGTGCAGCGTCCGAAGAGTCGAATGACTCGGCGGCCGAGCCGTCGACCGACTCGACCCCAGATACTTCGGCTGACCCGGCACCTGCCGTGACGCCGTAGTCCACCCAGCGCCCCGGACGGCCCGCCCGGGTTGTGCGGGGCGCGTTGGGCAATGAGTCCGCTGCTGATTCGCGTCTTCGCCAAGGACCCGAATCGTCCGATCGACGCGTCGCTGCATCGCTTCTTCTGGCGCGAGCCCAACCTCGAGGGACGCACCGACCCGAAGGGCCTGCGGAAGCTCAGCGGCTCGCGCCCTTGGTATGCTTCGCCGCCTACACGATGGGCTCGGACCAGGAAGTACCTCAACACGTTGGCCCCTACCGGATCGAGCAGTCGATCGGGCGTGGTGGCATGGGCGAAGTGTTCCGGGGCTTCGACGAGCGGCTGGATCGTGCGGTCGCGCTGAAGCGCGTGCGATCGGGGGAGGTCGAATCGGAGCGTCGCGAGCGCTTCCGGCGTGAGGCCAAGGCGATCGCGCGGATCAGTCATTCCGCCATCGTGCAGATCCACGATTGGGTGGAGGACGATACGGACGCGTGGATCGTGATGGAGCTGGTGCCGGGCCGTTCGCTGCGCGAACGGCTGTCGGCAGGAATCGATCTCGCGACGGCGATCGATCTCGCGCGGCAAGTCGCCGAGGGCTTGGCGGTGGCGCACGCGGCGGGGGTGGTCCATCGCGACCTCAAGCCCGAGAACATCGTCGTGACCGACGACGGCGACGCCAAGATCCTCGACTTCGGCCTGGCCAAGCGGCGACAGCAACAGAACCAGGATCCGACGCTGACGGCGACCGGCAAGGTGCTCGGCACGCTCACCGCGATGTCGCCGGAGCAGGCCCTGGGGCGGCCGGTGGAACCCCGCTCGGACCTGTTCTCTCTCGGCACCCTGCTCTACGAAATGGTCACCGGCGTGTCGCCGTTCCGTGCCGACTCGCCTGCCCAGACCCTGATCCACATCTGCACGGTCAAGCCGGCGCCGGCCCACAAGCTCGCGCCAGAGGTGCCGATGGCGCTCTCGCGGCTGATCGACGAGCTGCTGCAGAAGGATGCCGAGCTACGCCCTGCCGACGCGGCTGCCGTCGCCCGAAGACTCGCGGCTCTGGGCTCCGAGCACAGCTCGCTGACGTCGGGCGTCGATGCGCTGGACGCTACTGAGCCGGGCGTCGCCGTGTTGGGCGTTCCTCGCGCAACCTTGCCTCGCGTTATTGGGCCAACGGGCGACGCGACCCAGGTTGGGGGTCGCGCGATCGTCGAGCCGACCCTGGAGGATACCCGCGGCTGGATGGAGCTCGAGGAGGCGCGTCCGGCAGCGCAGGTGCGCGGGCGTCGGGTGCTGCCTATCGTGGTGGGACTGGCCGTGCTGGTGACAGCGGGGTTGCTGGCGACGGGCTGGCTCGGCGATTGGACCTGGGATGAGAAGCCACGAGGCGCTAATGTGCTGACGCCCGAGCCGGCCGCGGTGGTGCAGGCGACTCCCAAGCTCGACGATCTAGACGATCTCGATAAGCTCGATGAGCACCAGCTCTACACCCTGGCGCTCGAGCTGCTGGACCGATTCGACAAGCGGGACAACCTCGACCGGGCTGTCGACGCGCTGCAGAGGCTGCTCGCCAAGGACCCGAGCTCGGCGCCCGCCCACGCCGCCCTGGCCCGGACTTATGGCTACCTCTATCGTCATCGCAGCAAGGATCCGGACTGGCTGACGAAAGCCGAGGCAGTCGCTGAGCAGGCGGTGACGCTCGATCCGTTCCTGGCCAGGGCGCGGGCCAGCCGCGGGTTCATCTCCCGCCTGCTGGGGCGTCAGGACGAGGCGCGCGAAGATCTCCAGGCAGCGCTCGAGCTCGATCCCGGGGCGAGCGTCGCAACGCTCGAGCTGGCCCGGGTCCACGCCAGCCAGGGAGAGCTCGAGGCCGCCGAGCGCCTGCTGATTGAAGGCGTGCGCCGTCACCCCGATGCCTGGCCGCTCCGTGTGGAGCTCGGCGTGCTGTGTTATCGCACCGGGCGCTATGAGGAGGCGCGGACGATTTTCGAAGCGGTGGTGGAGCGGGTACCGGACAACGTCATCGCCTGGCGCAACCTGTCAGCCGCCCACTACTCGCTTGGCGACCTGGCCAAGGCGTCGACGGTGCTGCAGCGGGCGATCGAGATCGAGCCCAACGCCACGCTGTACGGCAACCTCGGCACCTTTCTCTTTGCCCAGGGCCTCTACGCCCAGGCGGTGGAGGCCTTCGAGCGCGTCATCTCACTGGCCGGCGGCGCCCACGACTACCGCATGTGGGCCAATCTCGCCGACGCCTACCGCTGGACGCCGGGCGGTGAGGAGCGGGCTACGGAGGCCTATGCGCGGGCTCTGCAGCTGTTGGCGGAGGGCATGGAAGCGCAACCGCAGGATGCCGTGCTGCGCAGCCGCCAAGCGCTCTACCTGGCAAAGCGCGGCGAGTGCGAGCGCTCCCAGGCCGCGCTCGCGAAACTGATGCAGCTAGCGGGTCTCGACGGCGCGGCGCACTACCGCCACGCCGTGGCGGCCGAGGTCTGCGGCCAGCGCGCCGTGGCGATCCAGGCTCTTTCGGACGCCCTCGAGGCGGGCTATGCCGTGACCGACGTCCGCTCCGACCCTGAGCTGCGGACGCTGCGCGAGGATCCGGCGTACCACCGGCTGATGGTGCGGCAGGCCACGCCGTCGAGCTGACCGCGCGGCTGGCTCAGCCCCAGCCGTCGACCACCAGCTCCGGGTCGAAGCAGAACGTCAAGCTCTTGGTCTCTCCGTCGATCGGTCCTTCGACCGAGATGTAGACGGCGAAGTGCCACTTTTCCTCGGCTTTCCCAAGCTTGGAGACCAGGCTCACTTGGGGGTTCTTCCCCGAGACCATCCAGCAGGGTGGGTTCGATCCCGAGATCTGCACGAGGTCCCAGGCCGCATAGTTGCCCAGGGCGCCCGAGAACGGCGTGTCCGACGATCCGGGGTTATTGGAGCTCGACTTCGAGCCCTCTTGGGGGCAATCGTCCGCGTGCGAAAAGACGAACGTCATCTCCTGCGGGATCCCGTCATCACCCTTGCGGAAGATCTCGACGGCCGCGGTATCGCCTTCTTGGAATTGTTGGACGCCGGGCTTCGGGATCAGGGTAGTGCCGTGATAAAGCGCTGGCGTCAGCTGGGGCTGGTCACCCGGCTGGGGGGCGCTGGGCCATTCGAACGTGAGCTGCAAGGTGTAGTCGGCCATGGGATCTCCTTCGCGGGTGCGGTGAGTGGTGAAGTGGGGCTGATCCAACCTACGAGATGGGGTCGAGCAAGGGCCGTGCCGGGTGATTCCGGGTGTGCGGGCGGGGCGCCAAGATGTCAATCCACCTCTCGGAATGTCAATCCAGCCGCCTGGGATGTCAGCACTCGGCCTGACATCCCAGGACCTCGCGGCGCCGCGGGGAGCTGCGGCTCTTTTCCTTTGTTTTCAGGGCTTTGTGAGCTGGCACGGATCCTGATTTAGAGGTCGATCACGCGACACCACAACGCTCGGTCGAGCCGGCTCGAGCGAGCACCCATTCGACCTCTGAGGAGATCACACCATGAGTCAGATTCTGCAATCCGAATGCACCCTCGTCCTAGGCGGCGACGCCGAGCAGTTCACGGCCCAGGCCGAGCCAGCCGGCAGCAAGATACTCACTCCCCTGCTGAACAAGCTGCCCAGCTCTCGCGAAGCGACCAAAGGCCACTGGTCGTGGGAGGGTGGGATCCAAAACGCCTCGGCAGCGAGCTTCGAGCTTCAGGTTCCAGAGGTGGGATGTGTGGTCACCCTGAGTGCCGTGGTCGGGGGCTCGCCCTACGTCATCAAAGTCAACAATTCCACCGCCGTTGCCAGCGAGGTCCTAGAAGCGAATCAAGGGGCGATCTCGCTGGATTTGACGTCTCTGGTCAAGAAGGGCACGAATCGAATCCAGGTGGTGAACAGTTCCAGCAGCCTGCTCTACCTATCGCGAATCAGCGTACAGCTTATCCCCGTGCTGCAGGTCTTCCAGGAGAGCGCCTACCAGGGGACGGCTTCCAACGGGCAGATCTGGCGGATCTCGAATCCGGCGGCCGATTCCGTCGAGTTTTCGGCGTTTGCCGCCAGCGATCTCAGCGCGCCGCTGCGGGACGGTCGACTGATCATCCAGGGAGTGAAGCGCGGCAGCGTCCGAGACTCTTACGTCCTCATGGGAAGGGTCGAGCAGAGGGCCGCTGTGGGGTTCAAGACGTTGGGGTCATTCGAGCTCATCGTCCAGCCGGGCTATCAGAATGTCGTCGGCTCTTTCCGTCTCACGGATGGCAATTTGACGCTGCAGGCCGAGCGGGTGCCCGAAACGTCAACGGTAAAAGCCACCTACGAGCCGCCGTATGACACCAAGCCGGTTACCGCCCCTAAAGTCAATCCGGCCCAGAAGTCCAAAACGGTGCTGGTCGCTATCCAACGGACGGACAGCCTCGACGATGGCCCCACTTGGGAGAGGAACTACGCGGTCAAAGTCACCGACCATTTCCAGGTCTACAACCTGATGCTGGTCGGAGAGCCCACCGCCAGCGACTTTTCGATTCACGTTTTCAAGTGGACCCCTGAATTCAAGATCAAATATGGCGACAAGAGCTGGCCGACCTATCGCGAGACCTTCTCGATTCATTCGGGCAAGCCCGTCGCCGCAGGCTCTGGAGCGGCGCTCACGGCCTTCAACAGCGCGATCGACGCGGTGATCCAGGACATCGCCAGCAGCGACTTGACCGCCAAGCACTTTGGCCTCACGTACTCGGGGCACGGCCAAACGGAAGGGCTCTTCGAGGGTCTGCTGGATCGCGAAGACATGACGGACTGGCTGGAGCACATCACTAGCGGCTTGAGTCAGTCGACGTCACTCCAGAAGATCTCGTTCCTGGACTGGAGCACCAACTGCCAGACCGGCTCCTACTGGAACATCAGCCGCCAAGCGCCCTACGCCGACTACATCTTGGCGTCGGAGCTCAACCGCCGGCAGCCTCTCGGCGTTCCAATCTCGAAGTGGGGCAGAACTCCCTTCAGGTCCATGCACACTTACTTCGATCCCGCTGACTATCCGCAGCTGGTCGACAGCATGAAGGCCATCATCGCCGGTCACGCTTCGTTGTGGGATACGTCGGAAGGGATCGCCTTCTACCGGAAATCCAAGGAAAAGCAGACGATCACACTCTATGACTGCTCCAAGTTCCAACCGGTCAGCAACAAGGTGGTGGAGAAGGAGGTCCTGGCGGCGCTCGAGAAGGACTACGACGCGAATGCGGCTCAGAGATTCGGGTACTTCTACTGGAGCTCCGGACGACTGGACGTGTTGGACTATCTCGAGAGGCAATCCGGCAACGGCGTGGCCAAGCTGTGGGGCGACTTTGCCGAAACCACGGACAACAACCATTCCAAGTGGTTCGATTGGCTCGATGAGCCGAAGCCGAAAAACTTCGTGACCCACGGGCTGTTTTTCGAAGTCGAGAAGCCGTTCGAGGTCTGATCTTCGAGGCGATACACTGACCGGATGGCGGATCGGTCTTCGAACACAGCCGCTGAGCGCGGCAGCTGGCGCGCTCAGCTGGTGACCGAAACCCACGAGACGACCCTGCTGGACGCCGGCGCAGCGCCGCACGCCGCCATGCTCCCGGGCCTGACGATCCTCCATCACCCGGACTTGCGCCGCATTGGCGATCGAGTCGCCCTGCCGGAGCTGCTCTCCGGCAGGGCGGTTGCGCTATCGCGGCTCGAGCCCGAGCTCGCCGCACCGGGCGGCGGCTCGCGGCGGCCGCTGGCCGACAGTCACCTGAGCCGAACGCCGATCGAGCTGCGCGGCGTCGAGGGTGGCCAAATCATCGTCGAGCGCGGGGCGCATCGGGGGCGGGTCGCGATCGACGGTCGGCCGCTGGAAGAGCACCATGGGTTTCCGCTGGATCAGCTCGAAGACGGCGTCGTGCTGGTGCTGAGCTCGTATGTAGCGCTGCTGATCCACTGGCTCGACCCGGCGCCGACCCGCTCGCCCGGGCTTGGGCTGGTGGGGGAGAGCCCCGAGCTCGATCGCCTGCGGCGCGAGATCCTGCGGGTCGCTCGACTCGAAGTGCCGGTGCTGCTGCGTGGCGAGACCGGCACCGGCAAGGAGCTGGTGGCCCAGGCCATCCACCGCGCTGGCAAGCGAGCCGAGCGCGACTGTGTGGTCGTCAACATGGCGGAGATTCCGAGCTCGCTGGCGGCGTCGGAGCTGTTCGGCTCGGTCAAGGGCGCCTTTACCGGCGCCGACCGCACCCAGGTCGGCTTCTTCCAGCGCGCCGACGGCGGCACCCTGTTCTTGGATGAGATCGGCGAGACGCCGCCCGAGGCCCAGGCCCTGCTGCTGCGGGCGCTCGAGAGCCACGAGATTCAGCCGGTGGGCGCCCGCGGCGTGCGTCGGGTGGATGTGCGGGTGATCGCCGCCACCGACGCCGACCTCGAAGCGGCGATCGCCGAGGGGCGGTTTCGGGCGCCGCTTCTGCATCGGCTGGCGGGCTACGAGATCCGCCTGCCGGCACTGCGCCAGCGTCGCGACGACACGGCGCGCCTGCTGCTGCACTTCCTCGAGCACGAGCTCACCGTGCTCGGCGTCCCGCGGCCGTGGGATCTCGCTCGGTTCCTACCGCTGCCGCTGATGGTCGAGCTGGTGACCTTCTCCTGGCCCGGCAACGTCCGCCAGCTGCGCAACGTCGCGCGACGCCTGGCGATTTTGGATGCGGAAGAGCCCTCACGTCGGCGGGCCGAGCTGGCGGCCCTGCTGGCCGAGCCCTCGATCCCGCGATCCCAAGGGACGCCGAAGCGCGAGGTGTCGACGGCGTCGGTGGCTCCGCCCGTTCCATCCCCGGCGCTTCCCAGCCGGCGTCGTCGTCGCAGCTACCGCAAGCCGGCGGAGGTCGCTGAGAGTGAGCTGCTGGCGGCTTTGCGAGAGCACGACTGGCGCCTCAAGCCGACCGCCGAGGCGCTCGGGGTCTCGCGAGCCTCGCTCTATCTGTTGATCGAGGGCTGCTCTGGTATCCGCAAGGCGGCGGATTTGGGGCGCGAGGAGATCGAAGCGGCCCGCAGTCGAGCCGGCGATCGGATCGTTGGGATCGCGCGTCACCTAGAGGTCTCTGAGCAGGGCCTGAAGCGGCGTATGACCCAGCTCGGGATGCGGCGGACCGACTGAGACGGCGTACCGACTGAGACGCTGCGACCACGCGCTTTCGGGACGAACTGTCCGTTAGCTGGGACAGCGAGCCGCCTCGTGGGCGACGAGCGTCGTTAGACTCGGGACCTAGCTTCTGAGAAATCGAGTGCTTTGCGAGGAGAAGAGCGAACTGAACTTTCTGCTGTAGGAGGACGCGCCATGGGATCCATGCGAGGGGAGCTCTGGATTCAGGAGGGAAGGCGGCTGCTCGTCGCGAGCCTGCTGCTGGCGCTGCTCGTGCCGGCAGCGGTCGCTCAGGACGAGCCCGAAGCGTTCGGCGACACGATCGAAGTGCGGGTGATCAACCTGGAGGTGAAGGTCACCGACGCGGATGGGAATCACATCAGCGACCTCGCGCCCGGCGACTTCCGCCTGCGGGTCGACGGTGAGGAGGTGCCGATCGGCTACTTCAGCGAGATTCGCGATCGCCATGCGGTGGGCTCTCCGACCGCTGATGCCGGAGCCGGCGAGTCGAGCGGGGGTGAACCGTCGTTCGCGGTTGGGGCGCACCAGGGACACGCATACGCGGCTGGCGTCGCGCCCGGCGAGCGGGTCGGCACCAGCTTCCTGGTGTTTGTCGACAACGCCTTCGGCACGCCGCAGGACCGTGACGAGGTGCTGCGAGCGATGTCGGGAACGGTCGAAGCGCTCGGCGAGGGCGATCAGATGGCGATCGTCGGCTTTGACGGGCGCCAGCTGAAGCAGATCGGCGATTGGAGCCGCTCGGGACCGCAGCTGAAAGAAGGTCTGGAGGCGGCGCTGGCTGCCCCGGCCTATGGGCTGCAGAGGCAAGCCGCGCTCAGGACGTTCGAGCAACAGCGCAGACGGCAGGGCTCCGAGCTGATCGCGGAGGGCGATTCCCTGATTACCGAAGACTACATCCGCGATTTGAGCGGTCGTATCGAGCGTGCCCTGCAGGCGGCGACGTCGGCGCTGCGCGCCTTCTCGGACCCCTCGGGGCGCAAGGTCATGCTGCTGGCCTCCGGCGGCTGGCCGCGGGATCCGGCAGGTTTTGCCGTTGGATTCAATCCCAACATCCGCAGCCGGACGCGGCACGACTTTCCCGACGCGGCGTTCGAGGAGCTGGTCGGCACCGCCAATCGCCTAGGATACACGCTGTACCCGATCGACGTCCCGGGCAACAAGGTACGCGGGCGGGGTTTCGGCGCCGATGAGCGCGTCAGCCGCCTCGCCGAGAGCGCCGAGGGCACTGGCTCCGGTCTGCTGGACCGGCTGGGGGCCTCGGACCTGGCGCGTCCACCAGTGCTCGAGACCGAGCTCGCCACCGAAGACGATGTGCTCTCCGGCGGTCTAGAGCTCGACGACGGCTCCTACCGCGAGGTCGAGACCGAGGCCACCCTGATCGAGCTGGCCGAGCGTACCGGCGGCCGCGCCTTGCTCAACAGTCAGCGACTGGCGTCCCTGAGCGAAGTGGTGGCGGATACGGCGTCGTACTACTGGCTGGGATTTACCAGCGATCGCAAGCGCGATGGCGGTGAGTACGAGATCGAGATCGCCGTCGACCGTCCGGGGGCGAAGGTCCGCAGTCGCAGCGGTTTCAACGACCTCTCGCGTTCGCAGGAGGCAGCGATGGAGGTCGAGAGCAATCTGCTGGCCGACTTCGACGCTGGGCTGCTCGAGGAAGACCTGCTGCAGGTGGAGCTGGGCACGCCCGAGGTGCGTCGCCGCATCCAGCAGCCGGTGACCCTGCACGTGCCGCTCGACGAGATCGTCATGCTGCCGGGTGCCGAGGGCTACAGCGGTCAGCTCGAGCTGCGCGTCGCCTCGATCGACGAAAAGGGCGCGCGCTCGTCCCTACCGCTTGTCCTGGTGCCGATCAGTGGGCCGACCGAGCCCCAGCCCGGGCAGGTAGTGCTGGTCGACGTCGTCCTGGAGCTGCGCAAAATCCGCCAGACCCTGCAGCTGGCGGTACACGACCTGACCGGCGACAGCGTACTCACCACCAGCCTCGAATACGAGCCGCCAGCGTCGCGGTAGCTCGCTCTGTCTCAGTGTGAAGCCTAGGTCGCCTCAACCTGTCGAGCGGCGCTCGAAGGTGATGACGGCTCGCAGGATCTCGTCAAGACTGCGGGTGGGCCGCCAGCCCAGGTGGTCGCGGATGCGGGAGATGTCGGGGACGCGACGCCTGAGATCTTCGAATCCCGGGGCGTAGGCCTCGTGGTAAGGCACGAAGACGATGGGGGAGGCGCTGTCGCAGAGCTGTTTGATGCGCTCGGCGAGGGCGAGGATGGTGATCTCCTCGGTGCTGCCGATGTTGAAGACGCGGCCGGCGCTGGCCGGCCGGGCGACCAGGCCGATGATCGCCTCCACCAGGTCGGCGACGTGCAGGAAGCAGCGGCTCTGGGAGCCGTCGCCGAAGACGGTGATCGGCTCGCCGCGCAGCGCCTGGCCGACGAAGCGCGGGATCACCATGCCGTAGCGGCCGGTCTGACGCGGGCCGACGGTGTTAAAGAAGCGCCCGATCATGACGTCGAGGCCGTGCTGCCGGAAGTAGGCGAGGCCCAAGAACTCATCGACCATTTTGCTGGCGGAGTAGGCCCAGCGGCTGTGGCAGGAGGCGCCGAGCACGACATCGTCGTCTTCGTGGAACGGCACCTTGACGCCCTTGCCGTAGACCTCGGACGAGCTGGCGAGGAAGACCTCACAGCCGTAGCGCAGGGCGGCCTCGAGCACCACGTCGGTGGCGAAGACATTGGTCTGGATGGTGTGGGCGGGCCGCTCGACGATGAGCTGCACGCCGACCGCCGCCGCCAGGTGGATGACGACATCGGCCTCGGCCATCAGCCGATCGAGCGCCTCGCGCTGGCCGAGGCCGCAGCGCGCGAAGTGACAGCTCGGATGATCGAGCAGGTGGGCGATGTTGTCGCGGCTGCCGGTCGAGAGGTCGTCGAGCAGCGCGACGTCGTGACCGAGCTCGAGCAGCCGGTCGGCGAGGTGGGAGCCGATGAAGCCGGCGCCGCCGGTGATCAGGAAGCGGCGGGCTGGCGGCGCTTCGGCTGGCGAATCTGTGGGGGAGGAAGAGCTGGCCATCGAGGAGCGCGCTGGGGTTGAAGAGAGGTGGGCGGGTTCGGCCGCGGAGTGTAGCAGCGCGTCTCGCGTTATGCTCAGGGCTGTGGCGCAGGGTGACGTCCCGCCGCCGCGTTCTCCCGCTCAACCCCAACGTTTCGAGAGCCCGGCGAATCACGCCGGGTCGTAGAAGGTACTCATGGTCGCAGAACAGGTCGAGAAGAGTATCCGCGAGCTGCCCACCCGGCCGGGGATCTACATCTTCCGAGACGGCAAGAAGAAGCCGCTCTATGTCGGCAAGGCGAAGTCGCTGCGCAAGCGCGGCCTGAGCTACCTGCGCGACCATCACGAGCCGCGGCTGCGGGCGATGCTTTCAGAAGCGCGCGAGCTCGACTTTGTGGTGAGCGATACGGAGTCCGAGGCGCTCGGGCTGGAGAACGCCTGTATCAAGAACAAGCGGCCGCGCTACAACATCCAGCTGCGCGACGACAAGACGTATCCGTACCTCAAGCTGACGATGCGCGACGACTATCCCCGCATCGTGTTCACCCGCCGGATCCTGCGCGATGGCGCGGAGTATTTCGGGCCGTTCCTGCCGGGCGGGCTGGCGCGAAAGGCGATCAAGCTGGTGCAGAAGCTGTTTCAGGTGCGGATCTGCCGCATCCCGATCGACGGCAAGCTGCCGCGCCCGTGCCTCTACCACGATATGCATCGCTGCCTCGGCCCCTGCGTCGACGGTTTGACGACCCACC
>JBCCEE010000277.1:0-11420 GCA_039030415.1 Acidobacteriota bacterium
CTCTTCGGCACGCTGCAGCTCGCCGGTCTGACGCAACGCGATCGCCAGTGGATAGTGAGCTTCGGTAGCTCCCGGCTGCAGAGCCAGGGTGCGCTCGAAGTGGGTGATGGCTTCGCGGTGGCGGCCGGTGGCGGCCGCGACCCGTCCTAGGCCAAGGTGTGCGGCGGCCAGCTCGGGATGCAGAGCGAGAGCCTGCTCGTAGTGGTGGCGAGCCTTCGCCGGTTCGTCGGCCTCGAAAAGAGTATCGGCGAGCCGCAGGTGAGCATTGGCATCTTTGGGCTCGCGTTCGAGTACGCGTTGATAGAGAGCCGTAGCCTCGTCGAGCTGGCCCTGGAGCTGGTAGAGGAACGCCAAGTAGTAGGGCCAGCGGGTATCTGTTGGCGATAAAACGCTGGCATTGCGGTAAGCGACCGTAGCGGCGTCGAGAAACTGATAGGCGTTGAGCACCATCCCGAGGCGCCCAAACGCCTCCGACAGTGCCCCCTCGTCAGACACTGCTCCCTCGTCACGCGAGATCTCAGCGAGCCGACGTGAGACTTCGTCACGAGCCGCCGCAAGCTGTTGCCGCACCGCGCTAGCCTGCTCGCCGAGCTCGGCTTCGACTCTGGGTACGACTTCGAGTGTTGTGGCGAGCGCGACGGGCGACTCGTCTTGCCGAGCGTCGGCACCGTCAGCCGGCGGCGCGGTACAGCCGGCAGCCCCACACGTCGCGGCCAGCAGCCAGATGAGTGAACGCAAGCGGTTGAATCGTGGATGACGCATCGGCGGACACCTTCCCTGAAATTGAGGGTAGCGTCGTGGCAAAACCATCCCAACGGGGTTGGGACAAGCTGTAGAGGGCCGAGGATGAGCAGCGCGGGCCGCTGGCACGACGTTCGGGCGTCCGATTCGTACGGCTTGAACCGTCGACGCTAGGTTCGCTGCCGCGCAAGCGTCTGTGCGAGAATCGGCCCACAAATCAAAATTTTGTACCACGCACAGCCGTCGTCGCACACGGTCAGTGATCGCCTCAGCTGCCCAAGGCGCCAAGGACGAAGCGGCAGCGCGAGGCCGCGTGGATCAGCTTGAATGGCGATGAAAGGACTCGGACGACGATGATAGACAACGTGATTACCCTGGGTATGCTGGTGATGCTGCAAGCGGTGCTCGGATTCGACAACCTGCTCTACATCTCACTCGAATCGAAGCGTGCCCCGGAAGCCAAGCGGGCCATGGTGCGCAAGCTCGGCATCGGCCTTGCGGTCGCTCTGCGCATCATCCTGTTGTTCGTTTTGATGACCGTCATTCAGAGTTTCCAGAAGCCGCTCTTCGGGTTCCACAACTCGGTGATCGAGGGCGAGTTCAACCTGCACAGTGTGGTCGTCTTGCTGGGTGGCGTCTTCATCATTTACACCGCGACGAAGGAGATCCTTCACATGATGGGCCTGGAAGAAGTCGAGAGCGAAGCGAAGCGCGAGGCTCCCGCCGGCACCATCATCTTCGCTATCGTGATGATGAACCTGGTTTTCTCATTCGACTCGATCCTCAGCGCCATGGCCTTGACCGACGTCTTCTGGGTGATGGCGACAGCGATCGTCATTGGCGGCATCCTCATGATCTGGCTCGCCGACCACGTCTCCGCTTTCCTCCAGAAGAACCGAATGTACGAAGTGCTGGGACTGTTCATCCTCTTTGTCGTCGGCATCATGCTGCTTTCCGAAGGCGGCCACCTCGCCCACCTGCACCTCTTCGGCAACGAAGTCACCGCCATGTCCAAGACCACCTTCTACTTCGTCATCACCGTGCTGGTCCTGACCGATCTCGTCCAGACCCGGTACCAGAAGAAGCTGCTGCTCCTAAAGCAGCTGAGGCTCAAGGGAGCGTAGCTGATCGTTGCTGCTAGTATTATGTAGCAGCTACATTATGTAGTTGCTACATAATACTTTGCCCGGCGGTTCTGCCCGGTGGGCTGCAACGACGATGAAGCTGCCGTTCTACAACCGAGACGAAGAGCGCGCTCGTCTCGAGCGCCTGATCGCGAGCCGCGAAGGGTCGTTCGGGGTGCTGTACGGTCGTCGTCGGTGCGGCAAGTCGCGGCTGTTGCGGGAGGTTTTGCCGGCCGATCGATCCGTCTACTTCGTGGGCGACGATCGCGAGAGCACGCTGCAGCGATCAGGCTTGGCGGCGGAGATGACCCGGCTACTGCCGGGGTTCGACCGTGTGACCTATCCGGATTGGGACGCCTTGCTCGCCCGCTGGTGGGAGACAGCGCCTGAGGGCGCGGTACTGGCGCTGGACGAATTCCCAGCGATGGTGTCGACGGCGCCCGCGCTGCCGAGCGTGCTGCAGCGCTACATCGATCGCCAGGACGAACGGCGCCTGCATGTGCTGGTCGCCGGGTCGTCGCAGCGCATGATGCAAGGGCTGGTGCTCGATCGTTCGGCGCCACTGTATGGCCGGGCGCGGGAGATTCTCCAAATCCGTCCGCTGCCGGCTGGCTGGATTCGCCGTGCGCTCGAGTCGGCTGACGCCTCACGAGCGATCGAGGCCTACGCAACGTGGGGCGGTGTACCGCGCTATTGGGAGCTGGCGGTGGATTATCCGGATCGTGATGAGGCGGTGCGAGATCTGGTGCTCAGCCCCCTCGGAGTGCTGCACGATGAGCCGGCCCGCCTGCTGTTGGACGACTTGCGGGATACCGCTCAAGCCGCTTCGATCCTCAGCCTGATCGGTAGTGGGTGTCACCGGGCGTCGGAGATTGCTGCGCGACTCGACAAGCCGTCGACCTCCTTGTCGCGGCCGCTACAGCGGCTGATGGAAATGAATCTGGTATACCGAGAGATGCCTTTCGGAGCGCCGAGGCGCTCCGGGAAACGTACGCTCTACCGTATCGCCGACCCGTTCCTGCGCTTTTGGTTTCGCTTTGTCGAGCCCGAGCGATCGCGCTTGGGACTGCGGCAGATCGCGGCGGTAGAGGAAGAGATCGCGCATCGCTTCCCGCATCACGTTGGCGAAGCATGGGAGGAGCTAGCGCGGGCCAGCGTCCCGCTGCTCGAGGTCGATGGGCGTCGTTGGCGGTCAGCAAGTCGATGGTGGGGGGCAGGCCTGGATCGCAAGCCATTGGAGGTTGATCTGGTCGCCGAGAGCGTCGAAGGCAAGCACCTGCTGATCGGCGAAGTGAAATGGACGGTCAAGCCGAACGCTGATCGCCTGCTGCACGAGCTCGAGCAGAAAGCGCAGCGTCTGCCGTTCGCCCAGGGGCGGCCGATCGTGCCTGTTCTGTGGCTGAAGCAGGCGAGTGGGGAATCCGAGCGCGTCGTGACGCCAGAACGAGTGCTCGACGCGCTGGTCTGAAGCGACTCTTTGTCTACTGGCCTGCTACGCCAAGCTCTTCGAGCAGGGCCTGGGAGCCCGGTAGCGCCATGGTCTCGAGCATCCACAGCAGGTAGCGGATGTCGGCGGAGACGTTGCGAGCGATCTCGGGATTGTAGCCGAAGTCGTTGGCGATGTTCTCCCACACGCGATCGAAGTTGACGCCTACCAGCTCACCCTTGCCGTTGAGCATCGGGCTGCCGGAGTTGCCGCCGGTGGTGTCGCCGGTGGCCAGGAAGCAGACCGGGATGTCGCCGAGGTCGGGATCGGCCCAGCGGCTCTTGATGGCCTCGGGGGCGGCCGCCAACACCGCTTCGGGCGTGTCGAACGGGGCTTCGCCGGTGTGCTTTTCGACCACTCCGCCGAGACGAGTCTGCGGCTCCATCCAGATGCCGTCGCGCGGACGGTAGCCGGTGACTTCCGCCAGGCTGATCCGCAACGTGCGGTTGGCGTCGGGGTCTACCGGGCGGCCTAAGAAGGTGCTCAGCGTGCGGCGCCAGACCGGGCGTAGGCGAGAGATAGCGCCTTTTGCACGGTTCTGCTCGTCCTCGATGGCGAGGATCTCGCGGTTGAGTGCCAGTGCAAAGTCGATCAACGGATCGTTGCGTCGGCTCAGCTCGTCGACGCTCTGATCGAACATGGCGAGACGCGCCGACAGATCGAAGATCTTCGAACCGTCGAGCAGGCCTTCGACGATCGGGCCGATTTGCTCTCGGTCCTTGCCGCCGCGCAGCGTCTCCTCGACCGTCGGCATCTGCTGAGCTTCCGGCAGATTGGTGAGGCGGTAGAGGAAGTCGGCCAGTAGCTCGAGCTCGGTCGGTGGGTGG
Source organism: Acidobacteriota bacterium (assembly GCA_039030415.1). Classification (GTDB taxonomy): domain Bacteria; phylum Acidobacteriota; class Thermoanaerobaculia; order Multivoradales; family J023; genus JAAELT01. The sequence continues at coordinate 4,179 of JBCCEE010000277.1, forward strand.
AGACGCTTCTGATCGCGACGCTGATCGTCGAGCTGCTTGTCGCGGTGGCGATCCTGGAAGTCCGGATGGCGCTCGAGATCCGGCTTCTCTTGCTCGATCGCCCAGCGGGTGATGGTGAGAGCGAGCTCGAGCGCTTTCGGCCCCATATTCAGATGGTCGAGCAGGAAGTCGCGTTCCCAGGTTTCGGCGGCATGCTCAACCTGCGCCTCGAGCTCGCGGTAGGCGCCGGCGGCCGCCTGATGCTCGGGATGCTCGGTGATCCAGGCCAACATCTCCTTCTCGGAGACTCGCTTTTTGGCCAAGAGCTGGCCGCGACGAATGCCGGCGATCTGACCGCGCGCGTTCTTCTGACGGTTGGCAAGGCCCTTGACGCGACCGGCGAGCAAAATACGCGCCTGCTCGTCATCAGCGCCGGCCGCCTCCAACACGTCCAGCCAGTCGCGCAGCAGCTGGGCTCGACCCGGGAAGTGACGCTCGGCGCGCTCTGCCATTTCGGGCGAGATCAGCGAGCGATAGGTCTTGCCGGGGTAGCCGGTGACGGCAACGAAGCTGCCCTTCTTGATGCCCTGCTGCGCGATCGGCAGGTAGCGACGGGGCCGGTAAGGCCGGTTGCCGGGAGCGTGCGCCTGCGGCTGATTGTCATCACCCGCATAAATGCGAACCAGTGCGAAGTCACCGGTGTGCCGTGGCCACATCCAGTTGTCTACCTCGCCACCGTACTCGCCGACGGCGCGCGGCGGAGCATAGACCAGACGTATGTCGGGAAACTCGAGCGCCTCCACCAGCTGATAGAGCACCCCGTCGTCGTAGGTCGCGACCTGGCAGCGCTTGTAAGCCTGCTGCTCGCAGTCGGCGACCATCTCCTTCTGCTTGCGATCGATCGCTTTGTAGCGCGCTAGGTCATCGCTGCCGGCGGCTGACGCGGCGGCTTCGATCTCGGCGGTGACGTCGGTAAATCGGTAAGGGACCGAAGCGCGTGTGCCGGTGCTATGCAGCTCGTCCCCGCGGTTCTCAGCGAGGAAACCATCAGCAATCAGGTCGCGCTCTGGACTGCTGTGCTCCTGCAGGATCGAGAAGATGCAATGATGATTGGTCAGCACCAGACCGTCACTCGATAGCAAGCCGGCGGAGCAGCCGCCAACATTGACCACCGCTTCGAGCAAGCCGCCCTCCTCGACGTCCCAGAGCTCGCTCGGTGGAATCTCCAAGCCGAGCTCACGTAGCCACGTCGGGTCATGCTCGAGCAGCTGCTCAGGGGTCCATTTGCCGCCAACGGCGTAGAGGGGAGAGGGGTTCATGGGCAACGCGGTCATGAAGGTCAGGGCGATCAGAGGTAGCCAAGCAGGGTGTTCTTTGAGCATCTTCGAGGGTTACGCGGAGTGGATAGCTGTGGATGTAGAAAGCGGTCTGCAACGAGCGGTGGTAACGAGCGGTGTTAGCGAGCGACGGTGAGGCAAATCGATCAATCGCGGGGACGATAAGAGGTCACGGGAGGAGGTGTCAAGACTCGGTACGAGGCAGTATGCGGACGCCGTTCACGGCGCCCGTGCGCCCATTCCCGGCATGACAGCGCCATTGGCGGCATGAGAATCGGCGAGCTCCTGACGGTCGTGCAGAATGCCGATAGCCGTCACCCCTGGCGGACCGAGCCGCAACCTGAACCGAGACGAGGATTCGACATGCAAGAGCTCCGCTACGCGCTGCGTACCCTCAGCAGCAGTCCGGGCTTCACGGCCGTAGCGGTGCTGACCCTGGCTCTGGGAATCGGAGCCAACACCGCGATCTTCAGTCTCATTCAGGGTGTGCTGCTGCGCCCGCTGCCCTACCTCGACGAGGACAACCTGGTGGTGCTGCGGCAGTCAGCACCCAAGGCTGAGATCGCCAACCTGCCGTTCTCCGTGCAGGAGGTCTACGACTACCGGGAGCAGGCGGCGAGTCTCGAGGCGATGGTGGAGTATCACACCATGACCTTCACGCTGCTCGGGCGAGGTGAGCCGGAGCGGGTGGTGACCGGCGTGGTGTCGGCGGAGCTCTTCGATCTGCTGGGCGTAGACCCGCTGCTCGGGCGGACGTTCGAAGCGGCCGACGACAAGCTCGACGCCGAAGCGGTGCTGGTGCTCAGCCATAGCTACTGGCAGCGGGCTTTCGGCAGCGACCCCGACATCGTCGGCCAGGTGTTCGAGATGAACAATCGTCCTCATACGGTGGTCGGCGTGCTGCCGCCCATTCCGCAGTATCCCAACGAGAACGATGTCTACATGTCGGTGTCGGCGTGCCCATTCCGGGCCAATGGCGAGACCGCACGGCACCAGAACCGCAGCGCCTTCCGCGCCTTGACCGTCACCGGACGGCTGGCGGAGGGCAAGACTCTGGACGACTTGCAGCGGGAGTTGAAAGGGATTGGCGAACGTTTCGAGGTCGACTTTCCGGACACCTACCATCCGGACCGGGGCTACCAGGTCAGCGCGGTGCCGCTCAAGGAAGTGCTCACTCAGCAGGCGCGTCCAACCCTGCTGATCCTGCTCGGTACCACCGGGCTAGTCTTGCTGATCGCTTGCGCCAACGTCGCCAACCTCACCGTAGCCCGCATGCTGCGCCGGCAGCGCGAGATGGCGGTACGCGCTTCGTTGGGCGCCAGCCGTGGCCGGCTGCTGGCACAGACGCTACTCGAAAGCGGCCTGCTGTCGCTGGCCGGCGGCGCCGTCGGCCTGGGGTTCGCCTATGGCGGGCTCGACATGCTGGTTCGCTTCACCTCTCGCTTTACGACCCGCGCTGAGAGCATCACTATCGACGGCTGGGTGCTGCTGTTCACCCTCATCGTTTCGCTCGCCACCGGCGTGGTGTTCGGCGCCATGTCAGCCCTGCCGACGCGGCGCGATCTCTCCTCGGCGCTGCGTGACGGCTCCCAAGCGGCTACCGCCGGGCGCAGCAAGCAGTGGCTGCGCGGTGCGCTGGTGACGGCACAGGTGGCGGTCTCAGTTGTGTTGCTCGTCGCCGCGGGGCTGATGCTGCGCAGCTTTTCCAAGCTGCAGCAGGTCCACTCGGGATTCAACCCCGAGCGTGTGCTCACCGCTCAGCTGTCTCTCAACTGGACCAAGTACACCACCGCACAAGCCACGACAACGTTCTTCGACGAGCTGCTCACCAGGGTTCGCAGCCACCCGGGCGTGGTGTCGGCGGCGGCCTCCAGTGACCTGCCTTTCGAGCGTCAGGGGCCGCGCAATCGCAGCTTCTCGATTGAAGACCGCCCGATCGACGACGGCGGGCTGGCGCCGTCGATCGACTTCCGCATCGCCAGCCCGGACTACTTCCGCACCCTAGGCATCCCGCTGGTGCGCGGGCGCACTTTCGAGGCCAGCGACGACGCCCAGGCGCTGCCGGTGGCGGTCGTCACCCGCAGCCTGGCGCGCAACTACTGGGGCGACGATGATCCGATCTCACGCCGCGTTTCGGTCGACGGCGGCAACACCTGGCTGACCATCGTCGGCGTGGTCGGCGACGTGCGTGAGTATGGCCCCGCGGTCGCCGCCACCGATGAGCTCTACGTGCCGCTGGCGCAGGGTGGCTTTGCCCAACGTCTGCTGGTGCGCACGGCTTCCGAGCCGATGGCGATGGCCCGCGGTATCAAGGACCTGGTGTGGGCGGTCGATCCGGATCAGCCGGTCTCGAACCTCGAAACCATGGAATCCAAGACTTCCGCCGCCACCGCCTCGCCCCGCCTCACCACCCTGCTGCTCGGCATGTTCGCGGGCCTAGCGCTGGTGATCACCGCCGCCGGCCTCTCCGGAGTCGTCGCCTTCGTGGTCAGTCAGCGCACCCAGGAGATCGGCATCCGTATGGCTTTGGGCGCACGCCGCAGCACGGTGCTCTTGATGGTGCTGCGACAAGGGCTGCGCTGGGTGGTCATTGGCCTGGTGGTTGGCTTGGCAGCATCTCTCGCGGTCAGTCGACTGATGACCGATCTGTTGTTCGAAGTGGGGCCGAGCGATCCGCTTACCCTGCTCAGCGTGTCGCTCGTCTTGATCGCCGCCGCCACCGCCGCTTGCCTGCTGCCGGCGCGGCGCGCCATCCGCGTGCAGCCGACCGTCGCCCTGCGTAGCGAATAGTCGGGTCGCGAGTGATTAGCCTGGAGCTTCGCGGTCGCGCAGCTGGCTCGCCAGGTGGGCGACCTGCAGCTCGAGCCGTTTGACCTCGCGGGTGATCGCGTTCTTGTGTAGCTCCATCCAGTGCCAAAGCTTGAGCGCCATGTTCATCATCATGAACAGGAAGAAGCCGCCGAGCCATTTGAGAAGCTCCTGGGTTTCGGTCGCCTGAAAGAAGCGGACCGCACAGTAGATCGCGAGCACGAATTCGATCGCCCCGAAGACGAAGGCGATGATCGTCAGCCAGCGATTGCGTCCCTGGAAGGAGCCGCTGAACATCTCGAGCAAAGACTGCTCACCCAACTGATCGTAGAGCTCCGCCTCCTCTTGACTCAGCGCCTCGTGAATCAGCGCATCGATATTCTTGGCTTCGTGCTTGGAGCTGTCGTTCATGGCTCAGTTCTCCAGGGTCTTCTTGAGGTCCAGGCGAGCGTGGTAGAGGCGGGATTTGACCGTGCCGACGGGAATCGCGAAGGTGTCGGCGAGCTCGTACACTGAGCGGCCTTCGAGGTAGAACATCGAGAGCAGCTGCCGGCGGTCAGCGGGCAGCTCGGCGAGCGCGGCGCGCAGCCGACGGATGTCTGCCTGCCGCTCGCGATCGACCTCCGGTTGATGCTCGTCACGGGCGCGGTCGGCCAGGTTGCGACGGCGCTGCTGAGTGCGGATCCAGTCGCTGCTCTTGTGGGTGACGATGCGGTAGGCCCAGGGGCGAAATCGCGCCGGGTCGTCCAGGCGCCGCAGACCGCGCACGATCGCCAGCCAAGCCTCCTGCGCGACGTCGGTCGCCGTCTCCAGGTGGCCGATCAGGCGATACGCCTTGCGGACCAGCCGTGGATGCCAGCGCTGCGCCAGCGTCTCGAGGGCGGCCGTATCGCCGTCCTGACAGCGGAGCACCAGCAGCTCGTCGAGTATTTCTCCCCGCCTTCTCATCGACTCCTAGGGTCGTTTGGAAGACGCTCCAGGTTCAAACCCGTAGGACCGAAGATTGGCGCATGGAGATTCAGCCCCTCGCTCGCTTCTTCTTTTTCCTCTTCTTCTTGCTCTTCTTGGACTTGTCGCTGCTGCCGGTGTCGAAGTCGAGCTTGAGTACCGACGACGTCTGGCCGATGTGGTCGCGGATGCCGACGGCGACGCGCTGGTCGCCCTTCTTGAGCTCGAGCTCGAGCGGGTAGCCAGCGGCCTGGCCGCGGGCCTCGGCGACCCGAGCGCTGGGGATCGAGATGGGTAGATCGAAGCGCCGGGGGTCAGAGAAGCCACCCTGGTCGTTGCGCACTACTACGAGCAGGGATAGCTTGGCGTCTGCCTTCTCGCCGTCGTCCATGAGGGCGACGTTTTGGAACGGGATCTGGACCATCACCGGCACCTTGAAGCGGCCGCCACCCTGCTGGGCCATTTCGCCGGGCTGCAGCTGGATGCCGAGGGGGTTGGCTTCGAGGTCGTAGAGGGCGGCGGCGACGGTCATATCGCCGAGGCGGTCGCGCCAGTGCTTGTCCTGATAGCCCTTGATGTGGCGAGCTTTGGCGCCCTCTCGTCGAACCTTGATCCGAATCTTGTGGAACTTGTTGTCGAGCTCGCGCTCCGGCGGCTCATAGCCCAGCGAGTAAAAGCTGCTGAAGTCTTTGCTCGCCCGATTGATCAGCTCTCCGATGTTGGCGTTGCCGGTGAAGACGCGACCGCCGGTGTCGTCCGCCAGCTGCAGCATGGAGGCATCGCGGCTCATGCTCTCGGCGATCATGGCGCTGCGCATCACCTGGGCCGAGTTGCCGTCGGCACTGCCGGGGTTGGCGGCGGAAACGAAGGAGTTGGCGCGGCCACCGTTGGAGATGGGGTAGAACGTGACGCGATTGTCGCTGGCTTTGTTGGTCAGTAGCTCGAGGTCGGAGCTGAGGTCGAAGTTGTTCGAGCCCGAAGCGGTCAAGGCCCGCTGAAGGTCCGGGATGGTGTCCGGAAAACGTGAGCAGTTGCGGATCGCCGGCTCGTTCTGCTGGAACCAGAGATCGTATTTGGCGATCCAGGCCTCACTCACCGAGTCGCCTGGACGCGCCGGAATACCGTCTGAGAGGTAGAGCACCGCTTTGCGCCCCGGCAAACCGCCCAAAGTGTCGGCAAAGGCGGCCAAGGAGCGTATGGTGGAGCGCCCGATCTGGTAGCGACGCTCGGCGATGCTGCGCACCGACAGGGCCAGGCTGTGGGCTTCTTGGATGGTGAAATCGAAGTTCGAGCTCGAAGATACCCCACCGCCACCTCCTCCGCCTCCGCCTGTGCTGCCACCTCCTCCGCCTCCACCGCTCGTGCTGCCGCGGCGATTGGGGCAAGTTCTGCCCTGGGTGCTGGCTCGCCCCAGCTGGCTCATGAACATGCGACGATCACTATCGACCAGAGCGCTCAAGCTGGTTTGCTTTTCAATGCTGCCGAGCGCGGCCAAAATCCGTTCGGGATCCGACGTGAAGGGCTCGACGACTTCGATGCGATTGTTCATCGTCACCAGCATCATGCGGCTGCCCGGCACGGCGGCTTCGCTCAACCGCTGGCGCAGGTTCTCGAACAGCAGCTTGCGGTTCTGGGGACGAATGTGCAGGTTGTCGACGAAGATCACCAGGTCGAGGCGCTGGGTGGTCCCGGACGGTGGCTCGGGCGTCTCGCTGGCCTCGCCAGCCACCTGCCCGGCGCCCAGCCGCGCCGTCGATCCCTCGACGGCGTAGAAGTTGACCACGTCAACCGGCTCGCCGTCCTCGAACACTTCGAAGTCGTCGCGCGTGAGGCCGGTGACAGGCTCACCCTGCTTGTCGACCACGACGACCTCGACGTTGACCACGCGTACGTCGATAACGTCGGAGAAGACCGCGTCGGAGCCCCCGTTACCCTGAGCGTCGAGCCACCCGACAGTCGAAAACAGTGCGATGGCAAAGGAAACTGCGGTCGCAACGAACTTGGAGCGATGCATGGGTACCTCCTGGATCTTCCTCAGAAGCGCCGCTCAGAGGGCGCTTCCATGGGAGGGTTGCAAGGCGTTTGGGATCGACGCGGGCTAGCCTCGCGCTCGCTTCTTCTTTCGTTTCTTCCTGCCCTTCTTGGACTTGTCGCTGCTGCCGGTGTCGAA
>JBCCEE010000278.1:0-11418 GCA_039030415.1 Acidobacteriota bacterium
CCGCATTCGCGGAGCGATCGCGGTGTCCGTTGACCTCGCCCGGCCTGAATACCTCGCGCATCAGCTGGAAGCACACAAAGGTCATGAAGACGATTGGAGCGATGAAGTTCAGCGCGCGCAGGAAGCTCGAATCGAAGCCCTCGCCCAACCACCGGGCGGCGGTCGACACCAGGGCCAGCGCGAAGGCGACGTAGCGCCAGATACCCTGCAGGCCGCCGATGAAAGCGCCCACCACGAAGAGCAAGGTGAAGGCTACGGAGATCCACCTGCTCGTCGTCCCGAACCACTCCAAGAGCGGAACGAGTCCGAACGACAGCAGGCAGAGGACCACGAGGAATAGGGTCAGACTGACGTCCTCATACTCGATGAGCCGCGATTCGATGTGTTTGGCGAGACGTCTCATTTCACCCGCAATCCGTCAAAAGACAGAGTCGGCTGCACCGCAGTGAGGCTGCGAGGCGCCGCAATCCTAAGCGATCTCGGGTCGAGCAGCACGCAGTGCTCGGCTGCTAGCGGACGTCGGCCCCCTCGACCGCTGGCGGCAGCTCGAACGCGCGGCGCACGAGCGAGACGTCACTACGCACGACCGACATCACGGGGCGGGGCAGCTCGTCGGGTGGCCTCGGAACGGCGTTCGGCATGGCTTCGTGCTGCTCGACGACGACTAGCGTCACCGGGGCGGTGCCGCGGGCGCGGACGACGAGGTCCTGTCGCGGTGATGCGATCGGCAGCTCAACGAGCACGTGCGGCTGGCCGTTGTCGCGGGCGCGCAGGAAGGCTTCTGTAGAGTCGAGGCGAACGGATATCGCGGCGGTGGCGGGCTCGACCCACAGCAGGCGAGCATGCGCGCCTTCACCGGCGGTCAGCTGTAGATGCCAATGACGTACCGCATTTTCGGGGTTGGCGGCGTCGCCACTGGCAGTTTCAACGCTTGCGTCCTCGAAGACGGCATCGGAGACCTCATTGGACACCTCATGAGATACCGTGAGCTGGGGTACGGCTAGCGACGAAGCCGGAGCGGGGGCGGTGAGTCGAGGGCTTCGCAGGCGAGGAAAGAACGCCGCCAAGGAGCCGCGCTCGCCAGCGGCCAGGCCGAGCTGTTGGGCCCAGGGGCTGGGCTCGGATTCGAAACTGAACCAGGCGCGCGATGCGGTATCGGCGTCGACGGTGTAGAGCACGGAGCTCAGGCGGGGCGTCGCCGCGGAGCTGGCCCGGGCGACGGCCGATACCAGCAGCACCACGCCGCTGAGCGCGGCCAGCGCCGGCAGCCAGGCGCGGCGGATCAGCAGCGAGAGTTGAGGGATCAGCAGGCTGGACAGCAGCACGGCGGAGATCAGCGGCAGGCCACCGAGCTCGGTCAAGCTCTGCAAGCCGACATAGAGCGTTCCGATCTGCGGCACCCACAGCATCAGGGCGGGTACGGCGCAGACGGTGAGAAGCGCGACGGTCCGGGTGGCGCGCTGCTGCGTGAGCAGCACCCCGAAGGCCACCAGGGCGAAGAGCAGCGGCCACACGAAGAGATAGTGGACCGCTCGAGGCAGCCACGGACTGATCGTCACCAGGGTCAGTACGAGCCACCACAGCAGGGCGCCGGCGGTGAGGTCTCGCACGCTGATGAGGTGTCCCAAGAAGCGCTGCCAGGCGCTGACCGCGGCCAGGGTGAAGGCGGCAAAAGCGAGCATGAAGCGTCCGGCTTCCGGCGTGCTGCCCATCAGCATGGGTACGCCCGCGACGTCTCGCACCACTAGCCAGATCACAGTGAGACCGACCGGGATCGCTACCAGGGCGCCGAGCTGAGCGAGAAAACCCTGTCCGATGCCGAAGGCCGACAGCTGGCCGCGGCGCAGTCCATGGGCGAGCAGAGCCAGCAGGCCGAGGGCGGCGAGGGCGCTCAGCGGGACGGCATACGCTGTGGGATAGTGCACCAGCCAGCGCCCGATGTTGAAGTAGGTGGGCTCGGTGCCGGAGGCAGACGCTTCGGCCGGTTCCGTCGGCGCCCCAACCCTACCGCCGGCGAGGCGGCGGGACAGCTCCAGCGCGTAGGTGCCTTGATGCTGCAGGGAGCCAGGGCTGACGTCCTCGGGCTGATCGAGCTCGGTGTGATAGTGGGTCAGGCCCTCGATGAAGGCGAAGTTGAAGCCGGCAAAGCCCGCATCGCGGAAGATGGTGAAGTCGGTGTCGTTGGGAAGCTGGCGGTAGACGCTGGAGAAGAACGACGAGGCCAGCGCGTGAGGCGTATTGGCTAGCTGTGGAATCCAGCGCGCCTCGTCGCTTCCCGTCTCGAACATGAAGACCGGGCCACCATGGCCGCGGGCGTCGAAGTTGAGCACGACCGCGGGCTGCCTCGCCCAGCGATGCTGCTCGACGAAAGCGCGGGCGCCGTTGAGGCTCACTTCCTCGGCGTCGGTGAAGAGCAGCAGCACGTCTCCGGCCATGGGCGGACCCGCGCGCAGGGCCCGGGCGGTCTCGAGCAGCGCGGCGACGGCGGCGGCGTTGTCGCCGGCGCCGGGGGAGGTGGGAACAGAGTCATAGTGGGCGACGAGCAGTACCGCAGGGGCTGGAGCCGTAGCTGGTGTGGACGACTCTGCTGAACCTGCTGCGGTCCCCGGCAGCCGAGCGACGACGTTCTCGACCGTCACCAGGTGGGTGATCGACAGACCAGGCAGGGGGTTGAGGTCGCGGGTCCGCTGGACTTCGACTTCCAAGCCCAAGCCGGCGAGCTCGGCGAGCAGATAGTCCCGCGCCCGCTGCTGGGCTGCGGAGCCCACGGGATGCGGCTCGACCGCGAGGGCTTCGACATGACGCTGGGCGCGGGCGGCCGAGAAGGCGGTCAAGGGCGCATCCAGGTCAAGAGCTCGCGGTGGCCGCTGGGAGAGGATCGCGGCGACCGAGGTGACGGCGAGGATCAGACCACAGGCGGCGACGTGAACGGGCCGCAGGTCGGGAAGCCATGCGCCGGGGCGCGGCGGCCGGCCCGCTGGGGTGGCCGCGAGCGGGTCGGCTCCGGCAGCCGCGGGAGCCTCGGAGTCAGGCACCGCATCCGGCACTTCGAGCTCGACGCGGCGCAGCGCTCGTGATCCCCAGCCGGCGGTGGCTGCGACCGTGGTCAGACCACCGAGCAGCACGATCATGAGGGCAATGCCGCGTCCCGGTCCGACGCCGATCAGCGCACCGACGCTAGCGGCCAGCGGCCCGGAGGCTGCCATCGCCGGCTCGAACACCCGGTCGGCCAGCGGGCCGGCGACGATGATGGCGATCGGCGCTGCCAGGCCAGCGACCATGCGGTGGACGGCAAAGACCCGCCCCTGCAGATCCGGCGGCACCTTGGACTGCCAGATCGCCTGGCCGGAGCCGGTGACCACCGGAAAACCGAGCAGGAAGAGAAACGACACCGTCGCCACCAGGGTGGCGCTGGGTCGCAGGCCAGCGCACAGCATCAGCAGGCCCATCAGCGGCAGCACCGAGAGCACCAGCAGCACGCGCCGACGCGGACCGCCCCACACGCTCATCAGAATGCCTCCCACCAGCATGCCGCTGCTGGCGATCGACAGCACGATGCCGAGGGTTTGAGGGGAGGCGAACGTGAGCACCAGCGGCGTCAGCAGCACCGTCAACGCACCGACGGTGAAGTTCACTCCGGCGAACAGCAGCAGCAGCCAGCGCAGCCCCGGGCGCTGGCCGATGAATCGCCACGCGGCCCGGGTCTGGTCGGCGACGCTGCCGGCGGCCGCCTGGCCTTCGGCACTGGCGCTCGCGGTCGGAAAGCGCACCAGCAGCAGCACGGCGGCGGCCGCCAGATAGCTCGCCAGGTTGAGCATCACGATGCCGCCGGCACCGATCGCCGACAGCAGCACGCCGGCCAGCGCCGGTGCGATGATCTGCGAGATCGAGGCCCCCATCTGATTCATACCGCTGGCACGGGCCAGGTGGCGCTTGCCGACGATGAGGGTGGTGGCGGCAGAGAAGGCCGGCCAGACAAACGCCATGCAGCAGGCGCTGGCGACGACCACCGGATAGATCTGCCACAGCTCGAGGCGGCCGGAGCGCACCAGGAAGAACAGCACCAGATTGGCGAGCGCCGAACCCAGGTTGCTGAGGATCAGCAGCCTTCGGCGATCCCAGCGGTCCGCCAGCACGCCGGCCAGCGGCGACAGCAGAAGTCCCGGGATTGTGACCGACAGCCCGATCAAAGCGAAGCGGGTCACTGAGCCGGTCTGCTGGTAGACCAGCACGCCGAGGGCGAAGCCCAGCAGACCGGAGCCGAGCTGAGACAGCGTCTGGCCCGACCAGATCAAAGTGAACAGGGCCATGCCGCGGAGACCGCGAGGGGTGCCTAGGCTGCCGCGCGAGTCGAGGTGTCCGACGTGCTCCATCTCGGGTCTCCTGCAGTGTGGCTCAGCCGGTGATCGAACCGACGGGCTGCAGCCGGCGTTTGAGTCTTTCAGCGAGGGCCGCCACCTGCGGCGGTTGCAGCAGCGAGAAATGGTCGCCGGCCAGCGGCTGCACCTCGAGCGCTCCGGTCACCAAGGCGCTCCAGCCGAGGGTGGGATCGTCGGCGTCGAAGGCGGGATTCGAGGCTCGGAAGCTCTGGTCGGTGGCGCTCAGCAGCAGCACTTCACCAGCGTACGGGCCAGGCCGGTAGCGTTGCTGAGCGCGGTGGTTGGCCTGCATCACCGCCACGAGGCGCTGGACGTGCTCGTGATCGAGCTCCGGCGTCAGCAGACCGCTCTCATGGCCACGGTCGATCAGGCTCGCGAGCTGCCGTTCCAACGGCACGTCAGATCGCTCGAGCTCGGCGAGCTCTTCCGCCTCGAACAGTTCGCTGGCGCGCCGGCCGCCAACGAATAGCTGATCCAAGGGATGGGCCGGCGCGTTGCCGTCCTGAAGTGTGGGAGCGGCCGAAGGTACGCGGCTGTCGATCATCGTGAGGGACGCCGGCGGCCGTTTCTGGCGGCGCAGCTGGCGGGCTAGCTCGTAAGCCACCAGGCCTCCCATCGACCAGCCGCCGAGATGAATGCGTCCCGCTACAAGCAATGGCTCGAGAGCTTCGAGGTAGCGCTCCACCAGGGTCTCGAGGCGGTCGACGGGAGAGCCGCCGTCGATGCCGGGGGCCTGCAGCGCATAGACCGGCAGATCGTCGCCCAGCCGCTGCGCCAGCTCGTGGTAGCACAGCACGGTACCGCCAAGCGGGTGAACGAGCACCAGCGGAGTGATGGCGTTGGAGCCAGGGGGGCTCAGCAGCACCAGTGGCGAGGCGCTGGCGTCGCTCGGCTCGCCCGGCGCGGCCGAATGGGTGCTGACCCAGCGCGCCAGGCCGGCTACGGTCGGCTGCCGGAACAGCTGGGCGAGCGGTAGAGCCACGGCGAAGCGGCGCTCGACGCGAGCGGCCAGTCGAACCGCCAGCAGCGAATGTCCACCGAGGTCGAAGAAGCTGTCGCGTACGCTCACCGGCGTGCCGCCTAGCAGGTGCTCGAAGATTCCGGCCAGCTCGCGTTCGATGGCGCTGCGCGGCGCCACGTAGATGCCGCCGGGGTCGGTCGGCTGCACGGTCAGGGGCCGGCGCGCTAGGGCAGCGCGGTCGAGCTTGCGGTTGGCGGTCAGCGGTAGGGAAGCGAGCGGCACAAAGGCCGCCGGCACCATGTAGGCGGGCAGCTGATCGGCTACGAAGTCCGCCAGGCCAGCGATCCGCTCGTCTCCGGTGGCGACGAGGTAGGCGGCCAGCACGGTTCCCAAGGCGTCGTCTTCGTGCAGCACGACGGCGGCGCGACGCACTTCGGGATGGCGCTCGATCACCGTCTCGATCTCGGCTAGCTCAACGCGGAAGCCGCGGATCTTGACCTGGCGGTCGCCGCGGCCAGCGAACACCGCGTCACCGCTCGGCAGGTAGCGTCCCAGATCGCCGGTGCGGTAGCGGCGCTCGCCGGCCCGGGTGCTCATCGGATCAGGCTCGAAGCGCTCGGCAGTACGGGCCGGTTCGTCGAGGTAGCCGCGCGCCAGGTGCGAGCTGCGCATCACGACTTCGCCGAGCTCGCCGATACCAGCGACGCCGCCGTGGCGGGCGTCGATCACTAGCTCGACACCCCGCATGCCGCGGCCGAGGGGCAGAATCTCCGGCACGGTCTCGGGGATCGCAGTGCTGGCGTCCTCACTCGGCAGGAAGTAGCCGACCGCCCGCTGGGTCTCGGTCGAGCCGTAGAGGTTGACGCACATAACGTTCGGCGCCAGCTCGCGCAGCCGTTCGACGTCGCGCCGACGCAGCACGTCGCCGACAATGAAGGCGTGCCGCAGCGCTTGCATGGCGACCCGGGCGCTGGAATTCGCTTCCGCGTCGCCCAGCAGCTGGACCAGAGCCGGCGTCAGGTGCGTGACGGCAATCTCCTGACGCGCCATCCAGGTCGCGAGATAGCCGGGCTCGAGCATCCGCTGCGGATCGGGGATGACGACCGTACCGCCGAGCATCAGCGGCGTGAACAGATCGCGCTGTAGCGGGTCGTGGGCGAGCCCGGAGAGCATGCTGGTGCGCTGTCCGTCCATCAGGCCAAAGCGCTCGACCTGGAAAGGAATGAAGTGGGTCAACGGTCCGTGACGTCCGACGATCCCCTTGGGCGTGCCGGTCGAGCCCGAGGTGAAGGCGATGCAGGCCGCATCGTGGGGATCGAGGTCGAGGGCGGGGAGAGTCGTCGGCCAGCCGGCGAGGGGATCGTCGCCCGCTGGCAGCGAGAGACGACGGCAGCCGAGCGCGTCGAGCGCTTCGACGACCTCGGCCGGCTCGGGACCGGCGTCGGCGAGGGCTAGCCAGGCGCCGGGACGCGCGCGCTGAATGATCTTCGCCAGGCGGGCAGCGGGCATCGCCGGGTCGACGATCACGAAGGCGCCGCCGGCCGCCAGGGTGCCCAGTACCGCCGCCACCAGCGGCGGCGAGCGGTGGGCGAAGATGACTACGGGCTGTCCACGCTTTAGGCCGCCGGTTTGGCCACCTTCTGATTGGCCGCCTTCTGGTTGGCCGCCGTCCAACAGCCAGTGGGCGAGGCGATGGCTGCGTGCCGCCAGCTCCGAGTACGTCCAGCTACCGACGTCGGAGATCACCGCCGGCCGCTCGCCCCAGCGCCGCGCGTTGTCGGCGAACTGCGCTGGTACCGAGCCGCGCCAAGCGTTGTCGAGGCGGCTGGCGCCGACCGGCGGTATGCCGTCGCCCGGAGTTGCCGGAGCTGGATCGACAAGCCTCAAGCTGTCGATCGAGCGGTCGGGCGCCACCGCCGCCTGCCGCAGCACAGCGACATACTGCTCTAGCAGGATCTCGGCGCGTTGAGCGTCGAAAAGATCCGTGCTGTAGACGAGATCGAGGTGCAGGCCACCTTCGGCTTCCGCGACGTAGAGGGTGAGGTCGAACTTGGCGATGGTCTCGGGCAGCGCCAGCGGCTCCATGGTCAGCTCCGGCAGCTCGCTCTGCCACTGCGGCAGGTTGAGCATGTTGAAGAAGACCTGGAACAGCGGACTGCGAGACGGATCGCGCTGCGGTGCGAGCTCGTCGAGCAGGCGCTCGAAAGGCACGTCCTGATGGGCGTAAGCGGCCACGGCGGAGCGCCGAACGCGCAGGGTCAACTGGCGGAAGGAGGGCGTGCCTCGCAGGTCGGCGGCCAGCGGCAGGTTGTTCAGGAACATACCGATCAAGCCCTCGGTCTCGCGCCGCTGGCGGCCGGCGATCGGCGTACCCACGATCAGCTGATCGACCCCCGCCAGCCGTCCGAGCAGCAGGTTGAAAGCCGCCAGCAGCGTCATGAAGAGGGTCGCATCCGAGGTTTCGGCGAGGGTCTCGAGGCGGCGCGTGAGCTCGCTGCCGACTTGGCGCGTGACGCTGGCGCCGCGGCTCGACTGGCGCCTGGGGCGCGGCCGGTCGGTCGGCAGCTCGAGCACGGTCGGCACGCCTTCGAGGTGCGAGCGCCAGAAGGCGAGCTCCTGCTCGAGCCGCGCACCGGTCAGCTGGCTGCGCTGCCATTGCGCATAGTCGACGTATTGCACGGGCAGTGGGGTGAGGGCGTCTGTGGGAGCTCGCCCGGTGATGCCGACGCGGTAGGCGTCGCCCATATCGCGCAGCAGCACGGCCATCGACCAGCCGTCAGCCACGATGTGGTGGATCACCAGCACCAGCACGTGCTCGCGCTCGTCGAGACGCAGCAGCCGGACGCGCATCAGCGGGTTGTGAGCGAGCTCGAATTCCTGCCGCGCGGTGTGAATGGCGTGCTCGCGGGCGACGCGCTGGCGGTCGGCTGGAGACAGCGGCTCGAGATCGAGCACCGGCAGGGGGAGCGCCCGCTCAGGCGCCACGACCTGTCGCAGCGCGCCGTCGGGATCGGTGACGAAACGGGTCCTGAGGGTCTCGTGGCGCTCTACCAGCAATGAGAGGGCACGGCGCAGGGCATTGACGTCGAGTCGGCCACGCAGCCACACCGCGGCCGGGATGTTGTAGGCGGCGCTGCCGCCCGCGAAGCGATCCAGGAACCACAGACGCTCCTGGGCGAACGAGAGCCTCAGCGGTGTTGAGCGATCGGGAAGCGGAGTGATGGCGTCCTCGGCCGCCTCCTCCTGCTCGCTGAGGATGCCCGCCAGCTCAGCGACGGTGGGTTGAGCGAAGAGCTCGACCAGCGGCAGCTCGAGGCCTAGCTCGTCGCGCACCCGCGAGACCAGCTGGGTAGCGAGCAGCGAGTGCCCGCCGAGGGCGAAGAAGTGATCGTCCATGCCGACCCGCTCGACGCCCAGCAGCTCGGTCCACAGCTCGGCGAGACGGGCTTCGAGCGGCGTCCGGGGAGCGACGTAGGCGTCCCCTTCCAGCGCCGCGACGTCATCCTCCGCGCGACCTGCCAGGGTGCGTCGGTCGACCTTGCCGCTGGTGGTGAGCGGTATGGCCTCGAGCGTCACGATGCGCGCCGGCACCATGTATTCGGGCAGGGACTCGGCCAGCTCTTGCTGGACATCTTGAGCTGCGAGCTGGCCGCCCGATTCGGTGGCGAGGTAGGCCACCAGCCACTGGCGACTGCCTTCGGCGTGGTGTACCACCGCTGCCCCAGAGACGTCGTCGAGCGCCAGCAGCGCGGCTTCGATCTCGCCGAGCTCGATACGGAAGCCGCGGATCTTGACCTGGCCATCGAGCCGGCCCAGGAACTCGATGACGCCATTCGGCAGCTGGCGCACGCGGTCGCCGGTGGCGTACAGCCGCGCCCCCGCCGACTCGGCGTTGGGATCGGGCAGCCAGGCGCAGGCGGTGCGGCGCGGCAGATTCAGATAGCCGCGGCCCAAGCCGCGACCCGCGACGTAGAGCTCACCGGCAACGCCGATCGGCACCAGCCGCAACTGGCGATCCAGCACGAAGGTGCGCAGGTTGAACAGCGGTCGACCGATCGGGGGCGCGGCGTGGGGCACGTCCTCCGCCAGCGGATCGATCCGGGTGCTGGTGGAGAGCATGGTGGTCTCGGTT
This sequence comes from Acidobacteriota bacterium, assembly GCA_039030415.1. Taxonomy (GTDB): domain Bacteria; phylum Acidobacteriota; class Thermoanaerobaculia; order Multivoradales; family J023; genus JAAELT01. The sequence goes on from JBCCEE010000278.1 coordinate 9,473, forward strand.
GGCCCGTAGAGGTTGATCAGCTTGAACGGCAACGGCCCGACCGGCCGGCGGCGCAGGCGATCGCCGCCGGTGAACAGAGTGCGCGCAGCGGTCAACGGGCGGCCGGGCTCGCCGGCCGCGAGGGCGCCGCTCGCCAGCGCAGCTTCAGCCACCGGCGTCGGCAGGAAGACACGCGTAAGGCGCCGCGCGATCGCCCAGCGGGAGATGCGCTCGGGATCCGCGATGTATTCGATGGGCGGCACGTGCAGTGAAGCGCCGCTGATCAGGTTGGTCCACAGCTCCCATACCGAGGCGTCGAAGCCGGGGCCCGCCAGCCAGGTGGAGCGATCGTCGGGCTCGATCGCAAAGTCCTTGCGGTGCCACTCGACGAGGTTGCGGAACCCGAGGTGGTGGAGCTGCGTGCCCTTGGGCCGACCGGTGGAGCCCGAGGTGTAGATCATGTAGGCGAGGCCATCGCCCGGCGGCACAGGCTCGGGCATGGGCGGGTCGGTGCGCGCATTGGCCTTTGGCTCGACGCCCAGTACCTCAGGCTCGACGCATACTGCCTGTGCCGCAACGCCTTCGGGCAGGGGCAGCAGATAGCGCTTGGTGAGGACGATCGGCGCACCAGAGTCGATCAGCTGGTAGGCCAGTCGTTCATCGGGAATCGTCGGATCGATCGGTAGGAAGGCGCCGCCGGCACGCAGCACCGCCAGGGCAGCGATCGCCAGCTCCGGTGAGCGCGCCATCACCAGCGCGACCGGCACCTCCGGCGTCACGCCGCCGTCGCGCAGCTGCTGGGCAAGGTGAAGCGAGTGGCGCTCGAGGCCACCGTAGGTCAACACCCGGTCGCCGATCGTCACCGCGACGGCGTCAGGTCTACGCCGGGCCCAGGACAAGACGGGATGAGTCACGGGGCCGTCCGGGGTTGGCCGCGCGGTGTCGTTCCACTCGTGCAGCAGCTGCTGGTGCTCGGCCGGGCTGAGCATCGAGCTCGTTGCCAGCTCGGTGTCCGGATCGGCCACCACGGCCTCGAGCAGCCGCTGCCAATGATGCAGGAGTCGCTCGGCGGTGCTGGTGTCGAACAGGTCGCGGTTGAATTCTAGGTCAGCCTGAAGACCCTTGGCCTGAAGACCCTTGGCCTGGAGACCTTCGGCCTGGAGACCGTCGCCAGCGCCTTGGCTAGTGTTAGACGCTTCGGTGACGCTCAGCGTGAGATCGAACTTGGCGCGCGCTTCCTCGAAGAGGTCGGAGCCGGAACCCCCGGAGTCGTGCTCGGCAGGCCAGGGAGCGAGGGTCAGCTCGGGTAGCTCGACGACCTCTCGCGGCACGTTCTGCAGCAGGAAGGCTGCCTGGAAGAGCGGCGAGTGATCTAGGCTGCGATCAGGCTCGATGGCTTCGACCAGGCGCTCGAACGGTAGTTGCTGGTGGGCATAGGCTGCCAGGGTGGTGTCGCGTACCTGGTCCAGCAGCTGCCCGAAGGTCGTCGTCGCGTCGAGCTGCGCCCGCAGCACCAGAGTGTTGACGAAGAAGCCGATCAGCCCTTCGAGCTCGCGGCGGTCGCGGCCGGCGATCGGCGAGCCGGTGAGCAGGTCGTGCTGTCCGGTGTGGCGCGCTAGCAGAGCTTGATAGCTGGCCAGCAGGGTCATGAACAGGGTAGCGCCGTGGCGCTGGCCGAGCTCCGCGAGCGACGCGGTGAGGCGCGGCGCGAGGTGCAGCCGACGTCGGCCCCCGCGAGCCAGGCGAGCCTGGGACCTGGGGCGATCGACCGGCAGCTCGAGGGTCGTGGGCGCTTCGTCCAGCTGATGCTGCCAGAAGGTGAGCAGGCGATCCAGCTGCGCGTCGTCGAGCAGCTGGCGCTGCCAGGCGGCGAAGTCGGCGAATCCTACCGGCAGCGGCGGCAGCTGAGCCGCCCGCCCCGCGCAGCCCGCGCGATAGAGCTCAGTGAGCTCACGGATCAACACGCC
>JBCCEE010000279.1:0-11280 GCA_039030415.1 Acidobacteriota bacterium
AGCGCTGACGGCATCGACTCCTTGGGAGGTCCACTCCGCGTCTGCCCAGCGGCCGCCAAGAAAGCAGATGCCCGCAGCGCCGGGTGCGCTCGGAAGGCACTCGAGCTCGGTCGCCGAAACACTGCGTGCTTGAGTTTTCGAGCGCGGTCGGGGCGTACTAGCACCAGGTGATCGCGGAAATGTCGGCCGACAAAGGCATCGACACCGCGGTGCGGATGCCTTTGTCGACGGACAAAAGCGTCTACACCCCGGTGCGAAGGCTTTTGTCGGCCGACAAAAGCATCCGCACGCCGGTGCTAACGCAAATGTCGGTCGACAATCGCGTCAACACCGCGTGCCAAAGCCAATGTCGGTCGACAAACGCGTCAACACCGCGTGCTAACGCCAATGTCGGCCGACAATCGCGTCCGCACCGGGGTGTGGACGGCTTTTCGGAAGGTTCCGAAGCGTCCGCACGCGGTGATTGCTGCGAAATACCGGAGCAATCCAGCGAGAAAGGGCCAGGCGGCCCCGCGAACGGGGCCGCCTGGCGTGGACGTTAGGACGCTAGCGATCAGGAATCCGTCGCTGGCTGGGTCGCCGGCTCGCCCGAACCCGTTTCGGGGTCCGAGGTTGCCGGCTCACCACCCGGTACCTCGGGCGGCGTCTCGGGCGACGCTTCGGTCGGCGTCTCGGGTGACAGGGTCGACGCCTCGGTCGACGTCTCCGGCTCGCTGTCGGCAGGGGCGCTGGCCTGCTCCGACGGCCGCAGCTGACGCCGCGTCGACGTCCGGATCCGCTTGGCGAGCTCCGGCTCATCGGCGCGCTGGAACAGACCTTCCGCGGTGCGGCCGGCCCAGATCACCGTGTTCTTCAGCTCGGCGATCGCTTTCCGTCGCACCAGCATCGTGCTCTCGGTGATCTTGTTCTCCGCATCGAGTCGATCAACGATAGCGCTCAGCTCGTTCATCCCGGCCTCGAGATCGCGCGCCATGGCCTTCGGCTCGATGTCGAATCCGGCGATCTTGACGGCGCGCAGCTCGACCGGTGGATCGTCCAAGAGCGCGACGCTCTGGGCGAGCTGATCGAGCAGACGGTCAGGCTGGCGCGGGGCTCGACCCGCCACGAAGGCGGTCTCGAAGCTGCCCTTGATGCCCTGCAGGCCGTCGAGACCTTGACGTGCAGCCAACAGTTTGTCGTAGTTGTCCGAGGCTGCCGCATCGCGCTCCGAGCGCAGTCGGGAAACCCGGACCACCTGCTTCATGTGGGCGTCCTCCGTCTCGATCACCTGCGCTTCGGCGGCTTGCAGACCATGCACCAGGTGCTGGATCTGGCGGTCATACTCGATCAGGGGCCGGTCGTCGACGATCGGCGGCGGGTACTTCTCGGCGAGGCTGGCAGCAATCTGGCTTCCATTCGTGTCCAAGGCGACGCGAATCTCCTTGGCGCTCTTCAGCAAATCAAACGCAGTCTGGCTTCTCATGTGGGGCTCCTTTTTCTTCTGACCTTCCCGGTGCCGGGGGTGGGATTTTGGCCCGGGCGAGGCTTCGTAGGCCGCTGGGGTATGTGCCTCCGAACCTCGGTGCGTTTCTCTTTTTCGAATCACCTCCTTTGCGTTTTCTGGGGTCGCGCTGGCGCTAGTTTGAAGGACAAAATGGCGCAGCGAGATCCTGTGATGGCTCCCACTATGAGCAATCATGGTGCCAATTTCTTCGAAAAGGGCAAAAAACTTTTTCTGGAGTGCCTCTCAAGCGCATGAAGAGGCGCGGTGACGGACGCGTCGCCGTTGATGACCTGCGGTGCAAGTCTCTTGTTTTCAGAGATTCGGAGAGGGGAGACTATTCTGTCTATGCGAGGAAGGGACTGGGAGCTGGGTGAGATTTTTCTTCGAGAAGGTGAACTTGACTTCGCAGATGGAGCGTGAGATAATAGGGAGTTAAATTCACGATAGTGCCATATTGGCTTAAGCTGCGCCTTTTTGGCAGCTTGAAGCCCTGTTTTTAGAGTTTGAGTCAGGTCGTACCCTGAGAGCTGCCCAGCGCCTTGCGCGTCTCTGCCAGCTCAGTCACTGCCGTGAGAGTATCTGGGTGGTCGTCTCCCAGGGTCTGTCGACGCCGCTCGAGCACCTGCTCTTGGATAGCCCGCGCCTCTGCGTACTCGCCCTGGCGGCCATACGCCACGGCGAGGTTGGCCATGGCCTCGAGGGTGTCTGGATGCTCGTCTCCCAGGACCCGTCGCCTCCGCTCTAGCACGTCCTCTTGGCGAGCCCGCGCCTCGGCGTGCTCACCCTGACGGTCATACATCCAGGCGAGTTGGGCCATGGCCGTGAGGGTGTCCTGGTGGTCGTCTCCCAGGATCTGTCGCTGCCGCTCGAGCACCTGCTCTTGGAGGTCCCGTGCCTCGGCGTGCCGGCCTTGACGGCCAAGCGTTGTGGCGAGCTCGGCCATGGCCGCGAGGGTGTCAGGGTGCTCGTTTCCGAGGATGTGTCGCCGCTGCTCGAGCACGTGCTCTTGGAGCTCCCGCGCTTCGGCGTACTCGCCCTGCTGTCGTCGCGTCCAGGCGAGGTTGGCCATGTCTTTGAGAGTGTCAGGGTGCTCGTCTCCCAGGACGCTTCGCCGCTGCTCGAGCACGTGCTGTTGTAGAGCCCGCGCCTCGGCATACTCGCCCAGATGGCCATGCGTTGCTGCGAGGTTGGCCGTGGCCGTGAGGGTTACTGGGTGGTCGTCTCCGAGGGTCTTTCGCCGCCGCTCGAGCACGTGCTCTTGGAGAGCCCTCGCCGCCGTGTGCTCGCTCAGATGGGCAAGCGTTGCTGTGAGGTTGGACATTGCCGTGAGGGTGTCAGGGTGGTCGTCTCCCAGGACCCGCCGACTCTGCTCGAGCACGTGCTCTTGGAGTTCCCGCGCTTCGGCGTACTCGCCCAGCTCGCGCTGCGTCCAGGCAAGGTTGATCCTGTCCTTGAGGGTTACTGGGTGGTCGTCTCCCAGGATGCTTCGCCGCCGCTCGAGCACGTGCTCTTGGAGAGCTCGCGCCTCGGCGTGCTCGCCTAACTGGCCAAGCGTTGCGGCGAGCTGGGCCATGGCCGTGAGGGTATCTGGGTGTTCATCTCCCAGGATCTGTCGCTGCTCGAGCACGTGCTCTTGGAGAACCCGCGCCTCCGCGTACTCGCCCAGCTCGCGTTGCGTCCAGGCGAGGTAGCTCATTGCCGTTAGCGTTAGGCTCGAATCTTCGCCCCAGGAATCGCGAGCGAGCGCCACAATCGTTTCGAACCCCTCTCTGGCGAGAGCCAATCTGCCCATCTGCAGTTCAGCAAGATGACGCTGCAGTTTGCTCGAGACTGCCATGCGCTGATCGTTCTCGAACCACTTCTCAGCGCGTGCCGCGAAATCCCTTGAATCCTCGTAGAGCCCAAGTTCATAAGAGAGTCGAGCCTTGAGGAGCCTCAGCGGCCCCAAACGGTCCCACGGCAGCTCAAACTGAGCCTTCTCAACACCGGGAGCCTCCGGAACCTCGGTGAGCGTCTCGTAAGCCTCGAGAACCGCCATGCGTCGAAACGCTGGCCAATAATTGCGCAGATTCGCCGCTCTCCAGAGCGCTTCGATCTCGAGGTCGCCATGGCGCACCTTCGCAATCAAACTATCGCGAAGCGCGTCCGCCTCTTCCATGGCGATCCACCAGTCGACCTCTTGCAAGAGCTGCTGCCTCTCGTCCGAATCTTCGAGGTGGTAAGCCAGCTCTTGGAACAGGTGGGCGATCCCGAAAGAGTAGGTCTCGAGCTGCGACTTCAGCTCGCGCAGCAAACCGGCAGCCGTTTCCGATCGCTCCCAGCGGTCTATGCGCTGGAGGAAGGCGTAGCGCTCGAGCGGATCGGTGAACTCGATCATAGGGATCCCTGGAAAATCCGGGTGCTCGGTCCAGTGGTCCCGGAAGACCCCCAGCTCCTCGACCAGATAGTCGTCCACCAGGTCGAGCAGCTCATCTTTGTCGTCACCTTCCAGCTGCATCTCATCCGCTACCAGCTGGATCGGCACCAGCCGACCGCACAAGGCTGAGCTCTCTACCAGCCTCCGCAAACGCGCCGCATTGGTTCTCTCGATCTCCGGGCGATTCACCACGTCGAGGATTCGCCGCGTCAAGACCTCTCTGAAGGAGTCTCCAATCAGGTCTGGAACCCCGACTTTCGAGGCGAGGATTCCCTCGGAAGTCCGGTAGAGCAGCTCATCCAAAATCAGCTGATGAAATTTTGCAGCGGCGAGCCCCACCGAACCCTCGCTGTACCGATCCAGGGCGTCGAAGAGCTCCGCTGGCAGCGCATTGCCGGGAAATCTGCGGCCAATGGCTTCGCGGAGGTCCTCGACGGTCACCGGCTCGAGCTCCACCCGGTTGGGTTCATGCGACAGCTCTCTCACCGGCGCCATCCGGTGACTCTCATCCGTCGGGTGGCAGGAGACGACGATTCTCAATCCACGACAACCCTGACTTGCCTCGCACAGCTCGTCCCGAAGGACAGTGTGAGCCCTCGTGGCCTGGACCAGATGGACGACGATGGGCCGCGTTTTCGCCAGCGACCGCAGAAGGCGTGTCATCCGCTCCCCTCCGGGAAGCTTGGAGCGGGCTATGTCGGCGGTGGAAACGAATCGCTCGAGGATCGGCAGCAGTGAAGACCGAGCGAGTTTCAGCACCATCTCCAGGAACGCCGCTTCGGCAACCGTCTTCGAAGCGACCCTACTGAGCTCCTCAATCGCCAGCGCGACCTCTTGGGATTTCAGCCGACCCCCGGCATACCGCTCAATCGAGAGCTCCACCAGACTCTCGTAGGGCCTCCGCTCATCGAAGCAAGCCAGGTCCAGCGGCAGCACCAGTGGGTTGCCCTCTTTCGCCTGGAGAATCTCTTCCGCAACCGCTTCTAGGACATATCGCCGACCGCTGCTCGCTTCGCCCGAGAGAAGCAGCACCGACGGGCCACGCTCTCTCAGCAAGAACGACCGAACCGGACCGACGACAGATGCTGGATGAAAGTTGTAGAGGGGGAACCGGGGCGCCGGTGATTCGAAGGTTTCCTTGGGCGAGTTTTCCTTGTCGTCGATATCGGCCATGACCTTCTTACCTCCCTTCAGGCCGCTATCCAGCCATGTCTCGAGCAGCCGATCGTTGGGTAGAGAAGCGATGCGTGAATACATGTTACCCAAGGAGCTCGGAGTCGTTGTGAGATAGGTCTCAGCCTCCGTCTCAACCTGTCTCAGGAACGTCTCAGAATTTGATCGTTTGGGGCCGATAAAGGGCTTCAAAGCGGGCATGAACGTTGCTCCTGCAATGAGAAACCCAACGCTTCGCTATTTCAATACACAACGCGGAGCGGCTTTCTTTGAGAAGGAGGAGCCATGTATTTTTCATCCGTTTGGAACGCTTTCGCCAGTCGTCTCAGAGCTCGCGTGTTTCTTGTCGCCCTTCCGATTCTGGGGCTGCTGGTGACCAGCGGCTGTGCCTCGGTCACCGTGGTGGCGGCAGGCGATAGATTTTTGACGCCCGATGAACGTCTGCAGCCCTGTGGTGGAGCGATGTTTCGTTTGACGGTCAGTCAGAATCTGCAGGGGCAGCCTCCCATCTCGGTATCGGTTGTGGGAACAGCGGCCGGAGGTCAAGTCCGTTTCGTCGACAGTCGCTTAGCCGACATCACGCTCAACAACATCGTCTCGGCCAAGCTGGAGGTGCTGTCGGTACCTCAGCCACGCCAGCGCAATTGCCCGTTCAAGCCAGGCGATTCCTGCACCGTAGATCCCAAGGTGCTCGATCGCGTTGACGACATTGGAGGGAACCCGGCCTACGCGCTCGTAGTCGACGAATGTAAGTAGGCGACGAATGTAAGTAGCCGACGAATGTCAGTCGTCTGCGGAGGGCAGCGCGTCGGCCCTCAGAACCGTTTGCGTTCCTGCGCGAAGCTCGAGTCAGGGCTCGTCTGAGCCCGTGGAGAATTGTGCTCGATCTTGGGCTCATCTGATTCAAGATACCTGGCGAACCGTCAAACAGCTACCGGGGACAGTGCTCCGGTTCTGTAGAATGACAAGCCGCCAGAGGTGAACGTTAAGATGAGCTCGAGTTCGTTGCCCCCAAAAGTTACCGTGATCGGCGCCGGCCCCGGCGGCCTGGCCAATGCCATGCTGCTGGCGAAGGCTGGGTTTGACGTTACGGTGCTCGAACGCCGTCAACAGGTCGGGGGTCGCACCTCGACGATTGAGGCGGGGGGATTCCGCTTCGATTTAGGACCGACTTTCTTCCTCTATCCGAGGGTGCTGCGCAGCATTTTCGCGCAATGTGGCCGGGATCTCGACAACGAAGTCGATTTGATCCGCCTAGACCCGCACTATGACCTGAACTTCGGCGGTCGCGACGTGCTGCAGGTGACGTCGGATGTCGACCGGATGAAGCAAGCGATGGCGCAATTCTCCGCCGCTGATGCTGAGAACCTCGAGGCGTTCCTGGACGAGAACCGGCGCAAGCTGGAAGCCTTTCGTCCGGTGCTGGAGTCGCCGTTCAACGGTTTGGGCGACGTGATGAAGCTACCGATGAAGGGCCTGCTGCCGCTGCTGAGGCCGTTTTCGAGCGTCGATGACGACCTCGGGCGGTTCTTCAGCGATCCGCGCCTCAGGCTGGCGTTCTCGTTCCAGAGCAAGTATCTGGGTATGTCGCCGTTCAAGTGCCCCAGCCTGTTCACCATCCTGTCGTTCCTCGAGTACGAGCACGGCGTGTTTCATCCGCGCGGCGGCTGCGGCGCGATCAGCAGCGCCATGGCGCGGGTGGCGGAAGAGCTCGGGGCGGAGATCCGCTTGGGTGAGGAGGTCCAGGAGATCTGCTTCGAGGGCAAGAAGGCGGTGGCGGTGCGCACCGAGCGCGGCGTCGAGCCCTGTGACGCCCTGGTGGTGAACGCTGACTTCGCCCATGCCATGACGAATCTGGTGCCGAACTCGGTGCGCCGACGCTGGAGCGATCGCAAGCTGGCCAAGAAGCGCTACTCATGCTCGACGTACATGATGTACCTCGGGCTCGAAGGGCAGTGCAACGATCTGGCGCACCACACGATCTTTCTCGCCGACGACTATAAGCAGGGCCTGGCGGATATCGAGAAGCATCACCGCCTGTCCGAGGATCCGTCGTTCTACGTCCACAACCCGGCGATCACCGATGCTTCGATGGCGCCGCCGGGAGGCTCCTCGCTCTACGTGCTGGCACCGGTCACCCATCAGCACCCCAATGTCGACTGGCGCCAGGAGCGGACGCGATTCCGCCGCACGATGATGCGCCAGCTGGCTCGCCTCGGACTCGAGGACATCGAGCGGCGTATCCGCTACGAGAAGATCGTCACGCCGAAGGATTGGGAATCCGATCTGCATATTTACCGCGGCGCCACCTTCAGCCTGGCCCACTCGCTGGATCAGCTGCTGCACTTGCGGCCGCGCAACCGCTTCGAGGATCTCGACGGCGTCTATCTGGTCGGTGGGGGGACCCATCCCGGCAGTGGTCTGCCGGTGATCTTCGAGTCGGCTCGCATCACCTCGCGGCTGATGGTGGACGACTTCGCCATCGATCCCGCGTGGGAGGATTCCGAAGCGGATTCGTCCGAGCTGCCGGGAATGCTGGCCGATGTCGCCTAGCCCGGCAGCGCTCGGCAGCTCGGGGCCCGGTGACACTGGCCGCGTCCTGCCGTTCAAGGGTGCCGGGGTCGATCGCACGGCGCAGCTGGCCTGGGCCGGCCTGCCGATCCAGCATCGCTTGGAGGTGGTGCGTCGACTCAGGCAATCGATCGCCGAGCACGCGGAGCGCTTGATCCGCTCGGTGCGGCTGCGGCAGAGGCGATCCCGGGCCGAAACCCTGGCCGCCGAGATCCTGCCGTTGGCCGATGCCTGTCGCTTCCTCGAGCGCGAGGCAGCAGCGCTGCTCGCTCCCAAAGAGCTGGGGCGTCGGGGCCGGCCGTTTTGGCTCGGTGGCTCGCACCTCGAGATCCGGCGCGAGCCGTTTGGCATCGTGCTGGTGATCGCGCCTGAGAACTACCCCCTGCTGCTGCCGGGCGTTCAAGCCCTGCAGGCCTTGGTGGCCGGTAACGCCGTGTCGGTGAAGCCGGGTCGAGGTGGCGGCGCCGCGGCCAATCAGCTCGCCGAGCTGCTGAAGGCGGCCGGCCTGCCGGGTGGCCTGATGGTGGTGCTCGACGAGAGTCCGCGAGCCGCCGAGGCGGCCATCGCGGCGGGCGTCGACAAGGTGGTGCTGACCGGCTCGCTGGCGACGGGGCAGGCGGTGTCGCGTCAGCTGGCGGAATCGGTGACGCCAGCGGTGATGGAGCTCTCGGGCTGCGACGCCGCGATCGTGCTCGCCGACGCGGACGTCACGCTCGCGGCCGCTGCCCTGCGCTTCGGCCTGACCTTCAACAGCAGCTACACCTGCATCGCGCCGCGTCGCGTGCTGGTGCACAGCAGCCGGCAGCACGAGCTCGAAGCGCAGCTGCGAACCGAGCTCGCCGATCTCGAACCGCTGCCGGTAGCGCCGGCCGCCGCCGCTGAAGCCCACCGCCTGGCCGGCATGGCGCTCGACGGTGGTGCGCGCGTCTTGGGCGGCCTGCCCAACGAGCTCACGGCGAGTCACGGCGACGAAGGCCAGCGATCGATGCATCCCCTGGTGCTGACCGGGGTGCGTCCCGGCATGGCGATCCTCGACGCCGACCTGGCGGCGCCGGTGCTTTCGCTGGTGACCGTTGGAGATGAGCGCGAGGCGCGGGACGTGGTGGCTCGCGGGCGCTACCGTCTCGGCGCGACGATTTTTGGCGGCAAGGAGCCGGCGCAGGCCCTGGCCCGGGAGCTTCCGGCCGGCGTGGTGGTGATCAACGACCTGATCGTGCCGACCGCTGACCCGCGCCTGCCCTTCGGCGGTCGCGCGGCGAGCGGCCACGGCGTGACGCGGGGTGCCGAAGGCCTGTTGGAAATGACTCAGCTCAAGTCGGTCGTGCGGCGCGCGGGACGCTTCCGGCCACATCTGGAGCCCACCGGCACGGATGAGGAGGCGCTGCTCGGTGCCTTCGTCCAAGTGTCCCACGCGCGATCGCTCAGCAGCCGGCTGCGTGCCGCATTCGACATCGTAAGACTCACGGTCCGCGGCGCGCGTCGCGGCGACGACAACCCCGGGAGGAGCTCATGACCCATCAAACCTCTAAGTCATCGACGGATCGCATCGCCGTCGTTGGCGGCGGACTCGGCGGCCTGGCGGCTGCCTGTACCCTGGCCGCTCGCGGTCACCGCGTCACGCTATTCGAGAAGAACCCCTGGCTGGGCGGCAAGGCCGCGGTTTTGGAAGAGGGCGGTTACCGCTTCGACATGGGGCCGACGATTCTCACCGTGCCGCGAGTGCTGCGTCAGATCTTCAGCGAAGCGGGCCGCGATCTCGAGGCCGAGCTCGACCTGGTGCGCCTCGATCCGCAGTGGCGCTGCTTCTTCGAAGACGGCTCGGTGCTCGATCTGGCCGAAGACCTCGACGAGATGGCGGGCACCCTGGAGAGCTTCGCCGGCCGCGAAACCGCCGACGGCTACCGCGAGTTCATTCAGATCTCGCGTCAGCTGCACGACATCTCGGATCGCTTCTACTTCTGGAAGTCGGTCGAGGGGATCGCCGACACGCTCGACATCAAAGGCACGTTCAACGCCGCGACGCTGCGCGACATCCTGCGTATCCGCATGGGACAGTCGGTGGCCGGCACCATCCGGCGCCGGGTCGGAGACGAGCGCGTCGCCCAGATGCTCGATCACTTCACGCAGTACGTCGGCTCGTCGCCGTACCAGTCGCCGGCGGTGCTCTGCGGCATCGCCCACATGCAGCTCGACGGCGGCGTGTGGTATCCGATCGGCGGCACCCGCGCCGTCGCCACCGGCCTGGCGCGACTGGCCGGTGACCTCGGCGTGGAGCTGCGCACCGAATGTGGCGTGCAGCGCATCTTGGTCGATGGCGATCGGGTGGTTGGCGTCGAGACCGAGGCGGGAGAGCAGGTCGCGGTCGGCGCGGCGGTTTCCAATATGGACTCGGTGCGCACCTATGACGAGCTGATCGGCGGCGCCGCGAAGCGGAAGTTCCACCGTCGCCGCTCCTACGCCCCGGCATGCTCCGGCGTCGTGCTCTACCTCGGCCTGGACCGTGCCTACGACCACCTCGAGCACCACAACTTCGTGTTCTCGGAGGATCCCCATGAGGAGTTCGAGTGGATCTATCGGCGCGGAGAGCCTGCACCGGATCCGTCGTGCTACCTGGCGGCGCCGGCGCGCACCGAGCCGGCGGTCGCGCCGGAGGGCGGCGAGGCGCTCTACGTTTTGGTGCACACGCCCTATCTGCGTCCGGGCCACGACTGGTCGCAGATGTTCCCGACCTACCGCCGGACGATCCTGGACAAGCTGGCGCGCACCGCGGGCATGCCGGACCTCGAAGAGCGCATCGTCGTCGAGCAGGCGCTGACGCCGCAGGACATCCACGAGCGCTACCGGGTGCTGAACGGGGCGATTTACGGCCTGGCCAGCCACGGACGATTCATGGGGGCCTTCAAGCCCGGCAATCGCAGCCGCGACGTGCGCGGCCTCTACCTGGCCGGCGGTGCCGCTCATCCCGGACCCGGCATGCCGATGGTGATGATGTCCGGGTGGATCGCTGCCGACTCGCTCGATCAAGATCGCGGCGGCTCGCAGAGCGAGGCCGGGAGGGCGGCCTGATGGGGTGGCGGACTCGGTCGGCCGCCGACCGGTCCGCCTCGGGCCGGCTGCCTCCGCAGGGTCTGCCGGAATTCTCGCCACGCCTGTACCGCGGCTTCATCGCCTACCTGCGCAGTTACTTTGCCCGTAATTTCACCGGGGTGCGCACGTCGGGCTCGTTGTCCGAAGATGCGGCATGGACCGACTCACGGCCTCTGATCTTCTACGCCAACCATCCGTCGTGGTGGGATCCGATCCACTTCGGACTGCTGGCGTCCTACCTGCTGCCCGAGCGTCGGGTCTACGGGCCGATGGATGCCGACATGCTCGAGAAGTACCGCATCTTCAAGAAGCTCGGCGTCTTCGGGGTCGACCGCTCGCGGCGTGGCGCGGCGTCGTTCCTGAGCGCCTCGCAGGCGGTGCTGGCCGAGCCTGCGACCAGCCTGTGGATGACGGTCGAGGGTAGTTTCGCCGATCCCCGTCAGCGACCGCTCGAGATCTTGCCGGGCTTGGCCCATTTGGCGAGTCGCCTGAGCGATGGCTGGGTGGTACCGCTGGCCCTCGAGTATCCGTTTTGGAACGAGCGTCAGCC
>JBCCEE010000280.1:0-11278 GCA_039030415.1 Acidobacteriota bacterium
CCGACGCCGTGACGGCGCGCCGCGGCGAGCCAAACGCCAGGCTCTTCCAGCCCTTCGACGGTGTAGATCGGCAGCTCGAGCTCGGCCGGTACCGCATCGAGCGCCAGCCACCACACATCGGTGACGATAGCCTCGTCTTCCAGCGCGGCGAGCTGCCGATGAAACCGCGCACCGTCGTCGAGTACGCGCTCGATGGTGATCAGGCCACGGATCTGAAAGCCGATTCCGAGCACGAACAGCAGCGCCGGCACGACGCTGGCGAGCGCCGCCGCCAGCTCCGTCCCTCGATGGGTCTCTCGCGGCCGCACAGAGGGCCAGGCCGCGACCACAGCGAGCAGCGGGAACAGCGTCATCGCAAAGCGCGAGCCCCACTCGCGCCCCCCGTCGGGCGTGGCACCTCGCAGCACGAGGATCGCCACGGCGTACGCCAGGGTCGCGAGCAATGCAGCGGCTGCCAACAGTCGAGCGCGCGGCGAGGCGCGCAGCAGATCGGGGATTCGGCACAGCGCCACCGCCACCCAGGGCGTGGTGAACAGCAGACCGTGTGCCGCTTGATAGGGCACGTCGGTGAGCAGGAACATCACGGCGAGAGCCGCGGTCAGCGCCAGCAGCAGCAGCCACCCGCTGCGCAACGAGAACGCGGCCAGGATGAACGCCGCCAGCGCCGCCCAAGCCCACAGCATGCCCCAGGCACCGGTATTGATCGAGCCATGCGTGAAGGGGCCGACCAGGAAGGCGCGCACGGCGTTTAGCCCGGCGTCCGAGAGGTAGGAGAACGGCAGCACGATATGCGTCATGTTCTGCGGCACCGGGTCGCCGAACATCGCATTCTGGGTGATCGGGTACAGCACCGCGCCGGCCAACAGGCCGGCGAAGGCGACCACCGCCCCGCGACGCCGCTCGGCGTCCAGGGCAGCGAGCGCGACCAGAAAAGGCCCGGTGACCAGGGCGGTCTCGACCCGCAGATAGAGCGCGCCGCCCAGCAAGGCTCCGACCCCGAGCCAAGCCCGCGTGGACGCCCGCGGACAATGCAGCGCCCACACGACGCCGGCCAGCGCCACCGCGCTCGCCAGGTTGTGCTCCCAAACCAGGACCGAGTAAATCGTCACGGGGCTGGCAAAGGCCACCAGCCCCCACATCCAGGGCCGGCGATCCGCAGTCGGTACCAGCAGCAGCGCCATGACGCCCAGGGCGGCGCCAGCCAGCGCTGGCAACAGCACCCGCCCACTGTTTCCAAACAGCTGATCGAAAGGCCATAACAGCGCAGGGAATACCGGCAGGCGGCGCAGGTGCAGCTCGTCGCCGACCACGGTCAGGATCACCGCGTGGGCGTAGGGCTCATCAGCGAAGCGCAGCTCCGGATCGAGCTCGCGTCCCCGGTAGCGCAGATCCCAGCGCAGCGCTCCGTCCTCGAAGCGTAAGCTCTGCATCTGCCACAGCTTGGCGCCGGTGTCCGGGCTCCAAACCGCCGAGGTGCCCAGCACGCCGAGCGCAATCACCAGATAGACGCCGAGCGCCACACCGCCGGCCAGCCAGGGAGCCCCTGGCCTCGTCGCCGCTTGCTCGAAGCGGCGCAGCCCTTCGCTCAGTGACCGCCACATGCCGATTGCAACCCGACCGGCATTCTAATGGGGCGCGCCACTCCTTCGAAGCCCGAACCTAAACCTGCGCTGCCACCGTCAGCTGATGTCCTGAACCTGCATGACGAGCTCGTTCCAGTTGCGCTGGTTCTCCATGTCATGCTCCATGCCCTTTTCATCAGCGATGGTGAATCGCTTGACAGCGGGCGTCTTGCTCGTGGCCTGGTAGAGCCAATAGGCCTCCGCCTCGAGCGCTTCGACGATGGGCTTGTCGATGGACTCGTAGACCGCCTGCTTGCAGGCGTTGATGGATTCTGCCGGGAACCTAGCGATACGTTTTGCCAAGGTATCCACGTATTCGCCGATCTCGTCCGGATCGAGCGCCTTGTTGATGGTGCCGTAGGCCTCGGCTTCATCGGCGCTGAAGTCGCGAGCGCTCAGGATGATCTCAAGAGCGCGGCCCAACCCGACCTGGCGCGCCATGCGTGAGGCGCCGCCACCGCAGGGCAGGATGCCCATGCCGACTTCCATTTGCATGAACTTGAATTTGCCGCGTGCCGCGAAACGCATGTCGCAGGCCAGGGCAAACTCGTGCCCGCCGCCGCGCGCGAACCCTTCGAGCTTGGCAATGGTTGCCTGCGGCACTTTGCTGATGCGCTCCAGCACGGACTGCAGGTCGAGCAGCTTCACCTCTTCGCGAGAAACGGCTTCGGTCGACATGTCTTTCAGCAGCTCAGTGTCGTAGTGGCAAACCCAGATCTCCGGATGGGCCGACTGAAAAACGACGACTCTAGTTTCTCGGTCCCGTTCGAGCCTCATCGCCAGCGTGTTCAAGTCGGCCAGCATCGGCGCGCCCTGGACGTTCACCGGCGGATAGTCGAATGTCACCGTGAGCACGCCTTCGTTCTGCTCCGCCTTGAACGTCGTAAACCCTTCGTACTGCATGATCTCTCCCTTTTGTTTCGAGAACGAAGCCAGAGCCGTGCCGCCAGCACGCGAGCGCTCCGACCGGTCCCAAGGTCGACGAGGATGGACACCGGATCGGTTGGTGTCGCCAGTCGGTTGTTACCGACCTTGGAGCAGACTACGCCCAGACAACACTCTGAACAAGTACCTACATTTTTGTAAGTATTGAACACAGTTGAGCGTATCGAGGGCCGGCTCCTAGAGCCGCAACGGCGTAGGGCGCGAAAGCGTGGGGCTGTTGGATTGGGTGATTCACCTGTACGAAGCCGCACGACTGACAGTGAGAAGGTCAATAAAATAGGGAGCTTAGCCGCGATAACATCAGCAACTTCCCATGCTGAAGCACATGGAATCAGACCTTGGCGCGAGGGCCGCCAAGGCAGCGGATCCTGTTTGCGGTATCGCCGTCGTCGGGCTGGCGGGACGCTATCCCGAAGCCGACTGCATCGACCGCTTCTGGCAGAACCTGGCGGCAGGCAGGGACTGCATCCGGGAGATTCCACGCGACCGCTGGGACTACCGCCGCCGCGCGGAGCTCGGAAAGCCGGAGCTGCGCTGGGGTGGGTTCATCGATGGGGTCGATGCCTTCGATTCGCTGTTCTTCAACATCTCGCCGCGTGAAGCGGTCCTCATGGATCCCCAGGAGCGGCTCTTCCTGGAAGTGGCTTGGGAGGCTCTGGAAGATGCCGGCTATCTGCCGGAAACCCTGGTCGCCGAGGGCGAAGCGCGCGATATCGGCGTCTTCGTTGGCGCGGTTTGGACTCACTATCAGACCGTGGGAGCCGAGGAGGCCCTCAAGGGCCGGGTGGTGGGACCCAACTCTTACCTCTGGGCAGTGGCCAACCGCGTCTCCTACACGCTCAACCTCACCGGTCCGAGCCTGGCGATCGACACCGCCTGCTCTTCGAGCCTGACGGCCCTGCACATGGCCTGCGAGGCCATCCGCCAGGGCGAGTGCCGCGCCGCTATCGCCGGGGGCGTGAATCTGGACCTGCATCCGAGCAAACGCGTGATCACCGCCGGCGGTGGCTTCCTCTCCCCCGACGGTCGCTGCTTCACGTTCAGCAACCGGGCCAACGGCTATGTCGCCGGCGAAGGCGTGGGAGCGGTGCTGCTCAAGCCCCTGGCCGACGCCGAGCGCGACGGCGACCCGATCCGCGGCATGATCCTGAGCAGCGCCGTCAACCATGGTGGCAAGGCCAGCGGCTTCACCGTGCCGCGGACCGGGGCCCAGGAAGCGCTGATCTCCCAGGCGTTCAGCGAGGCCGGGCTGGATGCGCGGACGGTGAGCTATGTCGAGGCCCATGGCACCGGCACCAAGCTGGGCGACCCGATCGAGATCCAGGCGCTGAGTGCGGCCTTCCGACACCAGACGGGCTCCTACCAAAATGGGGGCCCTAGCTATTGCTCCATTGGCTCGGTGAAATCCAACATCGGCCATCTCGAGGCGGCGGCCGGCATCGCTGGGCTGACCAAGGTCTTGCTGCAGTTTCGCCATCGTCAGCTCGCCCCTTCGATCCATACCGAGGAGCTCAACGAGCACATCGATTTCGAGCGCACCCCCTTTGTGGTGCAGCGCCGGGCGGAGCCCTGGAAGCGACCGCTGGTCGATGGCGTCGAGATGCCGCGGCGGGCCGGGCTGAGCTCGTTCGGGGCGGGTGGCGCCAACGCCCACTTGATCCTGGAGGAGTATCGCGGCGCAGAGCGACGGCCAGATGCCGCCCCCCATCGAGACGCCGTCTCCGGGCGAGGCACCGTCTCCCTGCGAGGCACCGAGGTTTTTGTACTCTCCGCCCGCAGCGCGGAACGCCTGAAAGCCTACGCCAAGAGATTTGCCGACGCCCTCGACGCCGGCTGGCTCGAGGCGCTGGAGCTTCGCGACATCACCTACACCCTGCAGTTGGGACGCAAGGTCTGGCGGCATCGGCTGGCGGTGGTAGCGCGTTCGCACGAGCAGCTCCGGGCTGGCTTGCGATCGTTCCTGGCGGGACGCAGCGATGGCGACGTGATGAGCGGAGACGTCAAGAGCGCTTCCTCGTTCCAGGAGCTGCTCGACGCCGAGGATCGCGAAGAGGTCGTGCGCATCCTGACTCGCCGCGGAAAACCACACAAGCTGGCGCGTCTGTGGTGCGACGGTGTCTTGCCCGATTGGCATCAGGTTCGGGATCCCCGGAGCGGTCGCCGGGTCTCGCTCCCCACCTATCCGTTCGCCCGCGAAAAACACTGGATCGGCACTGAAGATCCGGTCAGCGTGGAGCCGACGCTACCCGCACTCCACCCCCTCATCGACGTCAACGTGACGACCTTTGGGCGCCAGGCCTACCAAAAGGTCTTCGACGCGGAGCACTTCCTGCTGCGCGACCACGTCGTCGACGGTGAGCCGATGCTGCCTGGAGTCGGCTTGCTGGAGATGGCTCGGGCCGCCGGCGAGCTAGCCTGCGGCAGCCCGGTCCGGCGGCTCGAGAGTGTCTCCTTGGCCAAGCCCATCACCTCCGCTGAATGCGGCGAGGAGATCTCCGTCGAGCTCGAGCCGACGGACGACCCTCTGCGCTTCACAATCTGCAGCGCGGGAGCGGGTGACGAGCGCGACGTCTACGCTCGCGGCGACCTCTGGCTGACAGCCCCGGCTACCCATGCCGAGGACCCGCTCAGTCTGGGCGAGCTCAGTCTGGACGAGCTCAGTCTGGAAGGGCTCAGGGCACGCCTGCCGCAGCGGCGCGACCCGGCTTGGTGCTATGAGTTTCTGGGCGAGGGCGGGATCGTCCACGGATCGACCTACCAGGTCTTACAGGAGCTATGGCATAGCG
This sequence comes from Acidobacteriota bacterium, assembly GCA_039030415.1. GTDB lineage: Bacteria > Acidobacteriota > Thermoanaerobaculia > Multivoradales > J023 > JAAELT01. Next base: position 5,354 of record JBCCEE010000280.1, read on the forward strand.
AGGAGGAGGCGCTCTCGCGCCTGGTCGCTCCGAGCGATCTCCCCGTGGACTCTAGGGATCTCGTGCTCCACCCGTCGATGATGGAAGGCCTCGTCCAGACCACCCTGGGGCTGTGGCAGGAGCGAGGCGTCGGCTACCTGCCCCTAGCCATCGGCGAAATCCACATCCTGCGTCCGATCCCGCAGCAAGCCTGGGCGTACGCCCGGTGGTCGGACGCGGCGGGGGTGAGCCGCAAGATGCACATCACCCTCTTGGACTCGAAAGGCCTGACGTGCGTCGAACTGCGCGAAGTTGCTATGCAACCGCTCAAGGTCGAAGGGCAGCTAGTCAGTGAGCCTGAGGTGCCCACAGCGCTGGAAGAGGATCCCGCGCCGGTTCCAGCGGTCGTCACGCCCGCAAGCGTTCTCGCGTCCTACCCGCTGACCAAGGGACAGGAAGGCATTTGGTTCCTGTGTCGCCTGGCGCCGGAGGCCTACGCCTACAACATTCCTTTCGCCTTCAAGGTCGGCCCAGAGACCGATCCCGCCAAGCTACGGCGCGCCTTTCAGGCGATCCATGATCGCCATCCGGCGCTGCGGACCGTCTTTCGAGAAGTCGACGACGCGCCCCGCCAGCACGTCATGCCGCCGAGCGAGGTGCATTTCTTGGAGGAAGATCTCGCGCCCCTGGACGGCGAAGCACTGGCAGCGCAGCTCCTGGAGAGGACCCGCGCTCCCTTTGATCTGGAAGCCGGACCGCTCCTGCGCGTCTTTTTCTTCCGCCGCGCCGACCAGCGGCCGATACTCCTGATCAACATCCATCACCTGGTCTTCGACGGCGTGTCCTACAACACGCTCATCGACGAGCTGCTCGCCGTTTATGGCTCAACCGTCTACGGCTCAGAGGTCGAAGGGCACGAGCACGATCTCCCGTCGGTCGAAGAGAGCTTCCGCTCCTTCGAGGCCTGGCAGCGCCAGATGCTGAGCTCGACGGCCGGCGAGGAGCTGCTGAAGTATTGGCGCAAGCAGCTGGCGCACGCTCCGCGGCAGCTGGAGCTGCCGGTGGATCTGCCCCGGCCGACAACGCGGAGCTTCGCTGGCGACACGCTAGACGTGGAGCTCGAGAGCCATGTCGTGAAGCCACTGCGCGCCCTGGCCCGACGCAGCAGAACCAACCTCTTCAGCCTCTGTCTACAGGCCTTTGGCCTGCTGCTGGCGCGGCAGGCCCGACAGCAGGAGGTGCTCGTCGCCACCGCGGTCACCGGACGCCCGGATCGCCGCTGGGATGGCGTCGTCGGCTATTTCGTCAACCTGCTGCCGGTACGCATGACGTTCTTGGGCAATCCGCGCCTCTCGACCTCGCTCGAAGCGCTGCAGGAAACGGTGTTCGAGCTTCTGGAGCACGCGGACCTGCCGTTCCCGAGCCTGGTCGAAGCGTTGGAGATCATTCCCGAGGCGGATCGTTCTCCGCTCTGCCAAGCCAGCTTCATCTGGCAGAACCTGCGCGCCAACCTCGGGCGGGAATACGGCCCGGGTCGCGAAGAGCACGCCCTCTCGCTAGAGCCGATCGAAGGCGTTCACCAGGTGGGCGAGATCGAGCTCAGTCTCGAGGTCTTCGATCTCGAGGATCGGCTGTGCCTGGCCTTCAAGTACGATCCCGCGCTCTTCCTGCGCGAGCGGATCCACCGCCTGGCGGAGCAGTATGAAGTCCTGCTCGCCAGCTTCGCGGAGGGTCTAGAGACCGGCGTCCTCGATTTGGAATGGTTGTCCGAGGCGGCGCGACGTCAGCTGCTAGTCCACAGCCAGGGTCCGCGCCTGGAGGGCGCGACGGTCAGCCTGCAGGCAGCCTTTGCCGACGCCGCCACGGCCTTTGCCGACTCTCCGGCCCTGAGCTTTGAAGACGAGACGGTGACCTACGCGGCGCTGGACCGGCGGACCCACCGGCTGGCGCACCGGCTGCGGCAGCTCGGAGTCGGTCCGGACGTGCGGGTCGGCATTCGCATGCGGCGCTCGATTGCCATGGCCGAGGCGGTATTGGCGGTGCTCAAGGCCGGCGGCGCCTGGGTGCCGATGGATCCAGCGTATCCGGAGGAGCGCCTGCGGAGGATGGAGGAGGATGCTGACCCCGTCGTCGTCCTCACCGAGGCTACGCTGAGCGAGATCGCCGCACGAAACGAAACACTGCGACACGAAACATCGCGAAACGATACGCCGCGAGCCGTCGCCGCGCTCGAAGACGTTGCCTCGGCCGAGAATCTGCTGTTCGTGATTTACACCTCGGGCTCGACGGGCCGGCCCAAAGGCGTCGCCATGAGCCGCGGCACTATCGCCAACCTGATCCGCTGGCAGATCGGTCTCGACAGTTTCCGGCCGCGGCAGCGTACCGTCCAACTGGCGTCCCTGAGCTTCGACGTCTCGGTGCAGGAGCTGTTCGAGACCTGGTGCAGCGGCGGCGAGATCGTGCTCGTCAGCGAAACGCTGCGGCGCGACGCCAACGCTCTGCTGCGTTTCCTCCGCGACCGCCGCATCCAGCGTATGCATCAGCCTTTCGTCGGCCTGCAGGCCCTGGCCGCGGCGTTCGAGGATCAGGGTTTTGAGGAACAGAGTGTCGTTCCCGGCGCTCTGAGGGAGGTCTATACGGCGGGAGAAGCGCTCCAGGCGAGCCGTCAGCTGCGGAGCTTCTTCAAGGCGCTCCCCGACTGCTCGTTCCACAATCACTATGGGCCGACGGAAGCCCACGTGGTCACGGCCTTCGATCTGCCGCGAGATCCGGAGACCTGGACGGCACTGCCGCCGATCGGGTCGCCGATCGCGAGGACCCGGATCGATCTGCTCGACTCCCGGCTGCGCCGAGCTCCGATCGGAGTCGCCGGTGAGCTCTACATTGCTGGCGCCAATCTGGCTCGCGGCTACCTGGATCGTCCCGGGTTGACCGCGGAGCGCTTCGTGCCCGATCCCTCAAGAGAGGGTGAGCGCCTCTACCGCACGGGGGACCTGGCGCGCTGGCGGACGGACGGGGCCATCGAATACCTGGGGCGCTGCGATCACCAGGTCAAGGTGCGCGGCTACCGTATCGAGCCGGGAGAGATCGAAGCCCTGCTGAGCGAGCAGCCCGACGTCCGGGACGCCGCGGTCGTGGTCCACGAAGCATCTTCGGGGGACCGACGACTGGTGGCCTTCGTCGTACCGGCTGGCACCGAACCCGGCCGCGCCGAGACGGGTAATCGCAACGAAGGCAAGGAGCTGAGCGACGATACGCTGGCGGCCTCGCTGCGCGGTGTTCTGACGAGTCGCCTGCCGAGCTACATGGTGCCGTCGGCGATCCTCTTCGTGTCGCGCTTCCCGAGCTTGCCGAGCGGCAAGCTGAACCGCCAGGCGCTTCAGGAGCGCGCGGCGGCCGAAGGAGCCGCGGCGCGGACCGGCCGACTCGCGCCCCGGACGATGGCAGAGGAGCTGCTGTGCGGCATTTGGGCGGAAGGCCTGAAGGTGCCGGCCGCGTCGATCGGCGCCGACAGCCATTTCTTCGAGCTCGGAGGCAACAGCCTGACGGCGACGCGACTCTGCGCTCTGATCCGCAGGACGTTCGCCGTCGAGGTCCCTCTGGCCGAGCTCTTCGCTCACCCTACCGTCGAAGCGCTGGCCGGCCGGCTGCCGGCCTTCCAACGCGAGGGCTCACAGAACCAGAACGCAGCCCCAAACCTCGCGGCGCCGGCTCCCGCACAACGCCCGGATGCGCTGCCGCTGTCCTTCGCCCAGGAGCGCCTCTGGTTCTTGGATCGCATGGAGGGGCCCGCTACGACCTACAGCATGCCCTACGCCTGGCGTCTCGAGGGCGACCTGGACATCGCAGCTTTGAGCCAAGCCCTGCGCATCCTCGTCGACCGCCACGAGAGCCTACGAACCCGTTTCGGTGGGGACGACGCCAGCTCGTCCGCGCGGCAGATCATCGAGCCGCCGGGTGCCTTCACCCTGCGGGCGGTGGATCTCTCGGGGCTCAACGCCACTCAGGCAGAGACAGTCGCGGCAGCGCTGCTGGACCGGGACACGGCCACGCCCTTCGAGCTCGATCGCGGCCCGTTGTTCCGCGCCACCCTGCTGCGGCTCGCGGAAACCCTGCACGTGCTGTCGCTCAACATGCACCACATCATCTCCGACGGCTGGTCCCTCGGGGTGATCCGCAACGAGCTGGCGCTGCTGTATCGGGCGTGTCGCAACGATGAAGATCCGACTAACGTCCTGCAGCCCCTGCCGATCCAATACGCCGACTACGCGCTCTGGCAGCGAGATTGGCTGCAGGGCGAGGCCCTGGAACAGCAGCTGGCGTACTGGACCCGGCAATTGCAGGGTAGTCCGCAATCCCTCGACCTGCCCACCCGCGGTCCTCGGCCCGCGGTGCAGACCTTCCACGGGCAGTACCTGCGCTTCCATGTCGACCCTGAGCTGGCCAATGCCTTACGGCAGCTGGCGCTCGAGACCCACGGCACCCTCTTCCTGGTGCTCGAGGCAGCCTTCGTCGAGCTCGTGGGGCGCTTCAGCGGCGCCCGTGAGCTCAATATCGGCACCCCCGTGGCCAATCGCCGCTACGTCGAGCTGGAATCCCTGATCGGCTTCTTCGTCAATCCACTCATCCTGCGCCATTCCTTGGATTCCGAGAGCACCGTGCTGACGCGGATCGCGCAGGCGCGCGAGACTGCTCTGGACGCCTTCGCCCACCAGGACCTGCCGTTCGAGAAGCTGGTCGAAGCGCTCAACCCGGTGCGCGATACCAGCCGCTCGGCCTTCTTCCAGGTGATGTTCGCGCTGCAGAGCGAGAGCCTGGACGAGCTCGAGCTGACGGACATCGACTCCTCACCCTGGGGGCTCGACTACTCCCTAGCCAACATCGCCAAGTATGAGCTCACCTTGAACCTGGCTGAGACGGGGAACCTGGCCGAGTCCGGCGACGGCCTTTCGGGAGACCTGATCTACAACACGGATCTGTTCGATCCGGACCTGATCGAGCGCATGACCGAGTGCTACGTCGAGCTGTTGCGAGGCTTCGCGGCGAGCTCGCCGGAGACGAAGGCCCATCATCTCTCCCTGCTGAGCCAGGCGCAACGAAGCCAGGTGCTGGAAGATTTCAACCGGCCTGGCGCTTCGCTCGGAGCGTCCGTCTTCGTGCCGCGTCTGATCCGCGATCAGACCCAGCGCACGCCGGACGCGCTCGCCGTGCGTTGGGGCCCCGAGACGCTCACCTACCGCGAGCTGGATCGTCGTAGCGATTGGGTGGCACACCACCTCATGGACCAGGGAGTGCGGCCCGGGGAGCGCGTCGCCCTGGATATGGGGCGTAGCCTCGAGCTGGTGGCGGCTCAGTTGGGGATCTTGAAGGCCGGGGCGGTGTTCGTCCCGCTGGATCCGGAAGCACCCGCCGAGCGCATTCGCTACATCGAGCGAGATGCGGACTGCAGGCTGCGTCTCACCCGGCAGGGGCTCGGTGCGATCTGGCGCTCATCCCTTGGAGCCCCAGAGGCTGCGAGCCGACTCGAAACTCTGCCCTTCAACGCTCCGGCCTATGTGATTTACACCTCGGGCTCGACCGGCAATCCCAAGGGCACGGTGATCTCTCACCATAGCCTGGCAGATCTGGTGGCCTGGTACCTGCGAGACTATGGCCTGGGAGCCGGAGATCGCATGGCGATGCTCGCCAGCCCGGCCTTCGACGCGTCGATCCTCGAAGTCTGGCCCAGTCTCGCGAGCGGTGCCTCCCTGGAGGTGATCGACAAAGAGCTGTTGGACCCGGAGCTGCTCACGGAGCATTTCAACCAACAGAGGATCACCCACGTCTTCCTGACGACTCCCTTGATGGAGCTCATGATGAGGACGGGTTGCCTCGAGCGCCTCCGCACGCTGCGCTACCTGCTGGCCGGCGGAGATCGGCTCGCCAGCCGCCCCGAGAATAGCCTCG
>JBCCEE010000281.1:0-11233 GCA_039030415.1 Acidobacteriota bacterium
ACGACGTCTACTTCGTGCGAGTGGTTCGCGGCGGCATCGTGTCCTACCAGGTCATCCACCCGCCGGTCGGTGCCGTCATCACCGCCCTGCCCGTCGGCCACACGACAGTCCTCATCGGCGGCGTGACGCACTACCGCTACGAAGGCATCACCTACGCCCCGCGCGCCGGAGGGTTCGTCGTCATCGCGATCTGACGCATCGACCGACGGTCTTCCCCTAACGACCCGGCACTGCCGACCCGCCCGAGAGCTCGGGCGGGTCGCTCTGCGTTCAGCCCTCGCAGGCCGCGCGCCAGGCGGCGTCTCCCGGGCGAGCGCTCAGGCCCGCAAACTGACGGTGGTTGCCGCTCAGCGCCTCGCGGCAGCGTGCGAACGCCGCCGTCGCTGCGTCGCGGCGTCCGGCCTGGCTTAGGGCTTGACCGCGAAGGCTCCAGGCTGGCGCCAGCTCGGGATCGAGCTCGAGCGCGCGATCCCAAGCGCCCAAGGCCGGCTCGACCTCGCCCCGCAGCCACAGCAGCCGGCCGAGGTCGAGATGATTGCGGGCGTAGCCGTCTTCGAGCTCGACCGCGCGACGCAGACAGCCCAGCGCGTTCTCCGACGCGCCGGCCTGCTCATGCGCCAGACCGAGGCTGCGCCACAGGCCGCCGACCTCGGGACGCAGCGCCGTGGCGACCGCGTACAGGCGCACCGCGTCGCGCCATTCCCCGGCCTGGCGCTTGCTGTAGGCGCAGCTGTTCACCAGATGGTAGTCGGCGGGATAGCGCAGCAGCCCCTCGCGACACGCCGCCTGCCAGCCCTCGGGGTAGCTCACGCGCGAGAACGCCGCCACCAGCAGAGTCAGCGTCGACGCCTCCCAGGTCTGCAGGGCTTCCCCCGCGATCATCTCCTGCAGATCCTCCGGCCTCGGATCGGTAGCGAAGGTGAAGCGGCGCAGCTGCACGCGACGGGGATCGGGATCCGCCTCGTACACCATCTCCAGGCGCTCCAGCAGCTCCGGCATCGACCGCTGGCCGGCGCCGGCCAGCGTCAGGGCGGCTTCGGTGCGGATCCACAGGTCCAGGCCGAACGCCAGGTCGGTGCGGATCGGGCTGTCGCGGATGCGGCGCACGGTCTCGTCGCGACCCACAACCTCCGGATCGAGCCCGTGGTCACGGAAGGCACCGGCGAGCTCCTCGGCCATGGCGGCCCAGCTCTCGAAGTCGTCATGGCTGGCGCCCCGCGCGATGAGGTCTTCGAGCGTCGTCATCATGTGGCGGTCGGTCTCGGCGCGCTCGAGGCGGGCCAGAAAGAGCTCGGCCCGGCCGCGCAGCTCAGGGTCGTCGATCTCGGGCAGCGCGGCTTCGAGCCGGTCCGCCACCCGCCGCAGCTCCTGCCAGTCGGCGGGATCGGTCGTTGGCGAGGCGTGCGAGCGCGCCAGCAGCTCCGTGTAGCGATCCATCACCCCGTTCACCAGCTCGACCTGGCGAGCCTGGGCCGCGGCGCGCTCGCGCTGCAGCCACCAGGTTCCCGTGACGCCGATGCCGACGATCACGAGCACCGCCACCGCCAGCGCCACCGTCAGCCGACGGGCCCGCCGCTCCTGCTGCGCCGTCGCCTGGGCCTCGGCGGCCTCGAGCTCCTTCTGCCGCGCCCGCTGCTCGACCTCGGATCGCCAGCGCCCTACCGCGGCCGCCACCTCGCCCGCATCGGAAGGCCGCTCCGCCGGCTCCGGCACCAGGCAGCGCCGCGCCAGCCCCACCAGCTCGGGGTCGGCGGGGCAACCGTCGAGACGCTCGAAGACGTCGTCCAGATCGCCCGCAGCCGAACGCGCGATCATCGTACTGGGCTCGCCGGCGAACGGCGGAGCGGCGGTGAGGATCCGGCACAGAATGCCGCCCAGGGCAAAGACGTCGGCGCGGGCGTCGACCCGATCGATCTCACCGCGCGCCTGCTCGGGCGGAATGTAGGCGGGTGAGCCCATCACCGAGCCGGCCAGCGAATGGGACGAGCCCTCGCCGCTGCGCACCGTCGCCACCGCAGGCGCGGGTCCTTCGCCTGCCCTCGGCTCTCGATGATCCGAACCGGACTCACCGCCCAGCACCTTGCCCAAGCCCCAGTCCAGCACCTGCACCTCTCCAAACGCCCCGACCATGACGTTCGACGGCTTGAGGTCGCGATGGATCACTCCTTTGGAGTGGGCGTACGCCACCGTCAGGCAGATCTGCTCGAAGATGCCGAGGAAGCGCGGATCCTCATGCGCCCGCGGATCAGCGTCGGCGAGCAGGGCACTCAAAGTCTCGCCTTCGATCAGCTTCATGCTGAAGAAATGACGCCCGCCGCCGTCGCGATCGAGCTCGAAGACCGGCAGCACGCCGGGATGCTGCAGCTGACCGGTGATCTGAGCCTCTTCGACGAAGCGCTCCACCACCTGGGGTTGATCCCGGAACTTCGGCAGCAGCCGCTTGATCGCCACCTCGCGGCCGAGCTCGGGATCGCGCCCGTGCAGCACCTCACCCATGCCGCCGCGGGCGATCAGCCGACCGATCTCATAGCGGCCGAGACGCTCCCTCGACGCCCCTGTCTCGGCGCCCGCGTCCGCGTCACCAGCCTCCGCGGCGAGGGTGGTGGCGTCCGGGTTCACCGGCGGTTCGCTGGCGAGGTCGAAACCGGCTTCCGCCGCGTCCAGCGTGGCGTCGGGATCCTGAGCGCTCGTCGACTCTGCCGTCGAGCGTGCCGTCGAGCGATGGGGATTTTGGCTGTTCATTGCGTCCGTCACGGCGGCAAGCGTACCAAGCTCAGCAACGCAGTCTCCACATATGGACGCTTCGGCCAAATGCGGAGACTCGGCATCAGTATTTGGATACTAGAGCACTAAACGACTCGGAGAACCCTTGAAGATTCGATCTCAGAAGCTCCCAAAGCTGGCACACCCCTTGCTCTAAGGAGTCTCCGTAACAACAACCCGGGAACACCCCGGCTCAACATACGGAGACGAGACGATGACCCACAAGACGACCCACAACACGATGACCCGCAAGACCGTAACCCAAAAGCTGTTCACGACCCTGATGCTGACCGCCGCCCTGACCACCGCCACCGCCGCCTCCGCATCCGCGAAGGTGGAAGCCGGATTTCACGGCGAGGCCAACCTCAACGGCTACCAGACCTACTCCTGGAACGTCGACCACGACACCAACCCGTCTGACATCGACGCCACGATCCGGGCCGAGATCGAGGCCAAACTCGCCGCCGCCGGACTCGAGCCAGTGGAGACGGGCGGTGACCTGGAGGTTGATTTCACCACCAGCGCCACCCAAGAGACGCGCGTCGAGATCGTCGAGATCGACCCACATTTCGCCTACCCTCGCGCTGCCCGCCCCCGCCTCAACCGGTTGGCCCTGCGGATGGATCCCTGGTACGGCCACCCCTGGCCGCACGATGATCTGGCCTTGGTCGACATCAACGAAGTCCACGAAGGTCAGCTCGAGGTCCGCTTGATCGACGCCGACAGCGACACGACGGTATGGGAAGGCACGGCGGACGGCCGGGTTCGCAAGTCAGCGGAGAAGAACGCCAAGAAGGCCACCAAAGCCCTGGCCAAGATGTTTCGCGACTTCCCGACGCTCCCCAATGCGACCGCACCCGGCGCGGCTGACTGAAGCCCCCTAGAACGAAGATCCCGAGCCCCGGTCGCCCAGCGGCCGGGGCGCTCTGCTTTTCGGGGGGACCTGCTTTTCGGGGGGACCTGCTTTTCGGGGGGATCAGCTTTTTCGGGGGGATCAGCGAAAGACCGGCGCCAGATCGATCTCGACTTCCGGCAACGCCTGCGAGCGGATGCGGCTCTGGCCCTCTACCTCGGTCGCCGCGCTGAATCCTGAGCCCGGCTGCGCGGAGCGATAAATCGTCACGCGGTTGTGCTCCGGATCGACGATCCAATACTCCCGCACCCCGTGCAGACCATAGAGGTCTCGCTTGTGAAGCTGATCACGCGCCGCGGTGCGGGGAGACAAGATCTCGAGGATCCAATCCGGCGCGCCCCGGCAGCCCGCGTCGTCGAGCTTGGTGGGATCACACACCACCGAGATATCTGGCTGCACCACCGTCTCGATCTGCTCGTCCGCCTCGTCCGCGGCCGGCAGGCGGACGTCGAAGGGGGCGACGTAGACCTCACACGCCTGGCCCTTTAGCCCGGAATCGATCTGCTGGGCGAGTCGCAGGAGCACCTGCTGGTGCCGACGCGACGGCGCCGGACTCATGTCGAACGCTTCGCCGTCGATCAGCTCCCAGCGCTCGTCTCCCTGCCAGCGACAATAATCCCCGTAGTTGAAACGCGGTGGCGATGTCGAATGGTGGAGCATGACGTAACAGTCTAACGCACCCGAAAAGGCCCCTCCCAAAGACTCGGGAGGGGCGAACGCAAGGCAAGACAAAATACGAGAAAGCAGCTGTGCTAAGCGGTCATAGGTTCTGATGGCTCGCTGACGGGCGCCTCAGAAACCACGATCGCATCGGCGTCGGACGTCTCCGGCGCTTCCGCGGGTGGGGTCTCCTCGGTTTCCTCAGCTTCGCCACGGAGTCGGCGAACGGTGGGACGGATACGCTCCGCGAGCTCGACCTCGTCGACGATGCGGAAGTAAGCCTCCAGCATGCCGGCGATACGCCGATATTGGCGATCGAACTCATCCATCGCCTGGTCCTTGCGGACCTTGGCGGTGTCAGCCTGCTTTCGGTGACCCACAACCCGCTGCACGGCTCGCTGCAGCTGATTGACAACCACCTCGAGCTCCTGCGCCATAGCTTCGCTATCCAACGGCGAGCCCACCCAAAACCTGGGTACGAGCTCGATGCTGGGGTTGCGGATGCGATCCAGAACGATCTCACCCTGACGCAGCATGCCGGGAGCATCCTCGTCCCGCGCCACATTGAAGTCGAGCGCAAACGCCTCGACACTTTCCTCACCCAGAAGGCCTCGGCACGTCGAGCGCAAGCTCAGCACCTTCTCCTTCAGGCTCGACGCTAGCGACGTCGCCTTGGCGTCCGCCTCGGCCAACCTCACCAGCGCCTGAAAGTACTCCTGGTCTGCCTCGACCAGCGCGTCACCATAACCACTCAGCTTGCGGCCGAGCAGCACGATCGGCAACTCGAGATCGGGCAGTGCCTCCTCTGCGCCGAGAACCGGACCCAGGTACTCTCCCAAAGAGCGCCCGATCGCCGGCCCCTGGACCTTCGCCGCACCAACGACAAAGTCGCAGAGTCCTTTCCTTCTCATGACCATTCGTTTGAGTTTCTTAGCCATGACTACCTCCACAAGTCGCAAAAATTTGGCGAATCATCGCAGCCCCTTATCTAGAATCACCCTGCGCGCCGAGCACTTCAAGAGAGAGAAAAGCTGCGTTTATCGCCAGCGACTCTAAAATCATATCACAATAATTCTGTTTTCAGTGCAATATCTCGACACTCGCCACTCAAAGCTAGATCTCTGATATCAGTAACTCGCTGAAAACAAACGCGCCTCGCGCAGTTCAGCACGGCGCAAAAAACTTCTCCAAAATCACACACCCCCGTCACTTTCCCGTTTGGGAATACGACTCCGCGAGCCTCGACGAGCGACTTTCCTGTTGAGGCATCGCCCCCGCGAGCCTCGATGAGCTCGTGTTCGGTTGGGGAGATCAATCCTGCGAGCCTCGATGAGAGGATCTTGGCTTGGGAATGTCACGCCGCGAGCCTCGGCGAGGTAATCTGCCTCGAGAGATCGACTCTGCGAGCCTCGACGAGGGGATCCTCGCTTGGGAACGTCACGCCGCGAGCCTGGACGAGGTGATCTGCGCTCGAGACATCGACTCCGCGAGTCTCGAAGAGATCCCCAGCGCTTGGGAATGTCACGCCGCGAGCCTCGACAGGATCCCCGGCGCCTGGGCGCGTCACGCCGCGAGCCTCGACGAGATCATCCACCCTCGGGCATGTCACGCCGCGAGCCTCGACAAGACGCTCGAGAGTCATGGCCATCCCCGATGCCAGGAAGCCTACCCGGCGACCCGCTGGCTTGAAGCCGTGCCGAGCCCAGGGCTATCATGCAGAGGCCGGCAGCCCAGATCAGGATGTCGAGACCGCCCTGCGAGACTGATCCCACGTTCCACTGAGCTCTGGGGAGACCGCGTCCGAGCACGCCACCGCCGATGGACGATCAGCTGTTTCAGCTCATTCGCACCACCATCGACGACGGCACTTGCCTGGCGTTCCTCGGCGCCGGTGCCTCCGCCGGCTACACCGACGCTAGCGGCAGCGAGGTGCCGGGGCTGCCCGTCGGCGGCCAGCTGTCGCGCCGGATCGCTCAGAGCTGCGGCTACCAGAACGGCTCACCCACCGATCTGGCGCGGGTGGCGGAATACTTCCTCTACACCAAGAGCGGTAACCGTCAGCTGCTGGTGCAGGAGCTCCAGGAGCACCTGCCGCCCTGTGATCCGCGCCCCATCCACACCGTGCTGGCGCAGCTGCCGCAGATCCGCATCGCGATCAGCTCGAACTACGACACGCTGCTGGAGCGCGAGGTCGAGCGCTACGGACGGCCGCTGACCCGCCACGTCCACAATCCCAAGAATTCCAAGACGGGCCACTTCGAAGGCCCGTTCGACGGCGAGGAGTTCGCCGGCGGACGGCTGGTGCTGCACAAGATGCACGGCACGCTGGAAGAGCCGGACAGCGTGGTGATCACGCAATCCGACTACATCCGCTACCTCACCGACCTCACCGACCCGGACCGCGGCATCCCCGACTACTTCCGCAAGTGGATGCTGCCGCGGCGCCATCTGCTGTTCCTGGGCTACAGCCTGAACGACTGGAACTTCCAGGTGATCTGGGAGGGCGTGCTCACCAAGCAGGGTGGCAGCCGCGTCGGCCTCGAGTCGTACGCCATCGTGAGCGACGCTTCGGCCTTTGACCGCAACTACTGGGCGCGTCGCAACGTGACCGTGATCGAGGAGGACCTGACCGCCTTCGCCGTCCGCCTGGCCGACGCCTACAACCTCGAGATTCCAAGCCTGGGGATCGACCGCCGATGTTGACCGGCTCCAAACCCGGGGACGGCCTGCGCGAGCCCTACAAGTACCTCGACTACTACGGCTTCGAGGACGCGGATCTGTTCTTCGGCCGCGAGCGCGAGGTCCACAAGACGGTGGGCGAGATCGTCTCGGCGCGGCTGCTGGTGCTGTTCTCACCCTCGGGCTCGGGCAAGACCTCGCTGATCAACGCCGGCGTGCGTCCCGAGCTCGAGAGCCTGGGTTACCGCACGGTCTACGCCCGGCTCGGCGCGGATCCGATTCCGTCGATCGAGGAGGCGGTCGCCCAGCGACTCGAGATCGACGACGAGGGCGATGGCCAGGATCTCGTCGGCTTCCTGCGGCGGGCGACGGAGTCCGCCGGCAAGCCGCTGGTGATCTTCCTGGATCAGTTCGAGGAATTCTTCGTCCTCTACCGGGATGACGAGGCGCTGCGTCAGCACTTCATCGAACAGCTCGCCCGGGTGCGTTATGACGCCGACCTCCCGGTCTACCTCGTGCTCTCCCTACGCGAGGACTACTTCGCCCGCCTGCACGAGCTGCGCGGCGAGATCCCGTCGATCTTCCACCACAACGCCAACGTGCGGCTCGAACGGTTTGACCGGCAGCAGAGCGTACGGGCCATCGAAGGTCCGCTTGCGGTGGCAGGAGGTGAGATCGACGACGGGCTCGCCGAACGCATCTTTGAGGATCTGGCGGACGGTGCCTCCACCGTAGAGCCGATCCAGCTCCAGGTCGTCTGCCAGCACCTGTGGCAGCACAGAACACCAGAGCACGGGATCACCACGCGCCACTATAAAGCCAGCGGCGGCGCCGAGAAGATTCTCGCCAACGACCTGGCGAGGCGGCTGGGGGCCATTCCGCGATCGCGCCATCGCCTGATGGTCCGGGTGTTCGAGGCCCTGAAAACCCCCGACGGCACGAAACGTCTCCGCTCGTCGGAAGACCTGGCCGAAGCCGTGAACTGGCGCTCGCTGGACGCGCTGGAGAATCTCCTGAATCTGCTGGCGGACAACAAGATCTTGCGCTGGGAGCCGGGCAGCGGCACCGTCTGGTACGAGCTGCGCCATGACTACCTGGTGGGCGCCATCGCTGACTGGCTGGCGGAGCGCGAGGCCAAGCTGGCCAAGCGTCGATTCTGGTGGGCCGCCGTGCCGGGCATGGTTTTATTCGTCGCGCTGCTGATCTACATCGGCGTGTCGTACGCCACCGTGTTCGCGGCATTGCGGCTTGCGCAATACGAGGATCAGCGAGAGGAGATTGTCATCGAGCGCGGCCGTCCGTTCGGCGTGAAACTCTTTCAGGACGTCGGCACGACCGGCCTGTTCCTCGAGGACCTTCGGGGGCTCGAGGCCCGCAATGCGGTTCGAGCCAGGTGGCGGCTGGGGCTGTTTGCAGAGAGACAGTGGGAGCGACTCGGCGAGGTGCTGACTCCGCCGGCATATGGCCGGCTGATGATCGGGCTCGGCCACGAGGAGCAGGGCCTGGACGTCCTGATCGCCACCTTGGACGATAGCGATCCGAGTCTTGCTAGAGCCGCGGCGACGGCGCTTGGAGACGTCGGCCTCCAAGAGGAGCGAGTCCTCGCTGCGCTATGTGCCGCCCTGAGTCACTCCGATCGGCGCGTCCGCGGGTCAGCGGCGATCGCCCTGAAACAGATCGGATCAAGCACTGAAGACGTGATCGCCGCGCTTCTCGGGGCGATAGAGGATCTAGATGAAGTGGTCCGTTCCTCGGTAGCCAAGGCGATGGGCGAAGTTGCTGCAGACGACCCCCGGGTCGTCGCCGTCCTGCAGGAGAAGCTTCGAAGTGACCAAAACTATGTGAGGCAAGCGGTGGCCCTTGCACTGCGACAATCCGTCTCGGATCAAGCCCAGCTCGTAGACGGCCTGATCCAGCCCCTCGCGGAGGGCCAAGCCGAAGCCTTCTGGTTCGCGGCGGGGCTGCTCGGCGATATTGGCCCGGAAGATCTCCGCGTCCAAAGCCTTCTGTGGCAGGCCTTCGAGCGCCAGATCACCCATGCTCCCGCGAGGGCGCTAGCAAAACTCGGCCTCTTGGATGAGCAGCATGTCGACGCCCTCTTGCAAGGCCTTGTGGACCCGCGCGATACCACTCGAAGTGCCGCGGCTGAGCTGCTCGGCGAGATCGGGAGCGAAGATGAGCGGGTTGTCGAAGCTCTGCTTCGAGGCATGAGAGATCTCCGCTCTCGCCGATCCGCCGCAAGGGCTCTGGGAAAGATCGGAGCCGACACGGAGCCGGTCATCAGCGCCTTGCTCCAGGCTCTGAGCTCTCCGGACTACTGGTTCCGAAAAGCCGCAGCCGAGGCGCTGGGTGAAATCTCACTCGACGACGCGCGGATCACCGAAGCCTTGTTCCGGGTTCTGAACGATCGCGACAGCGATGTTCGGAGCTCCGCGATAACGGTCCTGGCCAAACTCGGCACAACCGAGGATTGGGTCGTCGAGATGCTGCTCGAAAATATCAGTGATCGTGAAGACACTGTCCGGCTTGCCGCCGCTCAGGCCCTAGGAAACGCCAGCGCCGGGGATGAGCGCGTGACCGCAGCCCTCCGCCAGATCTCGAGCGATTCCCGATCGGACGTTGGCCACGCCGCCAAGGCCAGCCTGGGGGATCTACTCCGAACGCAAGACCGAGCCTGGCTCCTGGCGGAGCTCGCCCACCGAAACCATGCCCGCCGGATCAGCGCCGCCCAGGCCCTGGCGCGTCGCGAGGTGCTGTCGGAAGAAACCCTGGCAAGCATGACTCAGCTGCAGAGTCCCGAGCAGCCCCCGTGGGCCCGCCTGGGTGGCTCAGAAGCAACCCGGCTCATGCGCCAGAGGCGGAAGGTCGAGGACAGAGCGAGCTATCTCACCGAAGGCGCTGCCAGGCTTCTGGAACGCGGCGAAACCGCCCAAGCGGCTCGCCACTACGCCTTGGCCCATGAAGCGTTGACCCAGCTCATCCCACTCCGAGACCAAGCCGCCCAAGCCGCCCTTCGAGCCGCCCGCTGCTACGCCAGGCTCGACCGCAACTTGCAAACTCTCAGATACCTGAGAGCCGCCTTTGAAAACGACCCGGCCCTCCGTCAGCAGTTCGAAACCGAGCTCGCCCAACCCGACAGCGATTGGGAATCCCTGCGCGACGACCCACGCCTGGAGCGCCACCTCCGAGACCGATGACTAGGCTGAGATCCCTGGCAAGAAGACGAGCACGGAAGTCGCGGCGCTCAAAACTGAACGCCCCTGAGCAGAGTAGCTACTCCGTTCAGGGGCAATGAAGCGCCAGCGGACGCCAGTATACGGTTCGGTTTCCTTGGCCACTGGAACGCCGCCGAGAGATAAAATCGCGGCAGTTTCAATGATCTAAACCCCATTGACGCTTCAGGGCATTCCTGAGCATTATTGCTCGGTTACAATTGGAATCCAGCAATTGACGACATAGCAGTCGCCCAGGAGTATTACACCGAGGTCGCCGGACGAATATTGGCAGTCGCACCGAAGGCCCTCATAGTCTCCATCTTTCTCAGATACAGGGAGAGGAAACCATCTGTCTTCGGCGACCTCGGGCGCACCTGCGTAGACCAGGCTAGCCATACCGAGAGACAAGGTAACCAAGAAAACCGCCAACGGAACCATTGCTTTGATCTTACGCATTGTTCTTCTTCCTTCCTTCTTTCAGTATCAGACGCTTACCAGCAGGTAACTGAGATCGCCTCTCATCAAGAGAAAGACGAAACGCCAGTGAACGTCATTTTTTTCGGTTGCCTAGGTCACTTGACCGCCGCTGGAAGATAAAACCGCGGCAGTCCCGATGGCCTAACCCAACACTCTATCGACGCCTCATAGCACCCTTAAGCATCATTGCTCGGTAATAATTGGAATCCAGCAGTCGATAAGAACGCAGTCACCCTGGATGATTACACCGTAGAAGCCGGCCGCAGCCATTTGGCAGTTGCACCGAAGGGCCTCATAGTCTCCATCTTTCTCAGAAACAAGAAGTGGGAACCATCTGTCTTCGGCGACTTCAGGGGCACCCGCGTAGACCAGGCTAGCCATACCAAGAGACAAATTCGGCGAAGCTTTTGCTTCTCTCTTAGCTGCAATCCATAATCCGAAGTCCTGCCTCGCTTATCTCCGTGCTGGCCTGGCACTTTGTCCGCCTTGCATTTTGAATCCAGCGGGAGCACCCGGCTCTTGAGAA
>JBCCEE010000282.1:0-11166 GCA_039030415.1 Acidobacteriota bacterium
CATCCGGCTTCGCACCGATGCTGGCATCATCCACCCCGACCGTGACATCAAGGCTTGGGTTGGTATCGAAGTCCAAAACCGCGATGATGTTGATGTTGGTGACGCCGGCTCCCATATTGATGAGAGCCACCACTTTCAGCGGATCCAGGTCATAGTTGAGCTGATAGGCATTCTGGATCGCAAACGCATCGACGTCGACCAGCGAAGGGCTCTTGCCGCTCTGCGAGATCACCGACACATAGTCGTTGACCTTCTCGCGCTTCACCGCGACCAGCAAGACCTCCATGTTCTCGAGGCCGGGGTCGTCGTCGCTGAGCGTCACATAGTCCAGACGAACGTCGTTGATGTCGAACGGGATGTGCTGTTCGGCTTCCCATTGAATCGACTCGGCGAGCTCGTCCGGATCCATCGCCGGCAGCTCGATCTTTTTGATGATGACCGAGTGGCCGGAGACCGAAGTTCCAAAATTGGTGTTCTTGACGCTGGTCTGATCGTTGAGTTTTTGAATCGCATCAACGACCAGCGACGAATCCATGATCGAGCCATCGACAATCGCTTCCGGCGACAGCGGCTCGACACCAATCCTCTGCAGCGTGAACTGCCCTTTGCGCTCCTTGAGCTCGACCAGCTTGACGGTCGCGCTCCCGATATCAAGACCGACGACGCCTTTGGAGCGGTTGAAGATCATGGCTCAGATGCCTCTTTTGCTTCTCTGAGGCCCGGTAACAAACTCAAGACCTTGACTCCGACCCTCGAGCGACAGCTTGAGCTGTCTCGGGCTGAGAACCTACGCGACGCTCAAAAGGGCGGCGCTTTGTCCACATCAAGGCGCTACGTTTGTCTCCAAATGCCTAGCTACTATCCTCGAAAAGGCAGCGTTAATGCTGAGTTAAGGCTATTACTTAAAGCTTTGTACGAGCGTAGCAGTAGCCCCTAGGGGTGTCAAGAAACCCAATTCGCTCTTGGCTATAAGCGACTGGGCACTCGTGTTTCGATAGCGTAACTTGCATATCTTAACCGAAATACCCTCCATTGCCTATGACTGCACGCCTCAAAGTGCCCAAAAACTTGTTCACTTGTTACTGCCCTGGGCCTCGAGCTACCGAACCACAATCGACAGCAGCGCTTACCTCTTGCTTCCCGCGCGCCTGTGTGAGATGCTCTCGCTCCCCTTCGCACACGCCGTGCGACGTCCCACCTCCGATGTCGAAGTCCACAAGCTACTAAGGCTCTGTAGCTTCAGTTCAGAATGGTTTCGGTCAAGATTGCCAAGGAACGTCACTATGTCCAAGAAATGCGCACTTTGCGATAAAGGTACAGTCAGCGGACACAGCATCAGTCACGCTCACAACGTCACCAATCGAACCTGGAAGGTCAACCTGCAGCGCACGCGCGCAGTCGTCAATGGCGTTTCTCGAAGGATCTGGGTTTGCACCCGCTGTTTGCGCAACGGCATGGTGCAAAAACCCTTGATCCGCAAATGGACTCCCGAAACTGATAGTTCGCAGAGCTAGCGCCAGCTCGACAACGGCAGCTGCGCTCAGTGTTGAGCGCGGCCCCCGCTGGTGATGGCATGTCCGGGACGTTGAGCGATCACGCTCCGTCCCCTTCCACCAGACCCCGCCTCTCCAGGTCGCCACGCCTCGCTTTATGGCGCTTCTTGGGTACCGCCCCCGCCCGGCGCGATACCTGCAGGACGCCTTTCAGCGCGTCGATACCGCGGCACAGGCGGTCGAGGTGTTTGCGATTCCGCACTTCGACCACGACGCCGATCACGCCGCGCCCGGTCTCTGTCGCTTCGGCCTCGAAATGACGGATGTTGGAGGATTCTTTGGCAATGACCTCGGTCAGCCGTGCCAGCATGCCGGCCGAATCTTCGGTTTCGATCGCCAGGGACACCGGGTAGACGGCATCGGAACGACGCGCCCATTCGACCTCGATCAAGCGCTCGGGGTCGAAGTTCAGGTTCTTGAGGTTGGTGCAATCCTCAGTATGGACGGAGATACCGCGTCCTCGGGTCACGTAGCCGACCAGCTCGTCACCCGGCACCGGGTCACAGCACTTGGCGAGGTTGGCCATCAGGTCGGACTCGCCCCGCACTGTGACCGGGCCGCCGAACGGCAGCAAACGATCGACGGCGCGACGCAGCGGGCTGATCTCGAGTGAGGTCGAGACCGTACCGTCGTCTCCGACCAGCCGATCGAGCACCCGCTTGAGCGGTATCTTGCCGTAGCCAATGCGCTGATAGAGCTCTCCGACGCCGTTCAAGCCCTCCTGCTCCAACAGCTCCATCAAGCGTGGACTGTCGACGACCTTCTTTGGGCTGAGCCGCAGCTTGCGCAGCTCGCGCTCGAGGATGCGCTTGCCGATAGCTTCGGACTCGCGCTTCTGCTCGACGTTCAGCCAGTGCCGGATCTTGCTTCGGGCGCGTGAAGTGACCACCAGGTTGAGCCAATCTCGGCTCGGCTTGCGGCCCGCCCCGGTCAAGATCTCCACCATGTCGCCATTTCTTAGCGCCTTTTTCAGAGGCACCAGCTTGCCGTTGACCCTCGCACCCGAGCAGCGGTGGCCAAGCTCGGTGTGGATGCGGTAGGCGAAGTCGAGCGGTGTAGCGCCGCGCGGGAATGCATAGACGTCGCCCTTGGGCGAGAACACATAGACCTCGTCGGGATAGAGATCGATCTTGAGCGCGGACAAGAACTCCCGCGGGTCCTTGACCTCTTTCTGCCACTCGAGCAGCTGCCGCAGCCATAAGATGTTGGGATCACTCGGATCCGAGGCTCGCTGTTCCTTGTACTGCCAATGGGCCGCGATACCCTCCTCGGCGATCAGATCCATCTCGCGGGTGCGGATTTGGACCTCGAAGGGCTGCCCTTTGGCGCTGATCACGGTGGTGTGCAGGGATTGATAGAGATTCGGCTTCGGCATGGCGATGTAGTCTTTGAATCGCCCTGGAATCGGCCGCCAGTTCTGGTGCACAACGCCGAAAGCAGCGTAAGTGTCGGTCAAATTGTCGGTGATGATGCGGAAGGCCAGATAGTCGTAGAGTTGGGAGATATCGACTCCCTGGCGCCTCAGCTTGCGATAGATCGAGTAGTAGCGCTTCACGCGGTAGCTGATATCCGCCTCGATCCCGGCCTTCTCGAGACTCTGCACGAGCTCGGCGTTCAGCCGCTGGAGAGAGCTCTTGGCAAACTTCATCTTCTGCCGAATCTTCGACTCGAGCTCGGCGAATTGCCGCGGATACAGGAAGTAGAAGGCGAGGTCCTCGAGATCGCCCTGCACTTTCGACATGCCCAATCGTAGGGCGATCGGCGAGTAGATCTCGAGCGTCTCCGAGGCGATGCGGCGCCGGGCTTCGGACGACATGTGCTCGAGCGTCATCATGTTGTGCAGGCGATCCGCCAGCTTGACGAGAATCACCCGCAGATCACGCGCCGACGCCAGGATCATCTTGCGGAAAGTCTCCGCCTGGGCTTCGTCACGCCGCACATACTCTTGCTTGCCGATCTTGGTCACCCCGTCGACCAGCTCGGCCACCTCTTCACCGAACTTGGACGCCAGAACCGGCTTGGTGGTCAGAGTGTCTTCGAGCACATCGTGAAGCAGCCCGGTAGCGACGCACATCTGGTCGAATTTCAGGTCTGCCAGGATGTAGGCGACGTAGGTCGGGTGGGTGATGTAAGGCTGCCCCGAGCGCCGCCGCTGATCGCGATGCATAAGCTCCGTGAAATCGTAGACGGAGCTCAGGAATTCCCGATCATAGGGGCGCTCGTGAGCGTCGAGCCGCGCCAGCACATCTCCGAAGGTGACGTTCTTGCGCGGCCGAAGTGGCGGCTTCGGAATCTTCGGCATCGGAAGTAAAGACTAAGGCGGTCGAACCTCTATCAGCCTGCCGACTCGCTCTCCTGTGGCTCGGGGCTCGCTTCGCTGGGCACGGGCAGACCTTCGAGCTCACCAATCACCCCAGACATCAAGGCGTCGAGCCGCTCCTGAGTATCTTCGGCTGCAGGATAGGTGTAGATCACCTTCAGCGTGCGGTCGCCCCAGGGATGAACCATGTAGATGATCCGCTCTTCGACGGTGCCACCATCCTCGGTATATCTACCGCGCGAAGCGAAGGTCGTGCCGAGCGGCGACATGTACTCGGTCGAGCCTTTGTAGTCACCGTCCGGGCGAGCCACGATCTCGGCCTTGTGCTGTTTGACCGCCTCCACCAGATTGATGCCGCCGATCTCGGCTTCGCCGGCGACGACTGAGACTTTGCCGACCGCCCCCTCGGCCGAAGGTGCGAGCTCGATCGCCGCGCCGTTGCTCGACGTCACCACGAAATCGTCGGGGGAAAGCGCGGCGATAGCGACGCCCAGGGATGCGTTCTCGACCCGGACAGGCGGTGACGCCGGCTCTTCGGCTTTCTGACAACCGACGGTCGCCATCAACAGAGCCAGGACCAGGGAGAGTCTCACAGCCCGGGAAGCGACAGGGTCCGGAATCTTCGAGGTTTCAAGAGTGCGCATGGTGAATTCTCCTCGCGGACAGTTCGTTCGGAAGCCGTGCCGGCCGGCCTCGAGGCCAGCTCGCACGGAGATCATAAAATCGTTGTTCTCAGTAGAGCGGCCGGACCACCCCCGAGGCGCCGCCGCCGCCGCGCGGGTCAACTGCTGCCTCGACCTGGCCATCGGTGGTCCAGCGCACCGCGTGGACCTGCGCCAGGCTATTGACTGAGCTGATGTGATGGCCGCGTGACTCGAGCTCTGCCTGCGTCTCAGGCGCAAGTGCATCCGGCTCGGCGAAGATCTGGTCCGGCAGCCACTGATGATGCACCCGCGGCCGGTCGAGAGCGGCCTGCAGGCCGTCGCCGTCGAGCCAGAAATTCAGCAGCACCTGGAGAGTCGAAGTGGGGATTCTCGAGCCTCCGCGACCGCCCAGAGCAATCGCTTCACCCTCCCGCCAGGCGACCGTCGGGCTCATCGACGACAGCATCCGCTTGCCGGGGCCGACCTCGTTGGCTTCTCCCTGCACCAGCCCATAGAGATTCGGACGGCCAGGAGCAGTGGCGAAATCGTCCATCTCGTTGTTGAGAAAAAAGCCCGCTTCCGGCACGTAGAGCGCGCAGCCGAACGAGCCGTTCAGCGTCGTGGTCAAAGCCACCAGATTGCCATCACGGTCGACCGTAGACAGGTGGGTCGTATCTTGCGGTTCGACCATCCCGGAGACCGAGACCGCCGCGCCGTCCCAGGGCTCGACGCTGCTCGACGCGCTGGCCTTCGTCCGGTCCACCGTGGCGGTACGCTGATCGAGCCAGGAGTCGGCGAGCAGCTCACCGGCTCCCGCCTTGGCGGTTGCCGGGTCGCCGAGCAAGAAGCGGTCGGCGAAGGCTCGACGCCACGCTTCGGCGATCAGGTGGGCACGGTCCGCTCCGAACCGAGGCTTGTCATGCCACCCCAGGCGATCGAGGATGCCGGCCGCCGAGCCGACCAAAATGCCGCCTGAAGACGGCAGATCCGCTGACGCCACCTGCCAGCCGAAGGCTTCGAAGCGCGCGGGCTGGCGCCAGACCGGCTCGTAAGCGGCCAGGTCTGCGGCGGTCAGGATGCCGCCGTATCGGCTCGAGATCTCTTCGATCGCCTGCGCCCGCTCGCCCTCGATGATCGCTGCCGGTCCCCGCTCGGCATAGTCGGCGAGAGTCGCCGCCAGCTCGGGAATGCGAAGGATCGAGCCCGCAGCTGGCGCCTCACCCCTAGGAAACCAGCGGGCGGCAGTCTCGGGGAAACGGGTCAGGACTTCCTTCTTGCCGACCAAGCCATGATGCAACCGTCGGCTGACCGAGAAGCCGTCCGCCGCCAGCCGCCGGGCAGGCTCTACCACCTTGCGCCATTCAAGCTTGCCAAATCGTCGGTGGAGCTCGAACAGGCCGCTAGGCGAACCCGGGACGCCAGCCGCCAGCGGGCCGATCAACGAGGCCTCAGCCAGTGGCTCACCGTTCTCGTCGAGATACGTGCCGCGATGAGCCGCCGACGGAGCGGTCTCGCGAAAGTCGAGGTACGTCAGCTCGTCGCCGAATTTGATCACCGCCAGCCCACCGCCGCCGAGGTTGCCAGCCTCCGGCTCGACCACCACCAGAGCGAGCGCCGTGGCGACCGCCGCGTCGGCAGCATTGCCGCCCTGACGCAGAATCTCGAGGCCGACGTCGGTCGCCAACCGCTCGTCGCTAGCCACCGCTCCGCCAGTACCCTGTACCGGCGGCCGCGACGCGGCAAACAGGGGCCCGCTGCAGAACAACCCCAAGGTGAGGACTAGGCAACCCTTACGAACGTAGCTCATCGGCAAAACTCCATGACGTCCCGGCTCTTGCTGACTGCGGCAGGCAGCTGCGGCAGCGATAACTCTGGCAGACCTGCTGAGCGGGTAGTGTAGCTGGCTCGCTGGGGTTTCGCCATGCTCCACAAACGCCGAAGGGCCATCCCGGCGTAACCACCGGAATGGCCCATGCTCAGACTCGGCGCCGCAGAGCTAGAGCTATCAGAACGCCTCGGGCTGCAGCTCGGTGAGCGGTTCCGGCGTGTTCTTGAGCTCCGTGTAGGCGAGCGCCAACGGCACCAGGATCAGGGTCAGGAAATAGAACTGTCCTCCAGGCAGAGATGGCACCAGGCCGCTGAGGATCACCGGCAGCAGGCCGATCGTAAAACCCAGCAGCAGCACGCCGAGCCCTTGGGTAGCGCGCTGCGAGGGACTCGCCCGCCAGTAGGTCACTCCCAGCAAGACGATGGCGATCAACAGCAGAGCCACCGGCACCGCCGTAGCCACGAAGATGGTGGTTTGCAGCAGCTGGGGACGCACAAAGAATGTCGCAAAGCCGAGTAACCCGGCCACCGCCGCCGGCCCATAGAGCAGCCAGAGCGCGATGCCTCGATCCAGGAAGCGGCGACGACGCGGCGTGTTCAGCAGGAAGTGCACTATCAGAGCGGGCAGCAGCATCGTGGCGACCAGCGGTACCAGGCTGTAGAACAGTCTCAGCTCGGCGTGGGCTAGGTAAGGCGGCGTCACGAACACCGCCATCGCCACGATACCGAGCCATGCCAGAAGCCGCGAGCGGTGGCTGGGAGCGCGAAAGAAGGCACCGATCCCAGCGCACAGAAACGCGAAGCCGATCAGCGCCGCGCCCAGCGTTAGTGCCTTTTGTACGGTCGGCAGCTCGGTGTACGTGACCGCCAGCTCGAGAGGCGCAGCCTCGCCTTCACGCTCGACCACCAGCTGACGGGCTTCGCCGACCGTAGCGCGTGGCTGACGAAACAAGGCATGCAGATCCGAGGTATCGATGCCATCAGTGACAAGGATCTCGTCGCCGACCTCGAGTCCGGCCGCCTGTGCCGGTCCCCCTTCGGCCACTTGCGAAATGCGGGTGCCGCCGGAGGCGAAGAAGCCGCCGAAAGGCGTGTTGGCGAGATCCGCCAGGCTGGCGACCGCGAGGATCACCATGATCACGGTGGCGATCCACCAGGGTGTTCGATTTGCGCTTGCGATACGATTCATGAGTCCTCCTTGCTTGCTCGACACGGTCTTGCTTGCTCGACACGGTCTCCTGGCACGGGCGCAGCTGAGCTGCACGACTTCAATTCAAGACGGTAAAAAGACAAAAACAGAAAGCAGAACAGCGGAACGCACGACGCCTCGACCTACGGCAGAAGGTCGTTACCGTTCCGGCCACTGGCGTCAAGCGGCCTATCCGCGCGGCGAAGCGGTCGATTCGCGTTGTCTGGCGTCAGCCGTGAAGCAGCCGTTCCAGCTGGTCGCGGTAGCTACGGCTGAGCTTGAGCTCGGTGCCGTCGCGCAGCACCACTACCGATTCACCGTGAGGGCGCGGTCGCAGCTAACGCACCCGCTGACGGTTGACGATCGTAGAACGGTGGATTCTCACAAAGCACTCAGCGTCGAGCCGCGTCTCGAGGTGGCGCAACGTCTGGCGCAGCAGGTAGGAGCGGGCTCCGACATGGAGCCGTACATAGCTCCCCGCACCCTCGATCCAATCGACTTCCTCGGCTTCGATCAACATCACGCGACCGGCGGAGCGGATCACCAGGCGATCCTGGCACTCTCGAGATGCCTCTTCAGACGCTGGTGGCGGACGGTCGCCGTCCAGCAGGCTGCGCAGCCTGCCACAGAGATCTTCGAGTCGATCGCGCCGGATCGCTTCGCGAGCTCGCTGCAGCACGTGCGCGAAGCGGTCGTCGAAAGGTTTGAGCAGATAGTCCAGCGCACTGGCCTCGAAGGCACGCAGGGCATATTCATCGAAGGCCGTGACGAAAACGACGGTCGGCATCGCCTCGGGACCAATCTCAGAGACCACGCCAAAGCCGTCGAGCTCCGGCATCTGCACGTCGAGAAATACCAGATCCGGCGCTAGCGAGCGGATCGCGGCAACCGTGTCGCGGCCGCTGTCAGCTTCACCGACGATCTCGATCTCGGTCTCACCCGCGAGCAAACGGCTCAGCCGTCGCCGCGCCAGTGGCTCATCGTCAGCGATCAGGACACGTATCGATTCCATGAGCTCTTCCGTTTCCGACCCCGGCTACATCCACGGCTTCACCCTCGGTCTCGAGCGGCAGGTCTCGAGCGGCAGGTCTCGAGCGGCAGACTGATCCGGACCTCGAGCCCGCGGTCCCGTCCGTTTTGCAGTTCGAAACTTGCTGCATCGCCGTAACGCTGCTCGAGGCGCGCTCGGGTATTGGCCAGCCCGATACCTTCTTCCTCTGCAGGAGACTCCTGAATCCCTGGCCCGTCGTCAGCGACCGAAAGCTTCAGCTTGGCGCTCTCGACACGCGCGCCGATCACGATACGACCCTGCCGAGAGTGAGGCGCGATGGCGTGGCGCACCGAGTTCTCGACCAGCGGCTGCAGCAGCAGAGTCGGAACCAGCATGGAACGCGCCGCCTCGTCGATCTCGTAGTCCACCTGCAGCCGATCGCCGAACCGTACCCGCTCGATGTCGAGGTAGCGTTCGAGTACCTCGATCTCACGCTCCAGCGAGACCTCCGGCTCACCGTCCGACCCCAGGGTGATGCGCAGCAGCTCGCTGAGGCGAGCGATCATCCGCCGCGCCGCCGGCACGTCTTCATCCATCAGGGCCGACACCGCGTGCAGGGTGTTGAACAGGAAATGCGGCTGTAGCTGCATGCGCAACGCCGACAGCTGAGCCGTCATCAGCCGCTGTTCGAGCCGAGCCTGACGCAGCTCGCCCTCGCGGTAGCGCCGGCGCAGCTCGAGCCCCATTCCGACCGCCACCAGCACAAAGTAGATCATCAGCAGGGACGGCACCCCCATGGCCAGGTTGCGCACCAGCCGGACGCCATAAGCTCCGCCTTCGCCGCCCAGGTCGAACGCCGACATCACCACCACGTAGACGGTGGCCATCGTCACTCCGAAGGCCAGGTGCAGCGCGAAATGACGCCAGCGCTGCGGCGGGCGGATCGGCGCTCGCCGCGTCAGCTCGAAGATCACCGGCGTCAGCAGCGCCCAGGAGTACCAGAAGCCGGCCATCACCAGAATGCGCCACCACTTCACGGCCTCGCCGTCGACGCTCTCCATCAGGTAGCGCTGGTTGACTTCGACCAGCGCCGGAATCGACCACAGCCCGAACACTACCCACCAGCGGACCCCGGACCTCTCGCCGGACTTGGAAGCACCTGCCGGTTGCATGTCCGTCTCCCGCATCCCAAGATCCTAACTCGCGTCGCTACGTCCGCGCAGCGCTCTAAAGCCGGTTGGTGTCAAGCCGACGCGAGAACGGAACTGGCGGGTGAAGGCACTGTGATCCGAGTAGCCGCATTCCTGGGCGATGAAGGCGACAGCGTGTCGAGTCTCGGCCAGCAGGCGACAGGCGCGGTCGACCCGGGCCTTGATCACCAGCTCACCAGCGCTCAGCCCGAGAAAGTGCTGCACCGCCCGCTCAAAGGTCCGGACGCGCATGCCCGCGACTTCGGCGAGGCGCCGGACACCGAGCGACTCGTGAAGGTGCTCCTCGACATAGGCCGCGGCCTGGGCCACGCCGTCTGGCGCCAAAGCGCTAGCGGCCAGCTGCAGATCCTTCGAAAATCCCACCAATCCCACCACCCGTGTTTCGACGACGAGAGGCATCTTGAAGGTGCGACACCAGCCACGGCTGCCGTCCGGGTAGAGGTGCAGCTCCAAGCGATCGCGCAGCGTCACCGCAGTGTCGAGCACGCGCTCATCCTGGCGGCGAAAACCGGCCCCCAGGCCGACAGGAAAGAGCTCGTCAGCACGCCTTCCCAGCAGCTGTTCTTTGTGGCGCATTCCCAGCCGGCGGACCAAAGTTTGATTGACCAGCCGATACCGTCCACCACGGTCTTTGACGAAAAAGACGACATCGTCAAAGGCATCGAACAGCCGCCCCAGAATCTCCGGCGAGCCTGCGAGCGCTGCCAGCTCTACAGATTGTGCTGATCCCGCCAAGTCCATGGCTGGATCCTACAAGACATATTCGAGCCCGAGACTAGGATTCTCCCATGCTGAAGCGGGTGCCTTTCATCGATTCTCACACCGGCGGAGAGCCGACTCGTCTCATCCTGGACGGCGGGCCAGACCTGGGCCGCGGGACGCTGGCGCGGCGCCGTGAGCTATTTCGATCCCGCCATGACAGGTTTCGCTCCAGCGTGGCCTGTGAGCCACGCGGCTCGGAGATCTCTGTCGGCGCACTGCTATGCGAGGCGTCACGCCCGGATCGCGCTGGCGGCCTGATCTTCTTCAATAACGTCGACACGTTGGGCATGTGCGGCCACGGCACCATCGGCGCGGTCGCCTCCCTCGCCTACCTGGGCCGCCTGCGAGCCGGCCGCCACGTCTTCGAGACGCCGGTCGGTGAAGTCGTCACCGAGCTGCACCCGGATGGACGGGTCAGCGTCGCGAACGTCGCCAGCTACCGCTTCCGCCGTCAGGTGCGGCTGGGGGTCGACGGCTACGGTACCGTCGAGGGCGATATCGCCTGGGGTGGCAACTGGTTCTTCATCATCCCGGCCCCCGAGCGCCTGCCGCTCACAGCGGCTCACGTCGACGCGCTGACGCGCTTCAGCCTCACGGTTCGCGCCTCCCTGAGCGACCGTGGGGTCCACGGGGTCGACGGTGCTGAGATCGATCACATCGAGCTCACCG
>JBCCEE010000283.1:0-11138 GCA_039030415.1 Acidobacteriota bacterium
GATGGCGTGACGGTGATCGCCGAGCTGACGGAAGAATCATCGAGCGTCGAGCTACCGCCCGGCCGTTGGGAGATCTCGACCCCTTCGCCGGATTGGTGGCTGCGCCCGCTCGAGGTCGACGCGTCCGAGTCCTCGGCCCTATTGAAGCTCAAAGCCTGGCCGGCCGGTTGGGTAGAGGGCGCCGTCCGCGTGTCGCGCGGCCACGAGCTACCGGCGGCGCTCGATGTGCGGTTCGGCCCTTCCCCGGAGGCCACTTTGACGCCGCCCGAGAGTGTCGAGGTGTGCCCGGTTGCTGAGGGGCGCTTCTCATGCAAGCTGCCGGCGACGTCGCTCGATCTGAAGCTCTACGCGGCTGGGTTTATCCCGTCGTACCTGTGGGCGCGGCCGGTGCCGTCCGGCGAGGGCCTGGCGCTAGGGTCGTTTCATCTCAGGCCGGGCTCATCTGTGGTCGGCTGGGTGGAGATCCCCGCCGATGCCGAGCGCTTTTGGTTCGCTGATTGCGCGGTCGAGATGTCGCTAGCGGTGGCGCCCTTCATGGACGAGATCGAGCGCAAGAAATTCGCAGCGGTTCAAGCTTCGGCGCGAGTGACGGAGCGGGGTTTCTTTCAAGTGCTCGACGTGGCTCCTGGCCGGTATTCGCTGGCGGTGAGGCATGAGGCGTTCGCGCCCTCACGCTCGATCGTCCAGGTAGCCGAGCGAACGGAGGTCGAGCTGGGCCCGGTCAGTCTCAAGCGGCTGGCGACGCTGACGCTCGCGATCGACTATCGAACAGATCCATATCTCGAGCCATGGGACGTGAAGCTCTACGATCCCTCACCGCAGCCGGGCTTTTCCAAGCTGGCGGCGAGCGGTACCGCATCCGCTGAGGGACGATTCAAGGCGGTCGGCCTGGAGCCGAAGACGTACACGCTCAACGTTTCGTCCGAGCGGGGCGAGACTTGGCATACCGAACAGCTTGAAGTGTTCCCCGGCGATACCGCTCACGATGTCTCGATCAAGTTCAGGCGCCTAGAGGGTCACGTAACGATCGGCGGTGAGCCAGTAGCGTCGGCTGACGTGTTCTTTCGCGAGGTGGACGGCGGGCGGCAGCTCTCAAACCGCACCAACGATGAGGGACGGTTCTATGCGTTCCTGGCGCATGGTGGCGTGGTGTGGGATCTGACCATCAGGCAGGACGAACAAGACATCATGGCGCGGTTTGAAGCATTCAAGCTTCGAGCCCGTCACGAAGACGAACAGCACGCCGTCATTGATTTTGAGATCCCCGATACGACGGTCGAAGGGCATGTCTACTATGGGGCCGGTGATGAGCCCGTGCCGGGTGCGACCGTGCGCGCGAGCATCGAACCAGGTGCCGGTGGTCTCGAATACTCGAAGTCAGACGGAGCATTTCGCATTCGCGGGATCGAGCCCGGCGAGATCCGGCTGAGGGCCTACGATGAGCCGACCGACCGGCGCTCGCAGGTGCAATCTGTCGAGATCTCAGAAGGGTCTATCACAGACGGCGTGGCGCTCTATCTGGGCGATGATCTCATCATCGCCGGGCAGGTAGTATCCCCGGCCGGCCAGGGCGTCTCAGGGGCCGAGATCGTAGCGGCGATCGATATGGCGCCCGGCGATGATCTCACGATGTACGTTCCCCGGACGCTGACCGATATCGACGGCGTTTTCGAGCTGACTTTGCCGCCCGGCTCGCGCGGCGTCTGGTTGACGGTCTTGCCGCCTGGCTTCGCGGTGACTCAGACGCGCGTCGAGGTGCCGTCTCGTGATCCGGTCGTGGTGCCGGTGGTGAGTGGGGGCGGAACGCTCACGATTCGCTATCCCGAGGCGATACAGCGTACCGTGCCGGCCGGCCAGGGCGCCCGGCTCAAGCTCGCGACCGTCGTGGTCGCTCGAGCGGTGGTGGCCAATGGCTACTCGCTCGACGGCTGGGCCGAGCTGCACGGGGTGCCGGCGCGGTTCGAATCCTTCGAGATCCCCATGCTCGAGCCCGGCTTCTACTCGGTCTGCTTCGGGTCCGGGCCGGCTGGCTATCTACAGCGCAATGCGGAGCTGCCGGTCGAGCTGCGGGGCCATTGTGTTTCCGGTCAGCTGCCGCCCTACGGCGAGCTGGTGCTGACGGTGCCGGCGGTCGAAGTGCAGACCGCGAATCTGGCGAATTGAACCCAGCTCGACCGTGCGGGTTGCTTGTGCACCTATCGGCGCCGTTCGAGCCGATTCAAGTGCCGCGGGCAGCCCCTAGCCGGTGGACGAGAACAGGAAGTAGGTGTAGCCGCAGTAGGCCGCTAGCAGCAGGGCGCCCTCGGCGCGGACGAGCCTGCGGTTCCACGCCAGGAAGGCGAGCAGCAGCAGGCTGATGCCGAGGACGACCCAGAAGTCGACCGCCAGGATCTTGCCAGCCACCTGGATGGGATGAACCATGGAGGTGATGCCCAGGATGCACAGTAGGTTGAAGATGTTGGAGCCGATGACGTTGCCGAGCACCAGATCGCCCTCGTTGCGGCGCGCCGCCACGACCGCGGCCGCCAGCTCGGGCAGGCTGGTGCCCAAGGCGACTAAGGTGGCGCCGATGACTCGATCGGTGACGCCCATGGCGCGGGCGATGTCGCTGGCGCCGTAGACCAGACTCTGGGCACCCAGCACCAACAGGGCGACGCCGGCGGTGATCAGCAGCAGCAGGCGGCTGACCGGCACGTGCTCGACGGTGGGGGTGGGATCGGCGTCTTCCTTGCCCTTGGTCTCGCGCAGCTGGGTGGCGATGAAGATGGCCAGCATGAGCACTAGGAAGAGCCCCTCGAACCGATCGACGTTGGCCCGGGTCGCCAAGATGGGGTAGATCAAGATGGTCACGAAGACCATGAAGGCGACCTCGCGTCGGATGAAGCGAAAGGTCACGGTGAGCGGCACGATCAGGGCCGCAACGCCCAGGATCAACCCCACGTTGGCGATGTTGGAGCCCAGGATGTTGGCGATCGCCATGTCGGGCGAGCCCTGGAAAGCGGCAGAGAGGGTGGTGGCGAGCTCCGGTGCCGAGGTGGCGAAGGCGACGACGGTGAGGCCAATCACCAGCGAGCTGACGCCGAAATTGCGCGCCAGCTTGATCGAGTTGTCGACCAGCATCTCGCCGCCCTGATAGAGCATCGCGATACCGATCAGCACGAGAACGAGCGACAGCAACATCGGATCAGGCTCCTGCTAGTTCTCCGGCGCGAGGCCGAGGTCTTCGTAGATCGCTTCGGTGAGGTCACGAAAACGCTCGGTATGGCGCGGCTCGCCCGGGTTGCCGTTGGTCACCAGGGCGACGGCCAGGTCGTGCTCGGGATCGGCAAAGCCGGTGGAAGATTGAAAGCCGCTGTGGCCGAAGGTGCGGCGCGAGGCGTGGCGGCCATAGCCGTAGGGCGGCAGCTCAGCACCGTAGTGGTTGGAGTTGACGATGAAACCCAGGCCCCAATCGAGCTTGTGCTTGAAGGTGTGATCGTAGAGGCCGACGCGGTGGGGCGTGGTCAACGCCTCGAGGGTCTGCGGCGTGAGGATCCGAGCGCCCTGCCACTGACCGCGGGCCAACAGCATCTCGTAGAAGCGGCCGAGCTCGCGGATCGGGCCGTAGCCGTTGCCGCCGGGCGAGCAGCCCACGACCTGGGGCTCGTTGTTCCAGCGGCGGGCGCGTGGGATGCTGCCTTCGGTGCCGTACATGGTTCCCAAGCGGCCATCATAAGCCAGGAAGCGATCGCGCGGCATGCCGACCCAGGAGTCGACCATGCCGAGGGGCTCGAAGATCTCCTGCCGCACGTAGTCGCGGAAGTGGCGACCGTCGACGCGCCGGAGCACTTCGCCGAGCAGGAACCAGCTCGAGCTCAAGTGGTAGCCGGCTTTTTCCCCCAGCGGCCAGCGCGGCTCGGGGCGCGCCTGGCAGATGGTGTCCAGGATCTCCTCCCAGCTCGCCTCCGGCCAGCCGGCGCTGAGCATGCGGATGCCGCCGGTGTGGGTGAGCACATGGCGCAGGGTGATGCGCTCTTTGCCGCGGGCGGCGAACTCCGGCACATGGCGGGCGACCGGGTCGTCGAGATCGAGCAGGCCACGCTCCCACAGCTGGCCGATGGCGACGGCGGTGATCGGCTTGGTGGAAGACAGCCAGATCATCAGCGTGTCGGGGGTCATTGGCCGGCGCGGTGCGTCGCGGGTGGCGAGGGTGTGGTCGCCGACCATCAGCTCGACCCGTCGCATGCCCTCTCCGCTGCCGCCGCTCGCGCCCGCGCCCAGTGAAACGTAGACCTGGGCGCCAAAATGAAGCTCTTGCTCGATGCCGTGCTCGAGGAGCTCACGGGTGTGCGGCAGCGCGAGGGTGTCGGATTCGGACATGGTGGGGGAGGCTCGGGTATGGTTGGGAGGGGGCGCGGAGCATAGCAGCTCTGCCTCGGACGTCCTATCGGCTTACAGGTCTTGACGGCTCACGGTCGGTGCAGCGGGCGCCGTGGAATCCAGCATGACGTTGACGCGCCAGCGCTGCGAGGTCTGCCCGAGATGATCGGTGGCTTCGAATTCGAATTTGGCATCTCGGGGCGGCGGGGCCAGGTCCTGGCCCGCCCAGCGCTGCCAGGCGGCGTCAGCGGTTGATTCGTCCAGCCAGCGGTAGCGGATCTCGGCGGTGCCCGAGGCGTCGTCCCGGGCGGCGAGGCGCAGCCGGGAGCCGGCGCCGACAACGAAGGTATCGGGAGCCGTCGAGGCGCCTTCGCCCAGCAGTATCGCGACGACGATCGGCGGCTCGAGGTCGCGCAGCTCGGATTCGATAGCGAAGGCCTGGCCGCGGCTGGCGTAGCCGTCGAGGCCGGAGGCGCTGACCGCGGTCACCCGCCAGTGCAGGGGAGCCGCCGGCAGCTGCTCCGGCTGCCACTGCGTAGAGGTGAGACCCGTGACACGCCGCACTAGCTGAGCGCAGCCGGGATCGAGACAGACTTCGAAGGTGTAGGACGCGGCCCCCGCCACCGGCCGCCAGGCGAATCGCGGGTTGCTGTAGCCGAAGCTCGGATTGCCGGTCGGGCTCGTGACCACGGGTGCCGGCAGCAGCTTCTCGGGCGGCAGCGGCGCACCGCCTTCCGGCACGCTGGTGCCCATGCCGCGCGGCACTTCCACGGTGCTTCCGCCGGCTTCGATCTGCGACGAGCCACCGTAGACCATGAGCTGGGCGCCGCCCGCTTCGGGACGCCGGCTGCGGGTCTCGGCGCGACCGTTCGGGCCAGGTCGAGGCCGGGTGACGGCGTCACCGACTACGATCTCGATGTTTACCTTACGCGGCTGGGCCGGCGCGAGCAGCAGGTCGGCCTGGCCCTTCTCGATCTCGATCGACCCCCGCTTGACGCCGCGCACCGTGCTGTCGAGCCCCTTGAGGTAGATCTGCGACAGCTCACTGACCGTCAGCTCGGAGCCTTCGTCGAAGCCCAGCCGGGTCGAGGCCTGCTCGGCGGTGCGGACGCCATCGCGCGGCGCGAGCGGATCGCCGCTGGCGGCGGCCTGCCATGCGCCGCGCTGCAGGCGCTTGTCGACGACGTTGGAGACTTCTTCGATCACCGCCCGGCGGGCCGGCAGCTGACGCTCGACGATGACCCGCAGCCTCTGGCCGGCCCGCAGCAGTCCAGGATCTTTGATCTGCGGGTTGAGCTTCCAGTTTTCGCGCCACAGGTGCGGCGTCCCGAGGTAGCGCTGGGTGATCGCCTGGAACGTCTCACCGGGCTGCACGGTATGCCAGCCCAGCTTGTCCTGAATGCGCGGATCGTCGGTGGCGGCTGCGGGCGTGGCCAGCATCGTCATCACGGCGAGAGTCGTCATGGCGAAGCCGGTCAGGAGTGGTGATGTGTGAGATCTCATGACGCACCTCCCTGGCGCCGGACGATGATCTGCCAGCGTGCGGTGGTGGCGTTGCCGAGCCGATCTACCGCGCTGACGGTGAGCGCGAGCCGGCCGACGCGGTCCAGGGTCAGCGACTCAGGCAGGGGCCGGAGCGGAGCGCGCCACCAGTTGCCGCGCCAGATCCGCCCGGACTGTTCTTCGAGGCGGTAGCTGGCGTCGGCGAGGCCGGCGGCGCGGTCGACCGCCCGCAGCTCGATCACGGCACCGCGGACTACGGTGAGCTCGCGACCTTCCGCTACCTCATCTCCCGACACCACGCCTCCCGCCACGTTGGTGAGCGTGATCTCGGGCGGCGCGTTGTCCAGCGACCAGGCGGCCTGAACCTCGCTGCGGTTGCCGAGCCGATCGACCGCCCGCAGCGTCAGCTGATCGCCGGTGAGCTCTAGCGGCCCGTCGAAGGTCCGGTACGACGCGTCATCGAGCGGGGCCTCGGGCGGGGTCTCGAGCCCCGCCTCGAGCCGATCGACGCCGGCCAGCTCGTCGGTCGCGACGGCTTCGAGCGTCACCGGGGCGCGGTAGTAGGTGGCGCCGTTGCGGGCGTCCGGTCCGCTGCCCTCCACGCCTGGGCTGGTCAGGCGCCACGAGATTTTGGGGCCCGCGGCGTCGACCATGAAGCGCAGTGGCTCGGGGTCGATCAGGTTGCCGACGCGGTCGACCGCGGTGACCTCCACCAGGTGGGGCCCCGCCGCCCAGTTCGCAGAATGCACCCAGGGCGACGCCAGCTCGCCTTCATGGACCGGCTCGCCGTCGATCCTTAGGGTGGTGGATCCGGGGCCGCTCTCTGCGTCGCCCACCGCTACCCTGACGCTCGAGGTCGGCGCCAGCACGATGCTGCCATCGGACCGGGTCACCCGCGGTTCGGCGGTCAGCTCGACGGTGGGCGGAGTGACGTCGACGCGCAGTTCTAGCGCGGTATCAGCCGAGCGGTTGCCGACCCGATCGACCGCCCGGGCAGTGGCCTGGAGGCTGCCGCCAGCGGCGGCCGAAGCCGGTAGCTCGGCGCTGAACCGCGGCGTTTGACTCTCGCGCGTCGCACCGTCGAGCTCCAGCACCAGACGCTCGGTGCCAGCGAGCGGGTCACAGCTCGTGGCGGTCACGGTAGCCCTAGGGGATACCCAAACGGCTCCCGGCCCCGCGCTCGGAGCGGCGGATATCGAGCTAGCGTCGGCGGCCCCGGGACATGCCTCCGAGCGGGTTGGCGCACCATTAGTTTCGTTCAGCGCACCGGCCAGACTCGCTCTCAGGGTGACGGCGGGAGGGGCGCCGTCGACTCGCAGCCGCAGCCAGCGCAGGGGTGACAGGTTGCCCGCCGCGTCGCGGCTGGCGGTCGTCAGCCAATGATCGCCCGAGGCGGGCGCCGTAATCTCACGGGTGGAGATGAGCGGACCGCCGCCGAGTGCTGCCAAGGTTTCGACTCCGGCTTCGGCAGAGACGGTCAACTCCTCGCCGGGAGCGACGATCAGCTGCTCTTCCGTGGCGCTCGCCGAGCCGGCGCAGAGCGTCAGAGCGGCGAGCAGGCCGAAGCGGCACCGGACCGCGCGAAACCGGCCCACACGAAACCGTCTCGCGCGACGCGGCTCAGCGATAGACGGTACTGGTCGGTAGCACCGAAAGATGGGTGTCGCGTTGCTTCCAGGCTTCTTCATTCCAGACTTCCCTCGTATCTCGCACCGCGAGCGGCCGCGGAGACCAGCTCCAGCCTCGGCGATTCGCCATTTCGGTGAGTACCCTCGCCACGCTGGCGGCGTCGGCAGGGCGATTTTCAGGTTTTTTGTCGAGCAGGGTGAGGATCAGCTCCTCGAGCTCCGTGCTGATCTCGGGGCACGAGACCCGCGGCGAGATCGCCGGCGTGCTGACGGTCTGCACCAGGGTCTCCTTGACGCTGCTGCCCTTGAACGGTCGATAGCCGACGGCACATTGGTAGAGGATGACGCCGACCGCGAAGAGATCCGCGGCCACGGTGTAGGGCTCGCCGATCAGCACTTCCGGCGCCAGGTAGCCCGGAGTGCCGCAGACGAAGTCCCCTTGACGCTGGTAGGCGGTGGTCAGCAGCTCGGAGACGCCAAAGTCGGTGATCTTGATCGCGCCGCTGGCCCCCAGCAGGACGTTGGCCGGCTTGAGATCGTGGTGCACGAAGCCCGCTTCATGGGCGACCGCCAGGGCGTCGAAGAGCGCCATCCCGAGGGTGACGACTTGGTCCAACGGCATGCGGGTCTGCTGATGCAGGTAGACGTCGAGACCGATGCCATCGACCAGCTCCATGGCGATGAACGCCGCCTCCCCCTGGTGCACGACGTCGAAGACGGTGACGATGTGAGCGTGCTGCAACCGCGCCAGGGTGACGGCCTCCTGCACCAGCTTGGCGGTGAGCTCGTGGCGATCCACCGGCGATAGCTCGGCGCCGATCCTGAGCGTCTTGAGCGCCACCTCGCGCTGGAGCTTGGGATCCCAGCCGCGGAACACTGTACCCATGGCGCCGGAACCCAGCACGCCGACCACCTGGTAGCGGTCGAGGAAGACTTCGCTCAGCGCATCGCGGTCGTGCAGGTTCTGTTCGAGGGCCGCGAAGGCGCTCTCGAGCTGGGCAATCTCGTCACCGGACGTCTCCGGGCCGCCGACGAGCTCGCGCTGAGACCGCACCAGGCGGCGGATCGGACGTACGATCGACGCCTCGGCGCCCCATGACAGCAGCAGGGTGAGCAGCATGGCGCCGCCGAACGCCCGCCAGGCGACGGCGCGCAGCTGGGTGGCGGCGGTTTCGGCGATGCGAGAAGGCTGCTTGGAGGCGGCGAACCAGGCGATGCCCGGGACGTCGGCGTAGGCGGCGATCACCGGCTCGCCACCCGCCACCGGATATTCGCCGGCGGCCGAGGACAGCTGGCCGGCGGCCGCGATGTCGAGGAATTCGTTCGGGAAGCCGTCGAGGGTGGCGACGTTGCCGGAGAGCACTTCGCCGCTACGATCGACCAGCGCCAGATCGGCCTCGGCACCGAGCTCGGTGGGCATGAAGTTACGGATCAGGGTCGAGACGTCGACGATCAGGATCAGGTTGAGCTCGTCGTCGGCTCGCACCAAGGGAGCACGTTCGATCGGCGTCCGCAGTCGCAGCCACAGCCGGCCGGCCACGACATCTTCGGCTCCGGGCTGACGCGTCGCCACCAGGTCGCGGGCGTCGAAGTGGGCGAGGGCGCCCTCGATCTCGGTTTCGCGGTCGGGAACCCGGGCGAGCTGGACCAGCAGCGGCTGCTGCGCGGCACCCTCGAGAAAGATACCGGCGGCGATCAGCTCAGCCCGCGCCTCGAGCAGACCCTTGAGCACCTCCTCGGCGGCCTTGGACGCGGGGTCCCGATAGAGGTTGGGGTTTTGAGCTGCCGAGGTGCCGATGGCGCGCAGCAGCTCGAGGTAGGCGGCGACGCGGTCGGCCATGGCGCGGGCCGCCGTCTTGTGGGTCAGCTGCGCTTGCTGGACGATCGCGGTCCGGCTGGTGCTCAGCTGGTAGGCGCTGATAGCGAAGGGCAGCAGGCCAACCGCGACCAGCGCCAGCACCACTCGCGCCAGCAAGGGTACCGAGAGCGCTCGCGCCGCGTGCTGCGCCAATCGACCTCCCGGCTACTCCGACCCCAGCGAGCCGGCCCATGCTTCAAGCATGCTTCCTGAGCTCCAGCTTGGCGACAGATTCGCGGTGCACCTCATCAGGACCGTCGGCCAGGCGCAGGGTGCGCGACATCGCCCAATGGTAGGCGAGGGGGAAGTCGCCACTGACGCCGCCGCCGCCATGGGCCTGGATGGCGCGGTCCAGCACCCGCAGGGCGAGGTTCGGCGCCACCACCTTGATCATCGCGATCTCCGCCTTGGCGACCTTGTTGCCGACGGTGTCCATCATGTGCGCGGCCTTCAGCGTAAGCAGCCTGGCCTGCTCGATCTCGATGCGCGAGTCGGCGATGTCGCGCCGCAGGGTGCCCTGCTCGGAGAGGGTGCGACCAAAGGCGACCCGCTCCTGCACCCGCCGGCACATGCACTCGAGCGCTCTCTCGGCGACGCCGATCAGCCTCATGCAGTGGTGGATGCGGCCCGGCCCGAGCCGTCCTTGAGCGATCTCGAAGCCCCGCCCTTCGCCGAGCAGTATGTTCGACGCCGGCACCCGCACGTTGTCGAAGTGGATCTCGGCATGGCCGTGAGGGGCGTCGTCGTAGCCAAAGACGGTGAGCATGCGCTTGACGTTGACGCCGGGGGTGGCGAGCGGCACCAGGATCATCGACTGCTGACGGTAGCGCATGCCCTCGGGGTTGGTGACGCCCATGAAGATGGCGACTTCGCAGCGCGGATCGCCGGCGCCGGAGGTCCACCATTTTTTGCCGTTGATGACGTACTCGTCGCCGTCGCGGGCGATCGAGGAGCGGATGTTGGTGGCGTCCGAAGACGCGACCTCGGGCTCGGTCATGGCGAAACAGGAGCGGATCTCACCGGCCAGCAGCGGCTTCAGCCAGCGCTCCTTCTGCTCCTCACTGCCGTAGCGCACCAGCACTTCCATGTTGCCAGTATCGGGAGCCGAGCAGTTGAAGATCTCGGGCGCGAACACCACCCGCCCCATCACCTCGCACAGCGGCGCATAGTCGAGATTGGACAAGCCGGCGCCGTGATCGCTCTCGGGCAGGAAGAGGTTCCACAGGCCGGCGGCTCGCGCCTCCTGCTTGAGCTCTTCCATCATCGGCGGTACCTGCCAGCGGTCGCCTTCGTCGACCCAGTCGTAAAAGGCACGCTCGTTGGGATAGACGTAGCGGTCCATGAAGGCGGTCAGCCGCTGGTGGATATCCTTGGCCCGGTCGGACATCTCGAAGATCATGCGCCGTGCTCCTCGTCGGTCGTCGGTGACAGTTCGGTCGCTGGTGTTCGAAGGGAGTTTGAGATCCCTGCAAAGCCAGGATGAGTTTTTTCAAACGGTTAAGCTATCTCGTCGCCCACCCTCTTGGATAGATCACGGCCTGGAAAGGCATATGCTGAATCGACATTCCCGTGATCACTTACCGGGACGAATCGCGCCTCTATGAATTAGGGAGCCGATACCCCAACCAGCGCGGCTGAGAGCCGACCTAGCGCTCGCTCGCCTCATGCGGCCAAAAATCTGCCGAGGTGCGAAGCAAGGTGACCTGCCAGCTCCATGACCTACGATGACCGGAGACCCCCGCCAATGACGATTCGATCTCTCACGTTTTGCCTGCTGTCGCTGCTCGCCA
>JBCCEE010000284.1:0-11083 GCA_039030415.1 Acidobacteriota bacterium
CGGCGACGGGGAAGGCACGGTAAACCCCATGCGAAGCAAGACCAAATAGGGGGGCAGCCCCGCGGACCGCCCGTTCCGCCCGCGGCCTTAGCCGGCCGCGACTGTCTCCGGGTAGGTCGCTAGAGGCCGGCGGCAACGCCGGTCGTAGAGGAATGACCGTCACCCCGGCTCGCCGGGGTACAGGATCCGGCTTATCGAGCTCTCCGACATTTTGACCCCGAGCCGCCGTTCCAAGCTTTGAAAATTCACGGTTCGACCCTCGACAAATTCAACAGCGCCATGATCTCAATCGCCAAGCTGCCACCGCCGGTTCGTCCGGGCGACCGCGTCGGCGTCGCCGCGCTGTCGGGCAAGGTCGATCCGGCTCGCCTCGACGCTGGCCTGAGCGCGCTGGCGGAGCTGGGCTACGAGCCGGTGGAGGCCTCGAACCTGCGCACCCAGAGCGGCCTGTTCGCCGGCACCGATCGCCAGCGTCTCGATGGTTTCCACGAGCTGGCATGTGACGACAGCCTGGGCGCGATCGTCTTCGCCCGCGGCGGCTATGGCGTGACGCGGGTGCTGCCGGATATCGACTGGCGGCTGCTGGCGCGACGGCCCCGCGCTTACGTCGGCTATTCGGATCTGACGCCGTTCCTGCTAGAGGTCATCAGCCGCCTCGGGACGGTCTCGTTCCATGGCCCGATGGTGGCGGCGGACTTGGCGCGCGGGCTGAGCCAGGAAGAGCGGGTCAGCTTCCAGGGAGCGCTGGCCGGCGAGCTGCCGGCGAGCTACGCTGTCCGTGCAGACGCTGCGCAGGGGATCGCTGCGGGGCCGCTTCTTGGAGGCTGCCTGAGCATGCTGACGGCGACCCTGGGGACGCCGTTCGCGCCGGATTTCGAGGGGGCGATTCTCTTTGTCGAAGACCTCGAAGAGCCGCTGTATCGATTCGATCGAATGTTGACCCACCTGCGGCTGTCAGGTAACCTGAGCCAATTGAAAGGGTTGGTCGCGGGTCACCTGGAGAGGGGCGATTGCGAGCTGTACGACGGTGAATCGATCGGCGCTTCGCAAGCGACCCTGGTCCAACAGCTTCAGTTCGAAGCCATGCGTTTTCCGTGGCCGTTGGCCTGGGGGCTTGCAGCAGGTCATGCCGAGCCGAATCTGACGCTTCCGTTGGGTTTGCAGGCGCGACTCGATGCCTCGGCCGGTGAGCTGACGGTCGGTTTGGGCTAGCGGCGAATCGGTTCGAGACACCAAGGAACGCAAACCGACACCAGCGCAACGCTTCTGCCCGTAAAAACGGTCCCACGAGAAACAGTCCCCCGAGAAGCAGTCCCCCGAGAAGCAGTCTTCAAGCCACCTTCCTTCGAGCTACTGACTCCTGATGGTCAAGCCAGTCTTCAAGACAACGAAACCCAAGGCCAGCACGCCCAATTTCTCGGTGGAGTTTGCGGCCGACGAGGTGGTGTTCGAGGAGGGGGATCTCGGCACCGAGATGTATATCGTCCAGGAAGGCAAGGTCGCCATCCTGAAACGGTACAAGGATCAAGAGCAGCAGCTCGCGGTGCTCGGCCAGGGCGACTTTTTCGGCGAGATGTCGGTGCTCGAAGATCTCCCGCGCACCGCTACTGTCAAGGCGGTGACCCACTGCCGGCTGCTCGAGATCAACGGCTCGACCTTCGATCAGATGCTGCGCCGCAACCCGGAGATCGCGGTGCGCATGATGCGCAAGCTGTCCCGCCGGCTGCGCGAGACGGACATGCGGTTGCGCGAGGCCCTGGGCTCGGAGGAGAGTCAAGCGCCCGAGATGCCGACCTCCGACGGCCAGCCAGAGCGCACGACCGGCACCGAGAAGCTGGTCCACGACACGTCGAGCATCGAGTTTTTTCTCTCCGCGGGCGAAGAGACGTCGGTGGGGCGCCGCGATCCGGTCACCGGCATCAATCCCGACATCGACCTCACTCCGGCTGACTCGCAGCGCTCCATCAGCCGTCGCCACGCCAAGATCTTCCGCCGTGACTCGCGCTTCTACGTGCGCGAGGAGATCGGCACCATGAACGGTACCTTCGTCAACGGTGAACGGGTCGAGACCGGCTTGCCGGTAGAATTCAAGGACGGTGACGAAGTGCGCTTCGGTCTGATCAAGACCATCTTTCACGCCAGCTGATCGACGCCAGCCGAGCGCGCTGCCGGGCCAGCACGTTTCTTGCTATCATCGGCGCTTGTCGACCCGTGTCCTGCCAGCGGCCGTCCGGGCACGCTGCCCCCTGCTTTTCCCGATATTGATCTGACCCATGGCTAGTCCCTTGCTTCCCAAGAGCACACTGCCCGAAGACTGGCAGGTGCGTCTGCCGATCTTCGAAGGCCCGCTCGATCTGCTCCTGCATCTGATCAAGGTCAACAAGGTCGAGATCACCGATATCCCGGTGGCTATCGTCTGCGATCAGTTCCACGAGT
Organism: Acidobacteriota bacterium; assembly: GCA_039030415.1. Classification (GTDB taxonomy): domain Bacteria; phylum Acidobacteriota; class Thermoanaerobaculia; order Multivoradales; family J023; genus JAAELT01. Next base: position 2,437 of record JBCCEE010000284.1, read on the forward strand.
ACCTGGAGCTGATGGAGGAGCTGAATCTGGATATCGCAGGTGACTACATTTACACCGCGTCGTATCTCATCCACCTCAAGTCCAAGATGCTGCTGCCCAACCCCAAGACCCTCGAGGGGGAAGAGATCAAGGAAGATCCGCGCGAGGATCTGGTGGCGCGTCTGCTCGAGTACCGGCGGCTCAAGGAAGTGGCCCAAACCCTGGCCGAGGTCGACAGCCAGCGCCGCGGTATGTGGCCGCGCCAGAGCGACGAGATTCGCCGCATTGCCAAAGACGACACGCCAGAGATGGATCTCGGGGAGGTCTCGCTCTTCGATCTGCTGCGCACCTTCAAGCACGTGCTCGAACGCTTCGAGCGTGAGAATCCCGAGCCGATCGTGATGCCCGGTGAGGTCTACACCCTGCGCCAGCAGATCGAGCGCCTGATGGATGAGCTGAGGGCCGGCCGGCCGTTCGATCTGATCGAGGACATGCGTCTGCTGTCGTGTCGTCGCGAAGCTATCGCCGCCTTCCTGGCGGTGCTCGAGATGGCTCGCCTGCACCTGATCCGTTTGCATCAGACGGCCCAGGGCGCGGTGCTGCTGTACCGCACCACGCGCGAGCTCGACGTCGTTGAGCTGGAGGCGATCCAAGGATGACCGATCGACGGGATATGGAGGCGGTCATCGAGGCGATTCTGTTCGTCTCCAACGACGCCGTATCGCGCGGCAAGCTGCTCGAGGTGTTCGACGAAGGCGAGCGCGAGATGGCCGCAGAAGCGATCGAAGCGGTGATCGAACGCTACCGCGAGGACAGCTCGCGAGGCGTGATGATCGACGAAGCGGCCGGCGGACTGCGCCTGGTCTCGCGTCCCGATCTGCACTCCTACCTGCGGCGCTTCTTCGAGGTCACCGGCAGCAACAAGCTGACCATGCCGGGGCTCGAGTCGCTGGCGATCATCGCGTATCGCCAGCCGGTCACGGCGCCCGAGATTCAGGAGCTGCGCGGCGTCAACTCGTCGGGAGTGCTCAAGAAGCTGCTCGAGCGCCGGCTGATTCGCATCTCCGGTCGCAAAGAGGTCGTCGGCAAGCCCTTTCTCTACGCAACGACGCGAGAGTTCTTGCAGCACTTTGGCCTGCGGAGCCTCAAGGAGCTGCCGCCGCTGGAGCAGTTCGAGGAGCTGTTCGGAGGCGACGTGGCGGGGCCGGACGAGGCCGGGCCGGATCCCGAGGAGCACGCCGCCCGCGAGGTTGCGGAGCTCGAAGCGCGCGATGACGAAGCCTTCGACAAGGCCGAGGCGGAGGCAATCGAAGCCGAGCGCGCCGCCGCCGAGGAAGCCGAAGAGCTCGCCGCCATCACGGACGCTGGCCCGTCCGAGGCTGGCGAAGCGACGGTCGCTGATGATGAGGCAGTCGCTGAAGAGGCATCCTCCGACGACTCAGCGAGCGCCGAGTCCGCGGCCGTCGAGCTGCCCGCGGATGATGCCGAGGATGGCCCGCAGGACGTCGAAGCCGAGAACGCCAAACAGCTTGCCGAGGTCGAGGCATGAGCCCGCAGGGAACGAAGCCGCCCGCAGGGGAGCGACTGCAGAAGGTGCTGGCGCGGTTCGGCGTCGGCTCGCGTCGCCAGGTGGAAGACTTGATTCGGGAAGGCCGGATCACCGTCAATGGCCAGATGGCGACGCTCGGACAGCGCGTCGATCTCGCTGAGGACGCGGTGAAGGTCGACGGCAGGCGGATCGCCGGCCAGGTGGACGAGCCGAAGTACCTGCTGCTCAACAAGCCCGCCGGGTGCGTGTCGACGCGCTCGGATCCCGAAGGCCGGGCCACCGTGATCGACCTGCTGCCGCCGAGGCTGCGCAAAGGCCTGATGCCGGTGGGGCGGCTCGACTACGACACCGAAGGCCTGCTGATCCTGACCAACGATGGCGAGCTCGCCCAGCACATCGCGCATCCGCGTTACGGCTGCGTCAAGACCTATGAAGCCAAGGTCAAGGGTCGGCCGAAGGAGTCCGATATCGAGCGTCTGCGCCAGGGAGTGCCGATGTTCGGTAAGCGCACGGCGCCGGCCTATGTGGCCTCGCGGCCGGCGCCAACCGGCCGACGAGAGAGCACGCACAATTCGTGGTGGACGGTGAAGCTCGGCGAAGGCAAGACACGGCAGATCCGCGAAATGTTCTTCCGCATCGGTCATCCGGTGAGCCGTCTGCGTCGGGTCGCCATTGGCGGTGTCTCCGACCCGCGCCTGCCACGGGGCAGTTGGCGTGAGCTGAGCGAGCAGGAGGTCGAGCAGCTGCGTCAGCAGACCGCCAAGCGCAAGCCGCGGCGTGCCGCCAAGCCAAAAGCTCCGACTGGCGATTCCGCCAAACCCGCCAGCGGCGGCCGGCGCTCGGCCTCACCCAAGAAGGGGCGCCCAGGTGGCCGCGCTGGCGCCGGTGGCCGCTCGGGAGCAGGAGGTGCGGGCTCGCGCGGCCGTGGTGACCGTCGAGGGGCTCCGAAGCGCGGCGGCAAGGGCCCGGGGCGGGGACCGAAGCGGGGTGGGCGTGACTGAGCCGACGGCGCCGGCTCCGCTGATCGTCGCTATCGACGGCACCTCCGGAGTCGGCAAGAGTACCGTCGCGGGGCGTGTCGCTGAGAGATTGGGGGTGCCGACGCTCGATACCGGAGCCACCTACCGGGCGGTGGCGCTCGAGGTGCTCGAGCGCGACACGGATCTGGAGGACCGGGACGCGGTGCTGGCGGCGGCCGCTGCTGCCGAGCTCGAGCTTCGCCCGGAGCCGGACGGCGGCGGTTTCGAGGTTCTGCTCGCCGGCGAGCCGGTCGGCCAGCGCATTCGCACGCCGCGGGTCACAGACGCTACATCGCGGGTCTCAGTGCACCCCGAGATTCGCCAGCGGCTGGTGACGGTCCAGCGCCGGACGGCGGAACGCTATGGCGCGGTGGTCGAAGGGCGCGACATAGGCTCGGTGGTTTTTCCGAACACGCCTTACAAGTTCTTTCTGCACGCCCGGCCCGAGGTGCGCGCGGCGCGCCGCCACGCCGAGCTGGTGGCAGCGGGGGAGGGCACCGAGCTGGCCGAGGTGCTGCGCGATATCGAGGCCCGAGACGCCCGCGACAGCGGTCGCGAGGCTTCACCGCTGGTGTTTGACGCGTCCTATCATGCGATCGACACGTCGGACCTCACGATCGCCGAGGTGGTCGATCGTATGGTCGCCGAGATCGAACGGCGGCGAGCGCCCGAGCGGCCGACCGAAGCATGAGCGCGGCGCGCTGCACTGCTGAGCGGTTGCAGCGGTGGGCGCTCGAAGCGGGTTTTGATCGCGCTGGCGTCGCGCCGCTCACGCCCTCCGAGCAGGGCGCCGCGCTGCGCCGCTGGCTGCAGCGTGGCGAGCACGCCGGCATGGAGTGGATCGCCCGTCGAGTCGAGCTGCGCGAGCAGCCCGCGCACCTTCTAGACGGGGCCAAATCAGCACTGTGCGTCGCGCTGCAGTACTACCCGCTGGCCGGCGAGGAGGAGCCCACCGGCGATCTGTGGCCCAGGGTCGCGCGCTATGCCCGCGGTCGCGATTACCACGACGTGATGGGCAAACGGCTCAAGCGGCTGGCGGCACGCATTGTCGAAGCCTATCCGGAGTGCGGCGTCCGTCCCTACGTCGATACCGGACCGATCCTCGAGCGCGAGCTGGCGGCTCGCGCCGGCCTCGGGGTACAGGCCAAGAACACCCAGCTGCTGGACCGCGATTGGGGATCTTGGTTCCTGCTCGGAGAGCTGTTGCTCACCCTCGAGCTCGAGCCCGGTCCACCGCTGGCGGTCGCCGAGCGACCGGGGCGCCCGCGGTCCCCGTCGCAAGCCGAGCCGGCCGACCTGTGCGGCCACTGCACGCGCTGTCTCGAGGCGTGTCCGACCGACGCCCTGGTAGAACCCTATCGACTCGACTCCAACCGCTGCATCAGCTATTGGACGATCGAGCATCGCGGGGATCTGCCGCTGGCGGCGCGCGACATGCTGGGCGAGTGGGTTTTCGGCTGCGATATCTGCCAGGAGGTCTGCCCGTGGAACGACAAGCCGCGCTCCGGCACACCGCTGGCCGGCGATCATCCGCTGATGCGGCTGCCGCCGCAGCGCGCCGAGCTCGATCTCGCTGGCCTTCTGGCCTTGGATCGTGAGGGGTTTGTAGAGCGCTTTCAGGTCAGTCCGATGAAGCGGCCGAAGCTCGAAGGCCTGCGCCGCAATGCGGCGGTAGCGATGGGCAACCGGCGTGACTCCCGCTACGTGCCGGCCCTCGCCACAGCGCTCGCAGACGACTCCGCAACCGTGCGGCGCCACGCCGCCTGGGCGCTCGGTCGGATCGGTGGTGATGGGGCGCGCGGGGCATTGGGGGAGGCGCTGCGGCGCGAGGATGATTCGGCGGTGCAGGAGGAGATCGAGGCGTCTTTGAGGGGGCTTGTCGGGGCCGAATTTGCGAGCGGCGGAGGCAGGCCGGAGCGGCTGGCGCGCGGCCGGGAAAACAGTTGACACCCTGAAGCGTCCCTCCTATACTGCAAGGCCCGAGTTCTCAATCACTTAGCTTATCGCCTTCGCTGTTTCGACCGCGCGCTCCCCAATCCCGTCACTCCTAGCCGCGCGGACGACCACATCCCAAAGGTCACAAGCGGCTGACTCACTCCGAGAGCTCAACCCCGCAAGCAGTCCGTAACAGGCGCGTTGTGTGCCTGATTCCCGTTAACAAGGAGGTTCGTGAGGCATGGAAGAACAGAGCGACGAGACGATAACTGAGGCCGGCATGTTGCCGGTCGACGATTCCGAGCTGGACTACGAGCAGCTCGTCGCCCTCTACGATGAGAGCATGCGTCACCTCGAAGAAGGTGAGATCGTCACTGGCGTAGTGGTCGAAGTCACCTCTAGCGAGGTCGTGGTGGATGTTGGATACAAGTCCGAGGGATTGATTCCGATCGGGGAATTCGCCGACGCCGCCGGCGAGATCAATATTTCTGTTGGCGACGACGTCGAGGTTTTGCTCGAGAAGACTGAGGATCTCGAAGGCCACGTACTGCTCTCCAAGATCAAAGCCGAGCGGATGCGGATCTGGCAGGAGATCGAGAAAGCCTACAAGGATGGGCTGATCATCACCGGCCGGGTCATCGATCGCATCAAAGGCGGCCTCACGGTCGATGTCGGACTGCGGGCATTCCTGCCCGGATCGCTGGTCGACATCAAACCCGTCAAGCATCTCGAATCGCTGCGTGGCAGCGAGCTCGAGTTCAAGGTCATCAGCCTGGATCGCCGCCGCAACAACATCGTGTTGTCGCGCAAGGCCGTGCTCGAGAAGGAATTCGCCAAGAAGAAGGCCGAGACCCTGGAGAAGCTGATCGAAGGCGCCCGTTTGCCCGGCGTGGTCAAGAACATCACCGACTATGGTGTGTTCATCGACCTCGGTGGCATCGACGGCCTGCTGCACATCACCGATATCTCCTGGGGCCGCGTCAATCATCCGTCCGAGCACTTCTCGGTCGGCGACGACGTCGAGATCGTGATCCTCAAGTTCGATCCCGAGACCGAGCGTGTGTCGCTGGGCTACAAGCAGCGCACCGAGGATCCTTGGACGCTGGTCGACAAGAAGTACCCGATCGGCTCGCGGGTCGACGGCAAGGTGGTGAGCCTGGTCGACTACGGTGCGTTCGTCGAGATCGAAGAGGGCGTCGAAGGCCTGATTCACGTCAGCGAAATGTCGTGGACCAAGAAGGTCGTCAACCCGTCGAAGCTGCTCAGCGTCGGCGACGAGGTGCAGGCGATCGTCTCCGAGCTCGACATGGGCAATCGGCGCATCAGCCTGTCGCTCCGTCAGACCGAGCGCAATCCGTGGGAAGAGCTGGCGGATTCGTTCCCGGTCGGCAGCATCATCGACGGCAAGGTGCGCAACCTCACCGAGTTCGGCGCCTTCGTCGAGATCACCGAGGATATCGACGGTCTGATCCACGTCTCCGACATGAGCTGGACCAAGCGGGTCAAGCACCCGAGTGAAGTGCTCAAGAAGGGCGATCAGGTCAAGGCTCGGATCACCAACATCGACGTCGGCAACCAGCGCGTCTCGCTGTCTATCAAGGAGTTCCTGCCCAACGAGTGGGACAACTTCACCAGCGAGTACCACGTTGGCGATACCCTCGACGGCAAGGTCGTCAACGTCACCGACTTCGGTCTCTTCATCGACATCTACCAGGGCCTGGAAGGCTTGGCCCACATCAGCGAGATTGATCTCCCCGGCGGCAAGCTGGAAGATCACTTCGCGGTCGGCGAGTGGGTCTCGGCGCGTATCCTGCGTATCGAAGAGGACGACAAGAAGGTCGGCCTGACGATGCGCGGTGTACCTCAGCCAGAGGCGCACGAGATCGAAGAGCTCGAGGCCGAGCGGCTCGCCAAGAGCGGCTTGATGCCGGAAGCTGAGGAAGCGGTCGAAGAGGCTGCTGAGGAAGTAGTCGAAGAGGCTGCTGAGGAAGTGGCTGAAGAGGCTGCTGAGGAAGTGGCCGAAGAGGCTGCCGAGGAAGTGGCTGAAGAGGCTGCTGAGGAAGTGGCCGAAGAGGCTGCCGAGGAAGTGGCCGAAGAGGCTGCTGAAGCGGCGGAGGAAGCCGCTGACGAGGCCACTGAGGAGGCGGCCGCCGAAGAGGCGCCAGCCGAAGAGGCAGCGGCTGAAGACGCTGCTGACGCGGATGACGCCGAGGCCGACGAAGAGAAAGAGAAGGAAGGCTCCTAGCACGAGCTTTCGTCTTGAAACGAGAACCGAGGGTGGAGGGAAAGACTGTGCCCGTCCGTGACGCTATGACCAAGGCCGAGCTGGTAGAAGAAGTTGCCGGCATGACGCAGCTGACCAAGAAGCATGCTGAGATCATCGTCAACACCGTCTTCGAGAGCATTGTCGAATCACTTCGACTCGGCTCCAAGATCGAGCTACGCGGTTTCGGAAGCTTTCGCATCCGCAACCGCGGTCCACGGATCGGGCGCAATCCCAAAACCGGAGCCCAGGTAGAAGTTCCGGCGAAACGCATTCCTTATTTCAAGCCCGGCAAGGAGCTCAAAGGGCTCTTGAACTCCTGACCCGGGTTGGGAACAGCGTTTTGTCTGGTTCACCCGACGCCGCCGAGCCGGCGAAGCTAGGGAATCCTTACCTCGCCGCGCTGGTCGCTTGGCTGGTGCCGGGCGGTGGCCACTTGTATCTAGGAAAGTGGCGCCGCGCCTTGGCGTTCCTCGTCTTGGTGCTGGCCGCTCTCGCCGTCGGCGTCAGTTTGGAAGGCCGCCTGCCCTGGCATTTTTCTGGGGCTCCCCTAGATATCCTCAAGACCTTGGGCTGCTTGGGAAGCGGCCTACCGTATCTCTGTCTGCACTACCTTGTTGGCTACCAGGGAACGGTTGCGGCTGCCGGCTATGAGTACGGAAGTGCGTTCATCGTGACCGCAGGGGTGATGAACCTCCTGCTGGTGCTGGATAGCTGGGATATCGCCGAAGGACAGAAGGACTGAGCTGGCGGACCTCACCATGTCGCACTTCTTCCTCATGTCGGTCTACGCGGCCATCGTCAGCGCCTTCTTTGCGTTGCTTTGGCGGCGCTCCTGGCGAGACCAGACGCGTCTGTTTCTCAGGATTTTTCTCTCCATGGTCGGCGGTGGTCTGGCGCTGGCCTGGTTGATGTACTTCTTCCCGTCAGGGCCGCCCGTCCCCGGTCCATGAGCGGCGATCCATCCGCTTTGCCGGATCACCTGGATCGCCCGCAAACCGATCGCAAGACGGCGCGACTCGGGCCGTTTCTGTGGCGGTACTTCCGCCACTACGCGCCGCTGGCAATCCTTGCGCTGGCCGCTACCGCGGTGTTCGCGGTTTCGACCGTGACGCTGCTGGCACTGTTCCGTCCCATCCTGTCCGAGGTGATCCAGGCCGATCGTGGCGATCTCGAGGGGGTGGCGGCGCTCGCGCTCACAGAGGAGGAAGCGGAAGAGGAAGAGCCCGGCTGGATGGAGCAGACGTTCGGCTTTCAGATCGATCTCGACGCCTTCTTCGAATCCCAACTGGAGCGGCTGGAAGCGGCGTTCGGCATCGACTCGAGTGAGGCCGTATGGTTTATCCCAGCGGTATTCATCGCAGTGTTCTTGCTGCGTAGCCTGGCGGCCTTCGCCAACGGCTACCTGTTTCAGATCATCGGGCTAGGCGCCACCAATGACCTGCGCAACGATCTCTATCGGCGCATCCTCAGGCAGTCTTCGAGTTTCTATTCCCGACACCCTTCGGGCGAGCTGATCAGCCGGGTAGGCAACGATATCTCGGTGATGCAGAATGCAATCACCAATCGGCTGCTCGACCTCTTCCAGCAGAGCTTGACGCTGCTGCTGCTGATCTGGTTTTTGCTCTCGACGCACTTTCAGCTCGCTCTGGTCTGTCTGGTGCTCGTGCCGGCGGTGTTCTATCCGATCGTCCGCTTCGGCAAAGGCATGCGCAAGACCAGTCATCGCAGCCAGGAGCGGCTGGCGGAGATCTCGAATCTGGTGGCGGAGGCGGTGCGCGGCCATCGAGTGGTCAAAGCGTTCGGCATGGAGGAGTTCGAGGCCGATCGCTTTCGGCAGGCCACCCGGCGCCACCTCAAGGTCAAGCTCAAGGCGCAGCTCTTGACCTATGCATCGAGCCC
>JBCCEE010000285.1:0-11066 GCA_039030415.1 Acidobacteriota bacterium
AGTCCGAGACCGCCCGCAACCCACGCACAATGGTGCGAGCCCCGATCTTGCGCATGAAGTCGACCAGCAATCCGCTGAAGCTCTCGACCCGGCAGCGCGGGTGGTCAGCGAGGACTTCCCGCAGGATCTCGACCCGCTCCTCGGTCGAGAACAGCGGTGCCTTGGACGTGTTGTTGAGCACCGCCACGACAACCTCGTCAAAGATGGGACCACCACGCTCGATGATATCGACGTGGCCGTTGTGCACCGGATCAAAAGACCCGGGATAAGCGGCAATCCTAGGCTGCGCGGTGGACTGCGAGGCTGAGGGCTGCGAGGCAGTAGCTTGCGAGGCAGTAGCTTGCGATGCGCCGGCTTGCGATGCGCCGGCTTGCGATGCGCTGGGTTGCGATGAATGAGAGCTCACGACTCACCCGACTCCTTTGTGGGTGACGTTTTTCTTTACTCGTTGTTCTCCGCAGACAGGTTGAAGGTTACCACGTTGTGTGCAGCGTCGCCGACTCTCAGGAGAACCAGCTGGGCCCCTTGTGGCACCTCGATCTTCAGCCGCTCGCGACGGCCGTCGAGTAGCCCATCAGCCACCGGTAGAGACCGCCATGGCGACGCGTCGACGCTGAGCGCGATGCGGCGCAGAGGCGACAGCTCGTCGACCAGCTCGAGCTCCAGGGCACCGCTGCGGCGAGTCATTGACGCCAGCTCGGGCGGCGTGTGATCGACCACCACCGAATCGCTGACCTTGGTGTCAGCCAGCGCTTCGGTCGCCAGGCGCTGGCGACCGTCGCTAGCGGTCAGGCGAAATCGGTAAATCCCATCCGGCAAAACGGTCGCGTCGAAACCGTAGCGACTCTCCTTGATCTCCTTGGCCATCGGCAGCCATTCGTCAGCCGTGTCGTCTCGGCGGAACTCGAGCTGAAACCAGAGCTCGTCTTCGTTGCCGTCCTTGGCGCTCCAGCGCAGAGTGCGGTATCCCTTCTTCCACAGGCTCTTCGTGCGCCCGTCGCCGTTCTTGGGTTTATCGAAGCGCAGAGTGGTGAAGATTCCGTCGCGGTTGGGGCTCCACGGCTCGAAGGTCTGACTCTGCGGATTGAAGCTGGTCGGCACCAGGATCTCCCCGGGATCGAGCACTTCGAGAGACTCGACCTTGGGCGCCAGATTCTCCTGACGGTAGGTGAGCTCCGAGCTGTCGAGCTCGGGCCCCTCGCTCGCGCCCCGCTCCAGGCGGGCTCGCCACTGCACGTAGCGACCGTGCGCGAGCCCACCGAGGCCAACCTCCTGGCCGCGTCCGAAATCGCCGTCACAGTCCAGGCATGTCGCCTTGCCTCCGGCAGTCCAGTCAGTCCAGGTGGCGTCTGGGGTGGCACTCATGCCGCTGCGGAAGCTCAGCCCAACCTTGGCCCCTTGCGATAGTCTCCCCTGCCAGCGGAACGAGCCGAAGCGGGCGACCTGGGAGCTGTCGAGCACCGAGCTCGTGAACGTGCCGCTGCCCACCTCCCCGGAGCCGAAACCATAGATCGCCGCAGCGTTGGAGGTCACCGCCGCGGCTCCGGCCGGCCCCGCCACCAGCGCCACGATCTGACGCTCTTCGAGCATCGTCTCCTGAATCAGCTGACGCTCGCGCCACCGGTAGAGTTTGCCTTCCTGGCCGGTGCCGATCCACAGCTCATCGTCTTGCCACAGCAGAGCGTGCACCGTTTCGCTCTGGAATTCGATCAGCTGCTCGACGTCACCCTCGGACGAGATCTCGAGGATGATGCTGCGCGGTCCGCTGAAGCTGGAGCTGCGAGTGCCGACCGTATCGGCACTCGACTCCACCACCGTCGCGGATCCGCTGCTCGAGTCCTCGTTCGCCTCTTCACTCTTCGAGCTGCTGGAAGACAGGTCGACAAAACTCGCTTCAGACGCCAGTAGCGCCGCATAGGCTTTGCCACCGGGCGTCGTGACGACGCTCAAGACCTCGGGGTGGCTGGCGTCGTGGAGCGTCTCGGCCGTACCGTCCGGGGCGAGGCGAACGATCAGCCCCTGACCGGCGGTGCCGAGCAGGATGCCGCCATCGGGCTGCACCGCGATGGCTCGCACATGACTGTCCGGGCTCTCGTAAAGCACCTCGGCGTTACCTTGCTCATCGACTCGATAGAGCCGACCGCGGAGCCCGGTGGCCACGAGCAAACGCCCCTGACCGTCCCGTTCGAGATCCCAGATGTAGTTTTCTTCGGCCTTGAAGAGGACTTCCGACTCGCCGTCTCGAATGCGATAGACCGCGCCCTGCGGCGACGTGCCGGCCAGGGCGGTACCGTCATCGTCCGCCCACACCGCAAAGACTTCGGGCTCGTCGGCCGCCAGCAGCTCGCTCACTTCGCCGTCGCGGTCGATCTGCAGAACCTTGCCCGAGTTACCGGTGCCAACCACCCAGCCCCGCCGGTGGCCGGCGGCGGCGAAGACGAAGGGTTCGTCGATCGAAGCCAAACGCTCGAGGCTGCGGGCCAGCGCCAGGGTCCCGTCCGGCGAGACGCTCAGCCCCTCGCGCGTTCCGGCGAGCGCCGCTTCACGCGACTCGCTCCGAAAGATCTTGACTTCGGCGGCACCCACGGTGGATACCAGCCACAAACTCCACAGAGCGATCAGTCTTCTCCCGCTCACAGCTGCTCCTCGCATAGTCATCACCTGCTCCTGCCAGGCCACGGCGCGCTTCAAAGCGGTGGCCGCCGCACCTCGAGATCGATCCGTACCAAACCGTTGATGGGCCGCTCCAGGGTCTGCTGGCTCTCGGACACAATATCTAGCCACAGCGCGCTACCGGCGGAGCGCCCCCCGGCAGCGAAGATCGACCGCATCGAAGCCGGCAGATCGCGCAGCACTTCGCCACCGACCGCCAACCCGGGCTTGGGCACCAGCCCCAGAACCATCAGGTCCCGCCGAGAATGGAAGGAGCGCAGCAGGTCGAGCGCTTGGTCGAGCGTCTGCGGCTGGCGCTGCTCGAACGTCAGGCGGGCGGCATCCATGCTCGTGCCGTCGCCGATCAGAGCGATATAGGTGCCGGCCGGAGTGTCGTCTGGCACGGCGACCTCGACCTCCTGGCGAAACGTCTCGCCGCGATAGGCCTGCAGCTCGAGAATGACCGGCACCTTGTCGCCAGGCTCGACCCGGGTCCGCCGGGCATGGGCTGACGTCAACGTGGCGGTCCGCGGTAGGCCGACCTGGTCGATCTCGATCTCCACCGACTCGATATCGACTTCCTCGAAGGCATTGAACTCGAGGTAAGCCGCGTAGCTCAACAGAAAGATGACGGCGTCCGTCGCCGCCTGATCGCCGTCGAAACTCTGGCGAACGACCAGCTCGGGCCGATCGCGCAGGGCGAGGCGCGCCTCGACGTCGAGCCCCTGAAATCCGCCTGCAGTGCTGCCGGAGTTGACAGCTCCGAGCGCCGAGATTGCGATCAACACCGGCCGCATCTGCGGCAGATCGGAGATCTCCATGCGATAGTCGCGCTCAGCCAGCCCGCGCAGGCGCACGGTCAGCGGTGTGGTGGGAGCTGATCGGCCGAGAAAGCCCCGGATGCCCGCCTCGCGGTCCTGGTCGAACGCGCCGATCATCGGCCCTGCGTTGGAGACCTTGAAGGAGCTGGCGGCGTTGGCGATGACGGTGATCACCTCGGAAGAGGCCAGCGGCAGGTTGATCGGCCCGAGCGAGAACATCGGGTGGCCGAACGCAAGAATCTCGTCACCGTCGCGATCGGTGATCGTGCCGTGGGCGGCCAGATTCAAGTCACCCTGAACCAGTAGGGCTGCGACCGCGCTGCCCGGCTGCAGATCCGCGGGCTCGAGATCTCCAGAGCTGCCGCCTCCCGAAGCGGCGAGTGGGCTGACGTCCCCGAGAGAGCCGCGCAGCAGCGTCATCGCGGAATCGCCAAAACCCGAAGCGGTCCACTGCACGCTCGAGCGCGCGCCGTTCTGGGCGGTCGGCACCCAGCTCGCCAGCTGCCGGCCCAGGTCTTCGACCGTCAGCCGAGGCTTCAGCAGCTCTTCGAGCTCGAGCTGCAGATCTGCATCGCCGGCGGCGCGAGGTGCCGAGCCTGCGGGCAGTCCAGAAATCTGACGCATCGCTGCGATCGGCGTGATGCCAGCGATGGCATCCAGGCTGAAGTTGTAGCTGAACGCCACCGCACCGGCCAGACGGCCGTCGAAGTACACCGGACTTCCGCTCATACCGGCGACGACGCCGCTGCGCTCGAGGTCTTTGCCTTTGAGACGGGCCATGATGTAGCTCAGCTGGGGCGTCGAGTTACGAATCACGCCGAGCATCTCGACCTCGAACCGCTCCGGCTCGCTACCAGCGAAAACCGACAGGCCATAGCCCTTCTGACCCCGCACCAGCTCCTCGGGCTTTATGGTCTCGACCATTTCCGGCGCGACCGTCGGTTTGGCTGGCGTTTCGGCTTGGGTGGCTTGGCTCGAGACCGCTGCCAGCGTGGCTGCAACGAGCCAGCCGCACCCAATGGAACGGTTGGGAAATGTCTTCATGACTGCGCTCCGTCTGGCGCCCGGTGCTCACCGGCAGCCGTCGACTGTTCAGCCGGCGCTGGTGGCTCCGTCAGCTGTCGAACCAAGCGCTCGGGATAAGCGCCCTGGCGCAAAATGTGAGGCATCGGAGTTTGATCGGGGGAGCCGGCAGGTGTCGGATCCCAACGCACGAGCGTCGAAGGCGGGCCGCCGGGCAGTATGCCGTCGTCGACGATCGCGATTCCGCTGACGTCGAACGGTAGTCGTTGGATAGAAGGCTGGAGGAAGGACTCGAGATGCTGAGGGTCTAGGATCGGCGGCTCGCCAGAACGGTTGGCGCTCGTCGCCGTCAACGCGAATCCTAAATCCGCGAGCAATCCGCACAAGCGTCGATGGGCTGGAATGCGCAGCGCCAGGGTCGCATGGCCGGCAGCCGCCGCCAATGGCCGAGCGATCGGTAGCACCGCGGTCAGCGCAGCTGGCCATATGCGGTCCAGGGTGGTGAGCTGCGGTAACCCGGGGTCGACGCCGAGCGCTATGATCTGGTCGAGATCCGCGGCCACCACCGGCAACGCCTGGTCACCTTGCCGCCCCTTGAGCTCGAAGATCGCCGCGACCCCCGCGGCGCTGCGGGGATCGGCTGCCAAGCCATAGCTCGACTCGCTGGGGATCGCCAGCACGCCACCGTTCTCGAGTAGCCGGCGCAAGCCGTCGACCGGCTCTCCCCAACGCCAGCGCTGGAGCCGCCCGGGCGCCGTCACCCGCCGGCTCCCACGATCAGCTCGCGGGCGTGGGAGCGGGAGAGATCGGTCACTTCACTACCGGCCAACATACGCGCCACTTCGTCGACGCGCTGGTCTTCTGAGAGCTGCTGCAGCCGAGTGTGGGTGCGCCCCTTGCGGACCTGCTTGGAAACCTTGAAGTGGATGTCGGCGCAGCTTGCGACCTGCGGCAGGTGGGTCACCGCAAGGATCTGGCCGCCGCGTGCCAGGCGCTTCAGTTTGCCGCCGACCTTGGCCGCTTCGCCGCCGCCGATACCGCTGTCGACCTCGTCGAAGACCAGGGTCACGGGACCAGCGGTCTTGGCGCCGCTGCGGGTCGCCAGCTGTACCGCCAAATAGAGGCGCGACAGCTCACCACCGGAGGCGACTTTGTCGAGCGGCCCGAGCTCCTCACCGGGATTGGGTGAGAAGACGAAGACGACATGGTCGTAGCCGTGGACGCCGAACTCGACGCCTTCCCCCGCCACCTGCAGGGCGCTTTCGGCCCGCCGCCGACGGTCGAGGCGGACGGCGAACCGGGCCTTCTCGAGCGCCATGTCTCGCAGCTCTTTGCGCACGCGCCGCGCCAACTGCTCGGCCCACTTGCGACGCCCTTCGGACAGGGCCGCGGCGGCCTCACGGTAGCTCGCGAGCGCTTGCTGCACCTGCTCTTCGACCTCGGCCAAGGTGCTCTCGTCGCCCTCGAGCTCGGCGAGCTCGGCCGCCAGCGCGGCGCGACGCTCCAGGGTTTCGGCACTGGTCGCACCATGTTTGCGAAACAGCCGCTCCAGGGTCACCAGGCGCTCTTCGATCGCATCGAGGCGACGAGGATCTGCCTCCACGGCATCGAGACGGTGACGCACCCCGGTTTCGAGCTCGCTGAGACGGATCGCGAGCTCGTCGAGCTCTTTGACCCAGCCGGCGGCTTCGGGCTCCCAGGCCTCGACGTCTTGTAAGGCCTGGCGCGATCGATTGATCTGGTCGTAGGCCGCGCCCTCACGATCGAACAGCTGATCGCTGGCGGTCAGGAGCGCCTGCCGGATGGCCTCGGAGTGACGCAGCACCTCGCGCTCTCGACGCAGGTCGTCCTCTTCGCCGAGCTCGAGCTCGGCTTCGTCGAGCTCGGCGAGCTGGAAGCGCAGAAAGTCGATGCGCTCGTGGCGTGAGCGATCATCCCCGGAGAGCCGCTCCAAGCGCTCCGCTGCCGTGCGGTAGTTGGCGTAGGCCGCGGCAACTCGACGCAGCAGCTTCTCGGCTTCACTCTTGCCGCACAGATCGAGCCAGGTTCGCTGCAGCTCGGGCGCGACCAGGCCCAGCTCCTCGCGCTGGCCGTGGATGCGGATCAGGTAGGGCGCGATCTCTCCCAGCAGCTTGAGGGTGACAGGCCGGTCATTGACGAACACGCGGTTGCGACCGCTGCGCGATACCTCGCGACGGATCACCAGCTCACTGTCTTCCGACTCGACACCGTCTTCTGGCTGGACGTCAGCTTCCAGCTCGATACCGGCGGCCTGCAGCAGTTTGCGGCAGGCGCGGTCGGGATCGAAGAAGCCGGTCACCGTCAACGAATCGGCGCCGGTGCGGATCAGCTCGCTCGAAGCCCGCACGCCCGACAGCAGCGCCAGCGAATCGACCACGATCGACTTGCCCGCGCCGGTTTCACCGCTGAGTACGTTGAAGCCGCTCCCGAGCTCGATCGAAGCTTCTTCGAGCACGGCAAGATTGCGGATGTGAAGGTCACGCAGCACGGCGGGCGTCGATTCCAAGTGGATTTCAGGGACTCGTCGCCAGAGCACGGCAGCGGCCGGCGAGAGAGCGGCAGTCTAGCAAAAGAATCGCCCGTCTCGCGGCTGTCACTGCCGCGATCAACGAGCCAGCTAGCTGGGCTAGCTCGGGGGTGCGGCGCAGGTGACGCGGTTGCGGCCCGCGCTCTTCGACATGTACATCGCCCGGTCAGCGGTGTCGTAGAGGTCTTCGGCGCGCTCGATGCCTGGACGCAGGGTCGCGACGCCGAAGGAGCAGGTGATGTTGACGTCCACTTCGGTGTAGCTGAAGGTCGCGGCTTCGAACTGTCCCCGCAGCTTTTCTGCCAGCTCGAGCGCACCTTCGAGCGCCATCTCGGGGCTCAAGATCACGAACTCTTCTCCACCCGCGCGCGCAAAGACCTGCTCCGGACGCAGGCGCTCGGTGGTCATCCGGGCGATCTTCTGCAGCACATAGTCGCCGCACAAATGACCGAACGTGTCGTTGACCTCTTTGAAATGGTCGATGTCGAAAAGGATGAGGCTCAGGGGACGCTGATGACGCATGGCTCGCGCCAGCTCGCGCGACAGCTCTTCGTCGAGCTTGCGCTTGTTGTAGATCTGCGTCAGACCATCCGTCATCACCAGGTGATAGATCGCCTCATGGTAGGCGTGCTCGGGATCCTGCTCATGGAGAAACTTGAAGTGCGCTGCACCGAGCTGAAAACGATCTCCGCTGCGCAACGCCTGAGGCGCCTTGGCCCGCATATCGTTGACGTAGGTGCCGTTGGTGGAGCGTAGATCTTCAACCTCGACGACCGCGCCGCGATGGTTTAGCCGAGCATGGTGGCGCGACAGCGATTGGACCTCCGGCATGCTGATGTCAGCGGCCGAAGAACGGCCGATCGACAGCCGGCTGTGAGGCGGCAAACGATAGCGCGTGCCGAGCATCTCATTGTGAGGATGCGCGATCAGGATGATGTTGGCCTCGACGGGCTGCCGGCCCGATAAATTGCTGTCCAGCGGCAACGGATCGGCGAGCGCCGTCCGCTCCATCTCGAGGACCGAATCGAGATCTACGGTAGTTTCATCAGTCTTGGAATCTCGATTCAATGCCATCCACTCCGAGGCCGGGCTGCCTCATCGATTCGTGCTCGTTCGCGACCTTGATACGGTGCGATCTTCAGCGCCTCGAGCACCGCGACGCGCTCGACGTCTTCAGCGTCCGGGGTGATCTCCGAAACGAAAATCATGCTACCAGCCGCCTCATCGAGGGGTCAACGAGCCCCCAGCTCGAGCTGCCCCGGCCCGCGGCCTTCGAGAACCGCCAGGAGCGCTCCCGTACGGGTGCGAGAAATCACTCCCAGAGTCATCGAGAAGGGACGTCGCCCAAAGTCATCGGCAACGCCCGGAGCTGGGTCCAGCGCTGGATCAGGTGTAGAGCTCGAGGAAGCGACGCAGCAGCCCGTTGGCCTCGTCCGTCGGGCGCAACTGGTCCGCGACTTCAGCGGTCTGCTCGTCGCTTTCGAGGTAGTACCCACGGTACATCAGCAGCCGACGGCGCAGCTGCTCGGGCGTCATCTCGCCGTGAAATTGCGTTCCGTAAACCGGTGCATCGTCGAGCTTGATCGTCTGCAGCGGGCAGCCCTGGGTTGCCGCAAGCTCGCGGAAACCGGCCGGCAGCTCGGCGATGCTGTCGTGATGCACGAGATTGGCATCGAACCGGCTCGCGAATCCGCTGAACAACGCGTCGTCTCGCCCTTCTGAAGTCAGCTCCACTTCGTAGGTGCCAACCTCTTCCCGCTCGGGATCGGTAACGACTCGACCGCCGAGGGCGCGAGCCAGCATGTGATGGCCCCAGCAGATGCCAAACAGGGGCTTGCGATGAGCTACGGCGCTCTGTACCACCTCTTCCAGCCACGGCGTGAAGGGATAATCCCGGGTCACCGAGTGATCCCCCGAGCCACCGATGATGATGGCATCGGCTTGGCTGAGGTCGTGCCAACGGATCTCGGGCTGGTCCAGGACGCTCCAGGGCTCGAGCTGCTCTTGCGCCAGCCCAGTGCACTCCAGGATGCAGCGCTGCTCGTGGTGCTTGGCTTCAGGCATGCCACGAATCTGGATCAGCACGACGCGCAATCGGCGTCGTGCCAGGGCTGCTCGGGCGCTCCGGGACCGCCGGTTGCTGGGCGCCGGCGATACCGGTTCAGTCATCAACCAGCTCTCCTGCGCGGCGTCCAGCTTCGACGATCGCCTTGATGAGAGTCACTCGCAAGCCGCCTTCCTCGAGCTTGAGCAGGCCGTCGACGGTACACCCCGCGGGGGTCGTGACCTCGTCCTTGAGCAGCGCCGGGTGGGCTCCCTTCTCGATCACCATCTGCGCCGCACCGAGGCAGGTCTGGGCCGCGAGCTCGGTCGCCACGTTGCGCGGCAAACCCATTTTGACGCCGCCTTCCGCCATCGCCTCGATCACGACGTAGATGAAGGCCGGCCCGCTGCCCGAGACACCGGTGACCGCGTCGAAATACTTCTCATCGAGGATCAGGCTGCGGCCAACGCGGGAGAACAGTGCCCGCCCCATTTCGACGTGCTCTGGCTTTGCCCAGCGGCCGCCGCAGACCGCGGTCATACCGCTGCCGATGCGACTCGGCGTGTTGGGCATCGCCCGGACCACCGGTACGTTGTTGTCGAGCTGCTCGTCCATCATCCGCGTGGTCAGCCCTGCGATGATCGACAGCAGAACCTGATCGGGCCCGAGCAGGTCGTTGACCTCCTCGATCACAGTCTGAGCCACCTGCGGCTTGACGCACAGCAAGATCACCTCAGCAGAGTCCACCGCCTGGCGGTTGTCGAGCGTAGTCTCGATGCCAAAGTTGCGCTCGAAGCGCTCCAGGCTTTCGCGGTGCCTGGCGGTCGCCACCACGTTTCCGGCTTTGATCACGCCAGAACCGACCAGGGACGACACCAAGGCCTCCCCCATCTTGCCCGCCCCGATTACCGCCAGCCGGCGAATCTTCAAATCTTCCATCGAACTTGACTCCTAAAATCCAGCGGGAGCTCGCCGGCGGGAACCCCCGGTGAGGAATGACCGGTGGGAAAACCGGCCGGAACTACTCGCCGCGCAGCAGGGCGCGTAGGACATAGCCTGCGATCTTCGGGTTCTCCCGCAGCCGCCGCACCGAGTAAAGGTACCAGTCTTTGCCGTAGGGAACATATACCCGGAGCCGATGCCCCTCGGCGAGCAAAATACGACGCAGCTCGGGTTCGACCCCGAGCAACATCTGGAACTCGTAGCGGTCGCGATCCAGACCGAGACGATCGATCAGCGCTACCGCGGCACACACCAGATACTCGTCGTGGGTGGCGATGCCGACGTAGACCCCTTGATCGAACAGCTTCTCGAGCGCTTTGATGAAGTTGTAGCGGACGGTCTCGTAGCCCTTCCAGGCCACCGCCCGCGGCTCGATGTAGATGCCCTTGCACAGGCGAATGTTGGCACCCTCGTCGGGCAGCTCGCTGATGTCGCGTAGGGTCCGACGCATGTAGGCCTGGAAAACGGTGCCAACCGAACCGTAGCGCTCCTTCAGGCCGCGGTAGATCTCGATGGTGGCGTCGGTGGTCGTGCGGTCTTCCATGTCGAGCCGCACGAAGGTGCCGCCTTCGGCGGCCGCGCTCACCAACCGCTCGAGATTCTGCCGGCAGAATTCCTGGTCGATCGCCAGACCCATCTGGGTCGGCTTGACCGAGATGTAGCAGTTGTCGAGCTTCTCGTCGCGAATCCGCTGCGCCAGCTGCAGGTACTCTTCGAGCGCGGCGGTGGCGGCAGCGCGCTCGGTGATCTCCTCACCGAGCAGATCGAGCGTCGCCATCGCCCCTTCGGCTTCGAGCTCGCGAACCGTCCGGATGGCGTCGTCTCGAGTTTCCCCCGCCACGGAGCGGGCGGCGACCCTTCCGACGATGAACTTCGGCACGACGGGCAGCGTCGTGACGATCAAGCGGTCGAAGAGCGACATACAGAGCGTTCCGCCGCCGGCTCTAGGGCTGAGCCGGCGAGGCGGGTTCCACCG
>JBCCEE010000286.1:0-11048 GCA_039030415.1 Acidobacteriota bacterium
CAACGGCGAGGGCTTTGGGATCCGCGGCATCAATCACACCAGCGTCGGTACCGGCGGCATCGGTGAGCTGGGCAGCTACTACGTCGACGGCGTGGCGCTGACCGGCCTCGCCAAGCGGGTCGGCCCGACTCAGCTGTGGGACGTGAATCAGGTTGAGATCCTGCGCGGTCCGCAGACGACCAATGTCGGGCGCAACGCACTGGCCGGCGCCATCGTGCTCACCACCAAGGAGCCGGTGTTCACGAACGAGAGTCGTTGGCGCTTCGGTTTGGCGGAGGAAGCGACTTGGGATGTGGCGGGTATGGTGAACGTCCCTGCGGGCGAGCACTCGGCCTTCCGCTTCACGGTCGAGTCCTGGAACAGCGACGGCTTCATTACCAATCCCACCCTCGGCGAGGATGATTTCGACGCCCGCGAGTACCTGACTCTGCGCGGCAAGTACCTCTATCAGCCTGAGTCGGCGAGCAACTTCAGCCTGCTGTTGACCGCCCAATACGGCGAGACCAGCCGGGGCGACGACAACGTCGATCTGGCCGAGGGCCCCAATCGAATCAACGCCTCCAACATCGACTCCCTGGTCGAAAACGAGACCATCGTGCTTTCCGCCGACCTGCGCTGGGACCTGAGCGATCGCTGGGCGTTGCGCTCGATCACCTCGGTGCTCGATTCCGATTACTTCCAGACCGGCGACAACGATACCGGGCCGGGCGGTGGCAATTCCTTTTCCACCCGCGACTCCGCCGACAAGAACTGGGCCCAGGATGTCCGCTTCGAGTTCGCCGGCGAGGACAGCCGTGGCGTCCTGGGGCTTTACTACACCGAGGTCGACATCGTCGGCGAGACCTTTGGCCAGGTCAACGTGACCGCCGCAGAGCTCGGCGTTCCGAGCCTCCTGCTGCCTTTCTATCCCGAGACGGTCGGTATCACCCTGGATACACCCTTCGACATCGTCACCAGCAATTTTGCTCTCTTCGGCCACTGGGACTGGCAGTTCTCGGACCGCTGGCGGGCCTTCGCCGGCCTGCGCTGGGATCGCGAGGAGCTGGATGTTTTCGAAGCGGTGAGCACCGTGCCCGCGCCAGAATCCGTCGCGCAGCTGCCGAATCCAGCGCTGTTCCCGCAGCCGCTCAGCTCCCTGATCGCGCTGGTCAACACTACGCTGCTCGCCCAGGCTGGCACTACCGTCAACGACACGGAGACCGACTACGACGAGGTGCTGCCCGAGCTCGGCGTCAGCTACGAGGTCAACGACAACACCACCGCGTCGTTGTTCTACAAGCGGGGCTATCGGGCCGGCGGCGCGGCCGTCACTCTGGTGGGACGGCTCAACGAGTACGATCCGGAGACCCTCGACCTGGTGGAATTTTCCGTGCGCTCCCTGGTGGCCGACAGGCGCCTGACGCTGAACGCGAACGTCTACGGCGGCAACTGGATCGATCAGCAGGTGAGCATCCAGCAGAGCGCCAGTGCGTTCGACTTCCTGACCGTCAACGCCGGTGAGTCGGAGATCTACGGTATGGAGATCGACTTCACCTACCGCCCGCTGCAGGCGTGGGACGTTTATGGCTCCCTCGGCTTCGCCCACACCGAGTTCACCGATTTCCAGAGCGATCAGCAGGGTGACTTGACCGGCAACCGATTCTCACTGGCCCCGGAGTGGACCGCCGCCCTCGGCTTCAACTACCGCTTCGCCGACGGCTGGTTCGTGCACGGTGACGTCAGCTATCAGTCCGATGCCTTCGCCCGAGTGCAAAACGAGCCCGACTTGATGGCTGATGAGCGGACGCTGATCAACCTTCGCGGCGGCTACGAGACGGCCCGTTACTCGATTCTCGGATACGTCAGCAACGCCACGGATGAGGACTATCTCATCACCGCGTTCGAAGGCGGGCCGAGCGGCCGGCTCGGAACCTACGGCAATCCACGCCAGGCGGGGGTCCAGGCCATCTTTCGTTTCTGATCCGAGCGACACCATTTCAAGAGACATCAGGTTTCAAGAGACACATCCAGGAGACACCATGTTTGCGCGAGTATTCTTGATTGCTTTTTTCGGGCTCGCCGCCGCTCCTGCGCTGCTGGCGCAGGAGCCGGAGACGCTCGAGGAAGCGACGCAAGCCCCACTCGAAGAGACTGATAGCGAGGCGGATGAGCAAGACTTCCAGATCACCGAAGCCGGTGGGCGGCTCGTTGTCGAGTCCGTCACCGTCACCAGCAAGGCTCCCGGTTTCCGCACCGAGAGCACCTCGGTAGCGACCAAGAGCAACACGCCTCTCCTGCTGGTCCCTCTCAACGTCTCGGTCACGGGCCGCGAGCAGCTCGACGACATGCAGGTGATCAACATCGGCAAGTCGCACGACTACTCGACCGGCTTCACCACCACCAGCTACAACGGGCTCGCCATGTCGCGAGGCTTCAGCGTCAGCTGGTACGACCACCGGCGGGATGGTCTCCGGACCTTCAGCTGGAGCATTCGTGAACCGGTCGGGCTCGACCGGATCCAGTACTTGCGCGGCCCCGCCGGCGTGCTCTATGGCGACGGCAGTCCCGGCGGCCTGGTCAACCTGGTCGTCAAGAAGCCGCTGCCGGTGGCGATGTACCATGCCGGGGTCCAGGGCGGCAATCTTGGCTACCAGCGGATCACCGGCGATGCTACAGGGCCGCTGACGGCGGACGAGCGGGTCCAATATCGCGTGGTCTCGGCGTGGGAGTCCCTCGACAACAGCAACGACAACGACGAGCGGCGCTTCAGCATTTTGCCTTCCCTGTCCATCCGGATCGGCGACTCGACGACCCTGTCGCTCGATGCCGAGTTTTATTCCGAGGACGCCCGCGGCGCTGGCCAGGCGCTTCCGCCGACTCCCGACATGCTCGCCGGCGATTTGAGCGGCGCCCCCTTTGGCTTCAACGCCGCCAATCCCGACGACAAGTGGTCCAATTGGAACGCCTCGCCGGGCATCCGGGTGGACTCCGTTCTGGGAAGGCGCAGCTCGGTACACTCAGCCTTCCGCTACACGAAGATTGTGTCCGACAACGACTACCACGTTCCGTTCGGCCTCTTCCCCGACAACCGCACGGTTCTGCGCTTCATCGTCCGCGGCGGCACCGACTGGCGTGAGTACCAGTCCGACACCTTCTTCACCTACGACTACGACAGCGACTCGGTAGACCACCGGCTGGTCGGCGGCTTCGAGGTCGGCTATAGCACCACCGATGGCGAGTCCGGCTTCGGTCCGGCGGCGCCGGTCGATCTGTTCAATCCGGTCTATAGTCCGGCGCCGGAGAACACCCTCTTCTCCTTCGCCTCGGACAGCGACACCCGGCGTTATGGGGCCTATGTCCAGGATCAGGTGTCCTTCGGGAGGCTTCACCTTCTGGGCTCGCTACGCTGGAGCCGGGTCCGGATCCGCAATTCCCTGGCCGGCACCGAAAGCGACGAAGAAGCCTACTCCCCAAGGGTTGGAGTGGTCTACCAGCTGTCGGACCGCTACTCGGTCTACGCCAGCTTCACCGACGGTTTCGAGCCGCCCGGAGCGGGGATCATTCTCGAGGACGGCCGGCCTGCCGATGCGACGCGCAGCGACTCCTACGAGGTCGGCTTCAAGGCCAACCTGCTCGACTCCCGCCTCACCCTCACCGCCGCCGCCTACGATCTACGCCGCACCAATATCCTGGAATTTCGGCAGGACACCGGGCTTTACCGGCAGATCGGCGAAGGCACCAGCGAGGGATTCGAGATCGATCTGGTGGGCTCTCTCACGCAGAATCTCGAGATCCGAACCGGCTATGCCAACAATCGCACCGAGATCACGCGCGATACCGATGGCTTCACGGGTAACGAGTTCCTCAACGCACCCCGGCACAACTTCAGCCTCTGGGGCACCTACAACTTCCGGCAGGGGAGGCTTGCTGGACTCGCGCTCAAAGCCGGGGGTGTCTACGTCTCCGAGCGCTTCGCGGACAGCGCCAACCAGACCCAGGTTCCGAGCTACATCCGCTACGACGCCGGCGTGGCCTACGCGCTGCAGAACGGGCTCGTGCTCGACCTGTCCGTAGACAACCTGACCGACATCGACTACATCCAAAGCGGCTCTGAAACGGCCTGGAACTATGGCAACAAACGACGCGTCTCGTTGTCCGTCAGGAAACAGTTTTGAGGCGACCTCGTCTCGAGGCATCGTGGCCCGAGGCATCGTGCACGTGAAATCTTCGCGAGCTGAGGAGCAGGGGGGCGACGATGGCTAAACCGGTTGGACGTTGGCATATCGCTTCGCGCGTGCTCGCTGCGGCGATCCCCGGATTTCTGCTGACCAATACCGCGGGAATCCTGCTCACCTTTCTGCTCCCGGGCGACAAGCTCAGCGCCGTCGCCACCGCGACGATCCTGAGCTACTTGCTCTACGCCGCCATCATCTTGTGGATCTTCAGCGTCCAACGGCTGCGCACGGTCTGGATCGCTCTGCTCTCAGCCGTTGTCGTCACCGGTGGCGGCGCATGGCTGATGATCACCTTGGAGGCAGCATCATGAAGGGTCGATTTCGAGTCTCTATGGCCTGGCTGCACACCTGGGCCGGCCTGGTGTTCTGCTGGATCCTATACTTCATGTTCGTGACCGGCACCCTCGGCTATTTCGACGCCGAGATCGATCGCTGGATGAAGCCGGAAGAGGCGCCGGCCAAGGTCGCCACCCAGACTCAGAACCTGAGTGCAGCGCTCGGGTACTTCGCTCGGGAAGCCGAGGGGGCCGACCGCTGGTCTCTGACGTTCCCTGGCGGTCGCGAAGAGCCACACCTGAGAGTTTTCTGGCAGGGTCCACAACCCGAAGAAGAGGGCGAGGAGAGAGCCAGCGGCAACGAGCGGCTGAATGCGTTGACCGGCGAGCCGTTACCGGAGGCCGTTCGCGATACCGGCGGCGGTCAAGTGCTGTACCGCATGCACTACACGCTGCACTACGTGGATCGCGGAGTCGCGTTTCGATTCATCGGCGTGGTGACGATGTTCATGTTCCTCGGGCTGATCACCGGCATCATCATCCACAAGAAGCTCTTCCGGGACTTCTTCACCTTCCGGCCCAAGGGCAAGCGTGCCTGGCTCGACGCGCACAACCTGCTCAGCGTGTCCACGCTGCCGTTTCAGCTGATGATCACCTACAGCGGCCTGATCTTCACGGTCACCACCTGGATGCCGCTGATCGCCCTCGGCAGCTATGGCTTCGATACCCAGAAAGCAGCTGCCCAGCTCCAGGCGCTCGGCAATGTCCAGGTCGAGCGCGCTGGAACGCCAGCCGAGCTGACGGACGTCCAGGCTCTCATCAGCAACGCGCAAGCCGAGTGGGGGGAACGAGCCCGGCGGGTCGACGTTCAGATGCCAGGTGACGCCAACGCGCGGGTGTTCGTCAGCCGAGATGCAGGCTTTGGGGGCATCCCTGAGCAGCGGATGTACGACGGCGTGAGCGGTGAATTCCTCGAGACCATCGATCCCGCCTCGAGAGCACCCATCGCGGTGGCGGCGACGCTGATCGGCCTCCACGAGGGCTTGTTCGCCGGGCCGCTCCTGAGATGGCTCTACTTCATCTCCGGCCTGCTCGGCGCGGGCATGGTGGCGACCGGAGCGATCTACTGGACCGTCAAGCGCCGGAAAGCGATTCCCTACGAGGAGCAGAGTCGCGGCTTCCGCTTCGTTGACGGCCTGAATCTCGGCACCCTCCTCGGCCTGCCGGTCGGGATCGCGGCCTACTTTTGGGCCAACCGCCTCTTGCCCTTGGGCCTCGAGGGGCGAGCCGAATGGGAAGTGCACTGCCTCTTCCTGGTCTGGGCGGTGTGCCTGCTCTACCCGCTGGCGCGTCCACGGAGCGTCGCCTGGCGGGACCTGGCCTGGGCTGGGTGCTTCGCGTTCGCCGCTCTGCCAATCGTCAATGCCCTGACGACGGACGCTCATCTAGTCAACAGCCTCAGAAGTGGTGATTGGGTGCTGGCAGCCTTCGACCTGACCGCCCTGGCATTCGGGCTCCTGTTCGCGGTCCTCGCGACCATGATCGGCCGCCGCGGCACCGGCGTGCAGCGCTTGGCGCCGGCGACACCGGGGGAGGCTAGCGCGGCGTGATCATCTTCATCCTGACTTTAGCCGGGACGGCCCTGCTGTGCGTCTCGATGCCCAAACACTGGCAGCAGATCTTGCCGGGCCGCGGCTACGCCCGGCAGCCGGCCATGGCCCTTCGCGCTCTCGCCTACCTGGTGCTTCTCGGCGCGATGATCCTGGCGTCGAGGAGCCACGGGGTCGGCGTCGGGATCACGATCTTTTTTGGCATGCTGAGTGTCGCCACCCTCGGTATCGCGGTCGCGCTGCCCTACTGGCGCCGACGCTAGGGCGTCGAGCCCGAGACCCTCAGCCCTCGATATAGGAGAAGGAAGTGTCTTCGATCGATACACGTTGCATGCGCCACTTCGCGGTAGCTGTTTTGGCGGTTCTGATTTTGGGGACGCCCGGTTGGGCTCAGACCGAGGGCCCCGAATCGGCGACACCGGTCGACTTCGCCGTCGATGCCGGACCGCTGCCGGCGGCGCTCGACCAGTGGTCGGTGCAGTCCGGCCTCGAAGTGCAGTACGAAGCGGAGCTGGTCACCGGCAAGACGACCCGCGGCGTCGACGGTAGCCATATGCCCGAAGTAGCTCTGCGGGTGCTGCTCGCCGGCACCGGCCTCGAGCTCGTCTACGGCACCGGTACCACCCTCGTGCTGCAGCCTTCCTTTCTCGACTCGATCGTCGTCAGCGGTGAGCTGCAGGAGCGCGACCTGCAGGATTCACAGACCAGTGCCAGCGTGGTGACGGGAGAGCTACTCGACACCAGCGTGCACAAAGACCTCTTCGACGTGATCGATTTCTTGCCCAACGTCAGCGCGCAAGGCGGGGGGTTCGGCTTCGTGATTCGCGGCATCACCGACAGTGGTCCAGGCAACGCCGGCTCGGCGCAGGCGATCAGCGTGCAGGTCGACGGTGCCGCGGTGCCCAACGGCCAGGCCCTGCAAACCGGTGCCACCAGCACCTGGGATCTCGACCAGGTTGAGGTTCTGCGCGGGCCGCAATCCACCCAGCAGGGGCCCAACGCCCTGTCCGGCGCCATCATCTTGCGCAGCAAGGATCCGGTGTTCGCGCGTGAGGTCACGGCACGCCTCGACGTTGCGTCCTTCGACGAGACCCGGGTCGCGGTGGCGGCGAACACCACGCTCGGCGAGCGCTGGGCGCTCCGCGTCTCGGCTGAGGACTACCAGTCCGATGGCGATATCGACCACCTGTTTTCGGACCGGCCGAGCGCCGAAGAGTTTCTCGAGACCTATCGAGCCAAGCTCCGCTTCCTGCCGAACGATTCGCTGGACATCGTTTTGGGGCATACGCGGTCGGAGAACAAGCTCGGCGACCAGAGCGTGCAGCAGGACGAGTTTCCGGAGCGGCGTGTGCAGGATGTGCTCAACATCGCCGAAGGCATCACCGACATCACCAACCTGAAGGTCGCCTACCAGTTCGACGACCGCTGGGCGCTCAACTGGGAGACCAGCTACCTGACGAGTGACTACGCGCTCGACGTGCCCCTCGAGCCCGCCATTCCGGGCAGCTTCTCAGGCGGTCGCACCGTCGACGACTCGGCCGCCAACACCGAGGTTCGGTTGCTCTACGAGACCGACAGGTTGAGCACCGTCTTCGGCACCTTCTATCGCGTCACCGAGAAGGATCTCTTCTTTCGGGCGGTAATACCGGACGCCTCGGTCTTCGGCTTCCCGCCGGGATTCTCGGCGATCTTCGGCAACGCGGTCGACAACGAAACCAGCAATCTCGCGTTCTTCGGCGAGGCCGAGTACGCGGTCCATCCCAAGTGGACCCTGATCGGCGGACTGCGCTACGACACCGAGGATCAGGACAACATCCTGTCGAACTTCTCGTCGTTCGAGCCGGAGCCCTTTCCCGGCGCCAACCAGCCGCCCTCCACCGTGACGGTCGAGGCCGACTACTCGGTGCTGCTGCCCAAGCTCTCCGCGGTCTACGACTGGCGAGAGAACGTCAGTGTGGGCCTGACGCTGCAGCGAGGGTATCGCGCTGGAGGAGCGGCGGTGGATTTCCTCGGCGCGCCCTATGAGTACGACCCGGAGCTCACCAACAACTTCGAGCTCTCGCTGAGAACGCTTTCGGGCGAAGGACGACGACGGATCAACGCCAATCTCTTCTACACCGACTACACCGACATGCAAGTCTCGCTACCCGGCCCGTCCGGCACGTTCTTGGACAGCCGTATCGAGAACGCGGGCGAGGCTACCCTGTGGGGTTTCGAGCTGCAGAGCGAGTTTTTTCTCGACAGTGGCCTCAGCCTCTTCGCCAACCTCGGCTATGTCGACACCCAGTTCGACGAGTTTATCGTCCAGCTGGACGGCGCACCGGTGGACCTCGCCGGCAATCGTTTTGCACAGGCCCCGGAGTGGACGTGGATCGTCGGTGGCCACTACCAGCACGACAGCGGGTTCCGTGCCGAAGCCGACGTGGGTTACACAGACCGCAGTTTTTACACCGTGAACAACGCGCTGTCCGAGCTCAACAAACCGTTCACCCTGGTCAATGCCCGAGTTGGCTACGAGTCCGGGCGCTCCTGGTCGATCTACGCCTTCGCGCGCAATCTGTTCGACGAGCAGTATCTGTCACGCCGGCGGGCCGACGGCTTCGGAACCGCCGGCGACTCGCGCGTCGTGGGCATCTCGCTGAATCTCGATGTTGGGTTTGGGTCGTAGCGAGTCGCAGGGAAGCGCGGTTAGCTGCTAGATCGTATCCTGTCCAGAAACAGCGTTTGTGAGCTGGCAGGTCGCGCTGGTGGAGCGAGCACGGGCGAGTATGTCTGAGCAGAATCCGCGATGACCTTGCCCATAAAGACACTTGTCTCAATAAGCTGAGTTACTCGCTAACGCCGAGGCGAGATACGCAGCTCCGCGCGCAGCCCATCCAGCGCGACCGTCTATCGAGCATGATTGGATCGAATCTAGCTGCTAGCTGTCTAGGCTTCTCAAGAATCGGCTGAGATGCGCAGACGGGAAAGGCGGATGTTGCCCTTGGTGGACTCGATGGCGAACGGATGCTTGCCGTCACCGAGCTTGACCACCGCGGACTTCATCTGCTCTTCCGGCGGGCTGGTGATCTCGAGCGAGTAGTCGGTGGTCAGCCAGCCGGCGGTGCGGGCTCGGATCTCGGTGTTGGCGTTCGGCGGCAGCCAGACGATGATCTCGCCCGTGGTGGTGGTGAGCTTCGGAGGCGTCCGCCAGTCCGCGCTCTTGAACACGGCCTTGACGGTGCCGCGTTCGGTGCGAGCTTCCAAGGACCCGTCGATCGAGAGCACGATGTCGCCGGTGGTAGAGCTCGCGGTGACGTCGCTCTCGAGGCCCTTGCCCTCGATGTCGCCATCCTCGGTCTGCACCTCGAGGCGCGCCTCGGCCGGTACCAGCACCGTGATGTCGATGCGGTGCTTGGCCATCTCCTCGGTGAGCTTCGCCGGATCGAACCCCTCGGGCGTGCTGAAGCCGACTTCGATCGTGACTTTGCCATCCGCTTCCTCGACCCGAATGTCACCCAGCCGGGGATCGTCCCCATGGCGCTGAATTGCCGCCGAGGTGAAAGCCTTGCCGGTCTCGGCTTTGCGCAGGCGCACGTTGCCGTGCGGATTGCGCACCGTGACGCTGCGGGTCGCCTCGTCGGTTCCGGTCCAGCGAAAGGTCTCGACCTTCCAGTCACCGAGACGGCTCTCGGACTGAGCCTCGAGAGACGGTGCGGCCCATAGGGCGCACGCTGAGAGGATCACTAGAACTGCTGCTGTGCTCGATCTCCTGGGGCGCACGGTCTGTCCTTTCTCCGAGGGATTGGCCGCTGAACGAACGCCGAACTATACCTCAGAGGAACCGCGGTACGAGGCCCATTGCGGCCCGGTCGAGCCAGCGAGTCCCGGCGCCCGAGCCAGGCTCGGCGGCTGGAGTCGGGCTAGAGCCGGTGAGATCTTGACCCGCTCCGGCAGCTTTCGCTAGGGTCGGAGAAATTACCAAAAGGAGAGCAGAGGAATGGATCGACGCGTAAGAATAGGTCGGCGCGCGACCGCGGCGCTGGGCGCTTGCCTCCTCGCTTTGGGGACGGCTCCGCTCGCCGCTCAGTCCGACGCCGAGCTGAAGCAAGAAATCGAAGCGCTGAAGCTGGGGCAGCAGCAGATCCGCCAGGAGCTGTCCGAGATCAAGACGCTGCTGCAGCAGCAGCGTCCGTCCCGCCCTTCGGGCCCCAACGTCTCGGGCAAGATTTTCGATCTCGGGGACAAGCCGGTCAAAGGAACGCCGAAGGCGAAGCTGACGCTGATCGAGTTCCTCGACTACCAATGAGGGTACTGCGCTAGACACGTCCGTGAGACGTTCCCGAAGATCAAAGAAGCCTTCGTCGACACCGGCAAGATTCGCTATGCCGCGCTGGACCTTCCGCTTCAGATGCACAAACTCGCCTTCAGGGCCGCTGAAGCCAGCTGGTGCGCTGGTGATGAGGGTAAGTACTGGGAGATGCACGACCGCTTGTTCCAGCATCAGAGAGCCCTCGAGCCCTGGAACGGTCATGCCGAGGCCCTGGGTCTCAATGTCGAAGCTTTCGACAAGTGCATGGTCGAGTCCAAGTATGCCGCCAACGTCAGGCATGACATGGCCGAGGCGCGCAAGGCCGGGGCCACCGGCACGCCCAGCTTTGTGCTCGGCTACACCGACATGAATGACCCGAAGAAGGTCAAGGGCATAACCTTCATCCGTGGCGCCCAGCCGTACGAGCGGTTCAAGGAAGAGATCGAGAAGGCGATGCCCAAGGGCGAGCCGGTAGCGCGAGCCGGCGCTCCCGAGTAGCCGATCCTTTTCGATGCCCCCGGCGCTCGAGCTGCAGCTGCAGCTCGAGCCACCGGCTCTCTAGGGAACCGGCATCGCGTCCGAGTCGAGCCAGTGGCTCGATCGTCCCGAGCACCGCGACCTGCGGCTGGACGTGTTGGCCTGGCTGTCGAAGGTCGTG
>JBCCEE010000287.1:0-11044 GCA_039030415.1 Acidobacteriota bacterium
GATCAAGAACGGCCCCCTCGAGCCCATTCAGGTCGCGGGACTCGGGCATGAGATCGCCTCGGGACTCAGCGAGGCTCATACCAACGGCATCATCCATCGCGACCTCAAGGTCGAGAACGTCATCGTCACCCCCAAGGGTCACGCCAAGATCCTCGACTTCGGCCTGGCGAGACCGCTGCTGAAGAGCGAGCTGGACACCTCGCTGACCGGCAAGGGCCAGCTCGTCGGCACCAGCCGGACGATGTCGCCGGAGTACGTCAGCGGCGAAGACATCGACCATCGCTCGGACCTCTTCTCGCTCGGCGTGCTGCTCTACGAAGCCGCCACCAGCCATTCGCCGTTCAAGGCCCACAACACGCTGGCGACCCTGAAGCAGGTGATGCTGCATCAGCAGACGCCGGCGCACCTGATCAATCCCAACGTGCCGGAGGAGCTGTCGGACGTCATCGAGCTGCTGCTCGAAAAAGATCCTGGCGATCGGCCGCAAACGGCGCAGGAGGTGGCGGAGGAGTTCGGCCGGATCTCGGGCCAGATATCCTCGAGCGGAGTCGATCGGCCGCCGATGAGCTCGTCGTTCACGACCACGCCGACCGAGGTGTTCACGCCTTCGGCGACCGCCGTCGATCTGTGGGTGCGGCGACGCTGGCTGCCCGCCCTCGGGGCGCTCCTGGCCGCGGGCATCCTGGCGACCTATCTCTTGACGCGGTGGTGGCTCACCGGACCGGACGATCTGCCGACGCCCAAGATGGCGAGCCAGAGCGCGACCATTCGAGTGGTGCTGGCCAATTTCCAGAACCACACCGGAGACCCGCTGCTCGACGATTCTCTGGAAACCGCATTCCGACTCGGTCTCGAGCAGTCCCGGTATGCGTCGGTGCTGCCCAGGTCCCACATCGAAGGGGCTTTGGCGCGCATGGAGCGGCCCGCCGATACCCTGGTCGATCGCGACCTCGGCATCGAGATCGGGCAGCGCGAAGGCGCTCAGGCGCTGGTGATCGGTTCGATCGGAGAGATCGGCGAGGTCTTTTCACTGAGCGCGGAGATCATCGACCCGCAGCTCGGAACCACCACGTACGCCACCAACGCCAATGCGGGAGATGCGAGCGAGATCGTCAAGGCCCTGGAGCGGGTGACGAAAGATATTCGACTGAACCTCGGTGAGTCGCTCGCCGCCATCGAGCAGAACCGGCAGCCTCTCGAGCGGGTGACCACCAAGAATCTCGAAGCGCTCAAGGCCTATTCCCTGGGTTCTACGGCAGTCGTCGAAACGAACTACGAGGCGGCGAGCCAGCTGCTGGAGCGAGCGCTGGAGATCGATCCCGAGTTCGCGATGGCGCACGCCCGGCTCGCGACGGTCTATCTCTATTCCGGAGTCGGTTCGGAGAAGGTGCTCGAACACTTGAGCAAGGCGCTCGAGCAGTCGAATCGCTTGACCGAGATAGAGAAGCTCTATGTCGAAGGCTGGGTGGCGCGGCTGAGGAACGACACCAAGGAGGTGATTCGGGCCTGGTCGTTGATGAGCACGCTCTACCCGAACGAGTTCTCGGGCCAGTACAACCTCGGCATGGCCTATTGGATTTACCTGGAGCAGTATCAGAACGCGGCCAACGCTTTCGAGGCCGCGGCGCGCGTCGCGGGCCCCGATGAGCTGCCCAGAGCCCTGAATCAGCTCAGCCACTGCCAGATCGCACTCGGCCTCTATGACGAGGCGCTCGCCAATATCGAGCGCATCTCGGGACCACAGAAAGGCCTGGCCCTGGCGGATCTCTTCCTCGTGACCGAGCGCTACAGCGAAGCCCGTCTGCTCCTCGCGGAGAGTACCGACTCGGAAACTCCGCGCTTCTACCAGCTCCAGGGCCAGCTGAGGCTGGCCGAGCTCAATGCCGCCAAGGGCAACCTGAAAGAGGCCCTGAAGGAAGCCACGGAGGCACGCAAGCTGGCCGTCGAGCTGGGGATGAATGAGTACGAGCTGGCGTCTCGAGTCAGTGAAGCGGTCATTCAAGAGCGGTTGGCTCCGGAAGACGTTTTCCTGGCGACCCTCGAACAGGCGGCCCGCACCGCCGTGGAGCTCATCGAGTCCGGCCAAGAGACGCTTGGCGCCTCGCTGGTGCCGGTGATGGCGCTGCTCGGCAAACTCCAGGCCCGGCATGGCCGGATCGAAGAGGCCAAGAAGCTCTACGACTCGATTCTCTCCCTGCAAGGCGAGACCGTGCCGGCTTCATGGCAAGCGCAGGCGATGATGCTGGAAGGGGAGCTGCTGGCCGCCGAAGGGGATCTCGAAGGGTCGGTGGAGCGACTCGAGGAGAGCTCGGCCGTCATCGGTTCGTTCCAGGCGCACGAGAGCCTGGCGCGTATTTATCGAGAGGCCGGCCGCACCGAGGCTTCGATCGCGGGGTACAAATGGCTCATCGAGCGCCGTGGGCTCGGGCTCGTCGAGTGTTCCGATCTCTGCCACACGCTCAGCACGATCGACTGGCATCTAGCCTTCTACCACCTCGGCAAGCTTCACCAGTACCTGGGGGACGAGGCGACCGCCGCCGAGTACTACAGCCAGTTCATCGGCTACTGGAACGAAGGCGCCGGGCTGCCTGCCTTCGAAGACGCCAACAGCCGCATCGCCACCCTGGGTGAGACCGGCTAGTCCCGTCTAGGTCTCACGCGGGATGAAGGGCTGAAACTTTAGCCCCAACCCGTGGCGATCCGTAGTGACGCCGCAGCCGCAGATGCCGATGGCACCCTCTTCCGAGGCGACCAGGCCCAGGCGCTCTTCGATCAGCGGACCGTTGATCGCGCCGGTGTAGAACGCCCCCAGTCCCAGGTCGGTAGCCACGAGATAGAACGTCTGGCTCAAGTGCCCGGCGTCCATCAACATCACGCCGTGCGTACGAGCTCTGTTGCGATACTTCCACTGGTTGCGGAAAAAGCGAGCCGTCAGGATGACGAGAACGTGCGCGTCCCCAGCATAGAGCTGCGCATTGCAGCAGTCGACCGCCAGCTTCTTGGCCTGCTCGAGCGGAATGGGCTCCAGCATCTCCAAGGCGTGGTCGTCGGCGCGGTAGTGGTAGAGCCCCGGAGCCAGGGATTCGGCATTGAGAACCAGCGGGTAGGCCTCGATAGGATGCAGCGATCCCCCAGAGGGACTGGTCTTGTGGAGCAGCGTCACATCCTCGTCCAGCGGCGCGATGCCGTGACAGCCAAACACATACCTCAGCAGGCTCGAGAGATCCCGCAGGCTCAGCTCGCGACCGGTATCGAACCGACGGGTCGTCTTGCGTTCGCGCAGCGTGTCGTAGAGGGCTCCGGTCTTTTCCTCGAGCGGTAGCTCAATGCGCTCGCCCGTGCTCTCACGCTGATGAAAGGCCGGTGGCGGCGGGCCGTGGCGCTGAACGAACTGGGTCGCGTCCGATTCGGCGGCATCCGCCATCGCCGCGACATCGATCGGCGCCTCGAGACTCCGATCGCTCTCTTCCTGCCGCTCCATGAAATGGAAGAGCGCGGCCGAAGGATGCCACTGATTGGCTTCCAGCGATTGATCGCGAGCCTGCGCAGGCCCCGGCTTCAGCTCCCCTTCACCGCTGACGACCAGCAGTCCTCGCTGCAGCAGGCTCTGCAGATCGACACCGTCTGCCGAGCGCGTCGCCAGCTCCGCGGCTGGCGTCCAAGACTGGGAGGACACCCCAGACAGCAGCTCGAGCTCGGCGAGGCTCAGCTTTGCCTTCTCACCGCTAGCGGGCGTGGAGGCGAAGAACTGGGTCGCTGCGACAATGCGCACTTCACCGCGAAGTAGCGACTCGATGTCGACTTCCGAGGTGTCTTCGACAGCAATGTAAATGTAGCGAGAGCGCCTGAGCTGCTGCATCGTCAATGGGGCAGCAGATCAGGGCTTCGAGAGGGCTTCTCGCTGAAGCTTGGCGGACTCGTGTCGGTGACGGACGACGTGATCTCGATCGAGAACGTCTAGTTACCGAGGAATCCTATCCAGTGACGGAGCTTGTTGTACCAACTGTCGGCTTCGTCACAGCTCAAGTGACTCGCCATGGCTTCTTCGCTCGGCAGCGTGACCTTGTCAGGAATCACGCTCGGATCGACGTCCAAACCGAGCTGAGCAAGGGCAGCTTGCGGATTGGCTTCGAGCTCAGCACGGAAGGCATCATCGTAGGCAACTCGGTTGAGGAGGGCGAGCTGGCCACCGTTCAGGGTGCTGGTTGACGGTGAAGTCGAAAGTGTCGTCATAACAGATCCCCCTTAGGATCTTCGTTGAGCGGTCGCAGCGTTGTGGGTCCGGGTGGTGAGTGTACGCACAACGCTTGAACACAGTTGCGTGCGAGTAACTATTTTGCCAGACAAAACGCGAGCGAGTCAAGAGAGTGAGGCGTATTCCGGGACTCTGGTTCCGGATTTGACGTGGAAATGGCAAAACAACTTCGTGTCCGAGCCTTCAATCGTGGCGCCTGCGATTTATGCCGACACCGCCAAGTGGCCCACATATGGGCCTCCATGACTCTCGCCATCGCTAGATATAGCGACAACCTATATGGCGACAGATCTGCGTTCCGTCCGCAGTGGGCTGCTGCCTGACGAGAGCTACCTACCGGCAAACCCTTATCGTCGGGGCTGCTAGGCAGTAACTTCTACGCTGGCCCAGTCGGAACAGATTTGGCGCATCTTGCGAGGCTCTTCATGCTCTAGAGCCTGTTCGGTGAAGCGCTCGATCTCGTACGGATCGACGTCGGACCGTCTCAGCGCGAGGCGTACCGCGCTCACCAGAGCAAACGGGTTGTTGCTCCTCAGGCGAACACGAATATCGGGGTAGCGGGGGGCCATCAAGTACATCATCCTGGACTCTCTACATTATTAGACGCACGAGACCAGGATTTCGTTCACTAGGAGCTCAAAGTTTCCTCGTTTTTCTCCGAGGAGCCCCGAGGAGGACGCTGGGTCCAACCTCGGGGCCAACCCCATACGAGCTACCCCGATTGGGTTTGCAGCGGCGCTAGCTGGCTTTTACCGCTCGCGGGCGCTGCGGTTTGGCGACGGGTTTGGGACCGGATGCCGGCGCCTCGTCCATGCCTTCGAACATCTTCTCGAGCCACAGCTGGCGACCGGCCAGCACGCCCTGACCGACCTTGTACTTACGCACGTCGTCGTTCGACCACAGGTCGGTGAAGAGCCGCTTGACCTTGCGGCGCGCCTGGCGGCAGAAGAGGTCTGCCAGCTCGGCGGCTTCACGACTCTTGGCATCACCGCGCACGCGCATCGCGTGAGCCCGACTCACGGTGGCGGAGATGGCGAACAGCTCGTTGGCGATGTCGACGACCCGGAACAGGAAGCCCTGCTTGTTCTGCATGCCGGCCTGATGGACCATCATGCCGTGGAAGATCTCGCGCGAGAGGCGACGGGTCGAGCGTTCCACGAAGCGCAGGTGGCCGGCGAACGGGCCGAACTCCGAGAAAGTCTTGACGCTACCGAGCCAACGGGTGGGATACCAGCCGGCGTAGAACGCCGCGATCTTGGGCAGCTCCTGCAGCTTGTCAGCCGGGCTCTTCTCAGGATCGATCATGGCGCCGGCGACCTGCAGATGCTTGTCGACCGCTTCGCGAGCCATGAACAGGTGCATGATCTCGCTCGACCCTTCGAAGATCTTGTTGATCCGATAGTCGCGCATGAGGCGCTCTACCGGCATCGGCTTCTCGCCGCGGGCGCGCTGCGAGGCGTAGGTCTCGTAGCCTCGCCCACCGCGGATCTGCATCGTGTCGTCGACGATCTCCCAGGTGCGGCAGGAGTTCCATTCTTTGGCGGCCGCGGCCTCCAGGCGAATGTCGAACGTCCCGCGGTTGGACATCTCCGTCGCCAGCTTGATGAGCGACTCCATGGCGAAGGTGACCGACGCCATGTCGGCGATCTTGTGCGCGATCGCCTCGTGCTTGCCCACCGGCTTGCCCCACTGGACGCGCTCCTGTGACCACTCCCGGCACATCTTGAGCGACTGCTTGGCGGCACCGATCGAGCCGTTGGGGATCGACAGCCTACCGTCGTTGAGGGTGGTGAGGGCGATCTTGAGGCCTCGGCCTTCGCGGCCGATGAGATTCTCCTTCGGCACCCGCACGTCCTTGAAGCTGATCACGGCGTTGGCCAGCGCTCGCAGGCCCATGAAATGGCAGCGCTGCTCGACCTGCACGCCTTCCCAGTCGGCCTCGACCACAAAGGCGCTGATCGCCTTGGTCTTGGAGTCGCAGGCCATCACTACCAGCAGCTTGGCGAGGGTGCCGTTGGTGCACCACAGCTTGAGGCCGTTCAGGATGTAGGAGTCGCCGTCCTCGGAAAGCTCGTAGGTGGTGGTCATACG
Organism: Acidobacteriota bacterium; assembly: GCA_039030415.1. Taxonomy (GTDB): domain Bacteria; phylum Acidobacteriota; class Thermoanaerobaculia; order Multivoradales; family J023; genus JAAELT01. The sequence continues at coordinate 6,347 of JBCCEE010000287.1, forward strand.
CGCCGGATCGGAGCCGACCTGGGCCTCGGTCAGCGCGAACGCAGAGATCTCACCGCGAGCGCAGCGCGGCAGGTACTTGCTCTTCTGCTGCTCGGTCCCAAACAGCTTGAGCGGCTGCGGCACGCCGATCGACTGATGGGCGGAGAGCAGGGCGGAGATGTTGCCGTCCAGGCCACCCAGCAGCTCCATGACCTTCGCATACTCGACCTGATTGAAGCCGAGGCCACCGTACTTGACGGGGATCTTCATGCCGAAAGCACCGAGCTTGCGCAGGCCGTCGACGACCTCTTCCGGGTATTCGCCGGTCGTGTCGATCAGTTCGGAGTCGACATGATCGCGCATGAATTCGCGAATCGCGTTGAAGAAGGCGGTGAACTCGGGACGCTCGTCCTGATCCTCCGGGAACGGATGGATCAGATCCAGGCGGAAGTTTCCGAGGAACATCTCCTTCATGAAGCTGGGCTGGTTCCACTCCTGCTGACGCGACGCTTCGGCGACCTTCATCGCCTCTTCTTCAGTGACATGAACCTCTTTGACGGCCATAGGCTCTCCTTGTTTATCGGTCGTTCCTGATTACAGCTTCGTTCTAATCAACTCTCGATCTAAAGCGCCTGTGCGAGGCTGATCGGCTTGCTGCTCTCCGCCGACAGCATTCCCGCCAGGGCGATCTCGGTCACATCCTGAACCACGCGCTCGCCGGCGAGACGCCCCTTCGGGTCGTACCAGCGCGCAATCCACATCACCATGCCCAGCAGGCTGAATGCCGCTACCGTCGAATCCAGCGGCCGCAAGCGACCGCGCGATCTGAGCTCTTCTAGCGTCAAGCGCAGGTACTCGAAGTAGGCGCGCTTGCGGTTGACGATCTCGTCTCGATGCTCGTCTGAGAGGCCCGCGTCTTCGTCGATCAGAATCGCCAGCGCCCCCGCTTCGTCATGCGTCAGCAGTCGAGCGTGCTGGCGAATGATGATCTCGAGCCGCTCCTCGGGATCCCCTATGACTTTCGACGGCTCGACGACTTCGGAGTCCAATAAGTTCATCGCGAACTGCATGATCGAGAACAGCAGCTCTTTCTTGCCCTTGACGTAGTAGTAAAGCCCGGGCTTGGTCAGGTCCAGGGCTTCGGCGATCTCGCTCATCGAGGTCGCGTCGAAGCCTTTTTCATAAATGATGCGAGCCGCGGTGCGATAGATGAAGCCTGTGCGGTCATCGTCGAATAGGGCTCTGGGCCTGGCGGTTGCTGTCATCTCTCTTGTCGCTGCAGACTGCGCGAATGTTCCGGCAGGGTTTTGTTTTGGATTCGTTTTGGATTCACTGCGATGGGCAGGGCCCGACCGGTTTACCTACCGGTCGGTAAATTGTCTGCCAAAGCGCGGGAGGCTGTCAACTCGCCCCGAGGTCGCCGTCAGTCCGCGCTCATGCCGGGCGGGCTCCGCCGCGCCTCGACGGCCTCCCCTCGATGGCCTCCCAAAGCCTGGCGACGACCAGGGTCGCCAGCACGAGAATGCCGGGCGTCACTCCGAACCGCATGCGATTGCCCTCGGCACCGTCGCTAAGGCAAACCGCGATCAGATGCCAACCGACCGTCAGCAGGCACAGGATCATGACCCCGGTCTTGGCGCTGCACCCGGTGAGGAGATCCCTGGCCACCAGCAGGGTCGCGAGGACGAGCAGGCCCGGGAACAGCAGCGCGCCGTAGAGCGTCCACCTGCCCTGCGGAACGGTCGCCCGAGAGCCCCCCAGTTCGGCAAAGGCGAGACGGCGAATGCTCTGCGCGAGCCCGAGATACCCACCCGACCACGGGCCGCGGATCTCCTCGGTGTAGGGGTGCACGAAGGTCGCACGCGTCCACTTTTGGTAGTTGACGAGACTGCTCTGCAGCCACCAAGTGGGATGACTCACGCGATAGCGCAGCGCCTCCGACGTCAGCTCGCCCTGGGTCGCGAGGTACGCATAGTGGTTACGGTTGCGGGTACCGTTCGCCCGCGTCGGCCGAGCCAGGATGTGCAGCTGGCCGCTGCCAAAGCGGGCTTCGAAGCGCTCGAGCCCGGCATCGATCTCAGGCGTCGTCGACCCGTCGCGCAGATACGCTTCCAGGGCCTCAGAGCGCACCGGGGTACCGCGCGCGACGTTGACGCCCGACCAGCTGCTGAAGGTGAACGCACCATAGAGGTAGGCGTTTTTTGCCGGCCAGGCGAAGAGCAGCAGCAGAAAACCCAGTGCCGTCACCGCCGCGTAGGTGCGGTCCACGGCAGCCCGACCGTGGATCGTGACAAAGAGCGCCACCAGCACCAGCGCCGAGCCCAAAGCCCAGGCCGGATGAAACACCGACTTCACGTTGGGCAGCAGCGTCATGAACAGGACCGCCACCGCCAGGTCGCGGCGGCATCCGCGAGCCAACGCCCGGTAGCCCAGGAAGAGCGTCGCGGCGACCAGGAAATGCACGAAGATCGACGCCAGAAACCACAGTCGATAGAACTGAAAGCCGGGATCGAAGGCCGCCACTACAGCCGCCGCCGCGGCGAGCCAGGACCTGTGGGTCAGCGCCGCCACCAGGAAGTAGATCAGCAGGATCGAAGCGATGCTGACGCCCGTGACGACCCCCGTGACCACCCACTTCATCGGCAGCCCCAGAACCTTGGACGCCCGCAGGCATAGCGCCAGCCCGGCATTCATCGCCGGCGGCTGGGAGTGGAGGAGCAGCAGGCTCCTGGCGGGAGCCTCGGCGAGGTCGACGCGCTCGAGCAGGCGCTGGCCGTGCCACTTCACGGTAGCCTTCGGCGCCAAGGAACCGTAGGCCAAGAGGCTCGCCGCGAAGTAGATGCCCAATGGCACCAAGAGGGAAAGCCATGGGCGCCATGACCGCCAGCCGCTGGACCTCGCGCGGGTTCGAACGGTCATTCGAGCTTCTCGTAGCCGAACCGCTCGAAATCTGAAGCGTAGATCTCGTTGATCCGCTCGATCTGCCGAGGCTCGAGGTGATCTTCGAGGCGACGCGTTCGGGGCGGTCGCACGAACCCCGGGGTCAGCTCGTGGGGCTGGAGAAGCCGCTCGAGATCTTCCCCGAGCTGCTCGAAGCGCAGCACCTCGTCGACCAGCTGGCGACCCAGAGCATCGTGAGCGTAGTGGCTCTGAGGCCGCACGTGGATCAACAGGTTGGCGGTGTCTCGGTCGGCGCCGCGTATCGCATCGTCCCAGCGTCGATCCATGTCTCGCGGGATCTGGCTGAGAAACTCCGCCAGCGACGCGAAGCGCTCGCGCGGAGGCGCGGCGTGCCAGAAGTAGTCGGAGAGCAGGCGCTGATACGGGTTTCGCACCACCGCGAAGGATCGAAACGCCGCGTATTGGAAGCCGGTCATCGACACCAGCTCACGATAGGTCAGGTGCTGAAGCTCCCACCAGCGGCCGTCCCTGCGCTGCTGGCCGAGCCAAGACCTCGGCCCCCACACCATGTCTCCGAGGCCGTGGAAGAAGCCTTCGACGGCGGTCCCGGCCGTCTTCGGAATGTGGATGTGAACCAGCTGGTGCTGGTGGTAAACCGGCATCTCGGACCTACCGATCGCCGGCCAGCGAGCTGTGCACCTCGGCCAGCCGCCTGAAGACGTGACCGTGGACGCGCCACCCGGGCACGTGAATCACCGCCGGAACGTTGCCGGTGTGGACGTTGACGATGCGCCCGCTCTCGGTCCGGTAGTGCGCTTCGATGTCTCGCCACTCGAAGGCCGTGCACCAGAACAGCTCGGTGTCGTGATCCAATCGGATCCGCAGCTTGCTCGAGCCGCGAGCCACGACCTTCCCGTAGTGCTGCTGATCCGTGTAGTAGACGTAGGAGTAGATGAAGCCCGGGTCGAAGCGCTCGAGTCTCAACGTCTTCGCGACCCGACTCGACCACCGCTTGATGCGGTTGATGGAGCGCGGGTTGATCACCAGGGGCTGCAGCCGGGTGGAGAGGGTGGGGGCGCAGATTTTCTTCAGGGCGTGGGCATAGCCGATGATCGAGCCCGCGTTGAGGTAGCGATACGGGCTGTCCACCGGCAGCTCGTCGTAGAACTTGCGGTACTTCGGATACTGGTGGCTATAGGCGCGCTCGGCTGAGAACACGCAGTCGCAGCCCATGGCCCGAAACTTCCGCGCGATCTCCTCCGCGCCAGCGCAGAAGAAGACGTCGAAGCCGTCGACCGCACAGACGATCTGATCGTCATCGAGCTCGCGCACCTGTTCGTACAGCAGGTCGAGCTTGACCGTGGTCGGAAAGCGGGCCAAACCGTCTCCCAAGACCTCGACGGACACGCCCTCATGCTCCGCGCTCTCCTTCAGCAGCCTCAGCTGCGGCGACCCGACACGGTTGGCGAACGAGTAGAACCGAATCGCGTTCGGCCCCGGCTCCGCGTGGCGCGGCGGCTTTTTTTCGAACGACATCAGACCGTGTCCCTCCAAGGCCCGCAGCACCTGGTGGACATCCTCCCGCACGGCCCGCGGGGCCGCGAAGTGTATCGCGCTCAGGATCCGGATCAGCTCACCCACGCTGACCCTACCGTCACACAGGCGCCAGATCTGAGCCGCCGTCTCGTTGATCCTCGCGATCTCCCGCTCCTCAGCATCGAGCAGAGCGAAGGAGTCGGCCGCCTTTTCCAGGCGGCAGCCCTGCCGGCGCACGGGGACCCAGAACTTCGAGAGCGGCGCGGCGGGTTCTGTGCTCGC
>JBCCEE010000288.1:0-10969 GCA_039030415.1 Acidobacteriota bacterium
ACCATGTATTCGGGAACCCGCTGACGCAGGAATTGCTTGAGCTCGGCAGCTGATGGCGCCTCTCGATGGCCTACGACATAAGCCACCAGCTGCTTGTCACCCGCCGCGTCGTCGCGCGCCAGGACCAAAGCTTGGTGCAATGCCGGGTGTTGTCTCAGATTTACCTCGGTCTCGCCTGGCTCGACCCGGAAACCACGAATCTTGACCTGATGATCGAGGCGGCCCTGAAACTCGAGAACGCCGCCGGTCCGAAACCGAACCCGATCACCCGTGCGATAGAGCCGTCCGCCAGAAATCGAGGCGAAGGGATCGGGAACAAAGACCTGAGCGGTCGCCGCAGGCGCGCTGAAGTATCCTCGCGCCACGCCGTCCCCACCGGTGAGCAGCTCTCCAGGAGTACCTGGAGGAACAGGCTGCAGATCAGCATCGAGCACATAGACCCGCGTATTGGAGATCGGTTCGCCGATCGGTACTGAGCCTTCGGGCGGCTGCTGCATGCGGTGGCAGGTCGTGAACGTGGTGTTCTCAGTCGGGCCGTAGCCGTTGATCAGCACGCGATCACGACATCCCGGCGAGCTCAGCACGCGCCGCACGGCTTCGGGTTGGAGCACATCTCCACCCGCGAGCAGCTGCCGGACTCCCTGCAAGGCCTCTGGATTATGCTCGACCATCTGATGGAAGAAGCCCGCCGTCAGCCAAAGGGTCGTGACGGCATGACGCTGCAATTGCTCACCCAGCTCTTCCAGTGACAGCATGCCCGCCGGGGCTACCACCAACCGACCGCCATTGAGCAGCGGACCCCACAGCTCCAGGGTCGATGCGTCGAAAGCGACTGGAGCGAATTGAAGGAACGTCTCGTCGGCCCCAAGGTCGAGATAGTTGGTTTCTCGCACCAACCTCACGACCGCTCGATGGTTGACTGCGACGCCTTTGGGGCGGCCCGTCGAGCCCGAAGTGAATACGATGTAGGCCAAATGATCTGCCGAAACGTCAACCGCGGGAGCTTGATCGGGCTCAGCCTCCAGCTGCCGTTTCATGGCGTCTAGATCGAGGCATCGAGCCGCTTCGAAGCAAGAAGTCGAGGCGCCTCTCCCAATCAGCACCACGCTAGGCTCGGCGACCTCCATGAGCAATTCGAGGCGATCGCGCGGATAGCTCGGATCCAGGGGCACGTAAGCACCACCTGCCTTCAGGACGCCGAGCAACGCCACGATCAGGTCCAATGAGCGTTCGACGGCGACCCCAACCCTCACCTCCGGGCCGACACCCGTACGGCGCAGAGTCTGGGCGAGACGGTTCGATTGCCGATCGAGCTCTCTGTAGGTCAGCGCGTCCCCTTCGAACACGACGGCGATGGCCTCGCTTCGAGCCTCGACACAAGAATCGAAGAGTCGTGCGATCGAAGCCTCCTTCGGATAAGCGGAGCAGGTGGCATTCCATTCCCACACGACCTGCTGGTGCTCACTGTACGAGAGCACCGGCAGCCGAGCGACCGGCGTCTCGGGATCGTCCGCCGCTGACGTCAGCAGCCGTTCGAAACCCCCGAGCAGCCGCGCGATGGTCGAGTCGTCGAAGAGCTCACAGTCATACTCCATGTATGCGGCCAAGTGGCTGCCGTTGTCCGCGATGCTGAAGGTGAGATCGAACTTGCTTGCTTCGGTTGCCGGCTGCTCCATGCTGCTCAGCTCGACGCCAGGCAGCTGTACCTCCTGGGCCTTGCCAATCACTAGCTGGAAGGTCGTCTGGACCAGCGGGTTGAGAGCTAGATCACGCTCCGGACTGATCTCGTCGACCAGCTTCTCGAACGGCAGATCCTGATTCGCGTAGGCCCCCAACGCCGCTTCCCGGATCTGCGCGACTAGGGCGCTGAAGGACAGCTCGCGGGTGAGCTGAGCGCGCATCACCTGGAGATTGACGAAGAAGCCGATCAGGTCTTCGACCTCGATGACATGACGACCCGCGATCGGGGTACCTACCAGCAGATCCCGCTGCCCTGTGAATCGGTAGAGATTCGTGAAATAGCCACTGAGCAGCGTCATGTAAAGAGTCACACCCTGCTGCCGTCCGTATACCCGCAGACGATCCGACAGCTGTTTCGAAAGCTCGAGAGACCGTCCAGCAGCGCGCCCTTGAGCGCTCGAGCGCGGTCGATCCGTCGGCAGCTCGAGCTCGGTTTGGGCGCCTGCAAGCCGCTGTTGCCAGTAGCTCAACTGCGCTTCTATGACTTCGCCAGCCAGCCAGCGCTGCTGCCAAAGCGCGAAATCGGCATACTGTACGGGAAGAGGCTCGAGAGGAGACGGACGCGACGTCGCCAGGGCCCGGTACAGCGCTTCGAGCTCGCGCATCAAGATCTGAACGGACCAGCCGTCACTGACGATGTGGTGCAGGGTCAGAACAACCCAGGCTTCACGATCTTCGACCTGAAAAGCGACGGTACGCAACAGGGCGTCCCGTGCCAGATCGAAGACTCTCCCTGCCTCTAGCGCCGCCAGCTTTCGAGCGGTCGAGTTTCGCACCGGAGTCGGTAGCCCTCTGAGGTCCACCCGCGGGATCCGCCAGGGTTCGGGCTCAAGGATCACTTGCCGCGGCTGCCCGTTCGATTCCGGGAAGCGGGTGCGGAGTACTTCATGGCGCCTCACGATCTCGCTGAATGCGCCTTCGAGGACGGCAATCTTGAGATCGCCGACAAAACACACCATGAAGGGCACGTTGTAGGACGCCTTGTCGAGCAGCAAGCGATCTACCAGCCACAGGCGCTGTTGAGCAAAGGAGAGCGGCAGATCCCTGGTGCGTGACGCCGACTCGATCGGCGGAGGCACGCTCTTCTGAGCTCGTAAAGCTGCCTCGACTTGCGCCGCCAGGCTGGCCACCGTCGGTGCCTCGAACAGACTCCGCAGCGGAATGTCGACTCCCAAGCGAAGGCGCAGGCGAGACATCACCTGAGTTGCCAACAGCGAGTGGCCGCCCAGCTCGAAGAAGCTGTCTTCGACCCCGATCGACTCGTGCCCGAGCACCTCGCTCCAGATCATCGCAATCAGCTCTTCGACGGGCGTTCGGGGGCCCTGGCTCGAGATGTCGACCCCAGCCATCTCCGGCTCCGGTAACGCTCTCCGGTCGAGCTTGCCATTGACCGTCAACGGAAAAGTCTCGAGCGGAACAAAGACCGTTGGCACCATGTATTCAGGCAGGCTCGATGAAAGATGGCGCCGAAGCTGCTCCGAGCTCACGACACCACGGTTCTCCACCTCACCATCATGAGGCGGTACGAAGTAGGCGACCAGGCGCTTTACCTGATCGTCCTGCCGAACCAGGACCAGCGCCTGATCCACCCCTGGGTGTGCTGCCAATCGCGCCTCGATCTCGCCCGGCTCGATGCGGAACCCGCGATACTTGACTTGATGGTCGACTCGCCCGACGAACTGAAGGCTCCCGCTAGCGAGACGCCGAGCCAAATCGCCGGTTCGATAGAGTCGAGCGCCCGGTCGTGAGCTCCAAGGATCCGGCACGAACCAAGCTGCGGTCATAGCTGGCTGACGCACGTAACCTCGCGTCACTCCGGCGCCGCCAATGAAGACCTCGGCAGCAACTCCGAGAGGCACCGGCACACCCTGACGGTCGAGCACAAGGGTCTGCACCCCACTGAGCGGCCGGCCAATCGGGACTTCGCCTTGCTCGGTCCACTGCTCCCTCGCCGCCAGTGGCTCGCACAGCGTCGCGACGACCGTCGTCTCGGTCGGGCCGTAAGAATTGATCAGGCGCATTCGAGCAGGCGCGTCGCGCTGCCACAGGGCCAACCGCTCCGGCCGCAAGCGCTCACCGCCAACGGTCAACAGCCTGAGCGAAGGCGCCTCCATGGGTCCGATCTCGGCGACCGTTGCTGCCAGCTCGTGCCAGTAGGCCGTCGGCAGGCTCACCACAGTAATATCTTGGCTGTCGCAGAAGTGGAAGAAAGCCCGTGCGTCGTGGCGCACGTCCTCGTTGGCCAGCACTAGGGTCGCGCCGCAACCCAACGTCGGAAATATCTCCTCGACGCTGATGTCGAAGCTGGTCGAAGAGAACTGCAGCATGCGGTCGCTAGCCTTTAGGCCATAGTGCGCGGTAGCCGCCTCGGCATAGCTCGCAAGACAACCATGATCGACCGCGACTCCCTTGGGCCAGCCGGTCGAGCCCGACGTGAACATGATGTAAGCCAGAGCTCGCGGATGGGTTTGCCGGCGCTGGTGGTCGTCGCAGTCTCTGAGCTCCGCTTCGAGCCCGGCCTGGCTTGCCACAGCATCGAGACAAAGTAAGGGAGCTTCGGCAGCGGATAGATGATCGCGCCACCGCTCCTGGGTGATGACGGCCACGGCCTGGGCCTCTTCGAGCATCCAGGCGAGGCGCTCTCGGGGAAAAGCCGGGTCCAAGGGCACGTAGGCGCCTCCGGCCCACAGCGTGGCGAGGATGCCAGTCACCATGTCCGGGTGTGGAGAGACACACAGGCCGACGGGACTCTCGGGTCCAACGCCCAAGTCGCGCAAACGCTGAGCCAGATGTCGAGCTCGGCGATCGAGCTCACCGTAGGTCAACGATACTCGTTCACCAACCACCGCCGGAGCTTCGGGATTCGCAAGCGCTCGGGAAGCGATCAGCTCATGGATCGGCAACCAAGGCTCAGACGCAGGAGCCACGCTCTGAGTCTCGTTGCCCTCCACGAGGACCTGATGAGTGGCAGCCAAGGACTGCATGGGCAGCTCGGCGATCGTTCGCTCGGGATTCTCAGCCACTTCGCGCAGCAGGATCTGCAAGCTGTCTACCATGCGCAGGATGGTGGTGCGATCGAACAGATCCCGTTTGTAGTCCATCGAGCCGACCAGCCGGTCGCCGTCCTCGAGCATCGACAGAGTCAGGTCGAAGGCCGCCTTTCCACCTTCTTGTACCTCGATCGACTCGACCTCCAGATCACCGAGCTCGAGCTTTGCTCCGAGGTTGCTGTTGAACACGAACATCACCTGGAACAGAGGAGTGTGATCCAACGCCCGCTCGGGCTGTAGCTCTTCGACCAGCCTCTCGAAGGGGACCTCCTGATAAGCGTGCGCCTCCAGCAGGGTCTCCCGGGCGGCAGCGAGTCTCTGGGGAAACGACGGATTGCCACCCATCTTGGCCCGCATGACCTGGACGTCGACGAACAGGCCGATCAACGCTTCGACGCCCGGCCGATTTCGGCCCGCGATCGGCGTGCCGATCGAGATATCGAGATCTCCGCTGTAGCGTGTCAGCAGAAGCTGGAAGCAGGACAAGACCGTCATGTAGAGCGTTGCGCCCTGCTGCTGGCTCCACTGCCTGAGCTTCAAGGTTCGATCGATGGGTACATCGAAGAACTCATAGAAGCCACCCGCATCGATCGATTCCTGTCCTCGGGAACGATCGACCGGGAGCTGGATCGTCGACGGAGCGTCGGCCAATTGGCGACGCCAATAGCCGATCTGCTCCTGCAGCAGGTCCTGTTCGAGTATCTGACGCTGCCAGTGGGCGAAATCGGCATAGCGCAGCTCGAGCTCTGGCAAAGGTGAGGGCTCACCCGCCATCAGAGCCTGGTAGAGCACCGAGAGCTCGTGAAAGAAGATCCCCATCGACCAGCCGTCGGACACGATGTGGTGCATCGTGATCGTCAGCAAATGCTCCTGGGGAGCCATACGAATGAGCAGGACGCGCAACAGAGGGCCGACTGCCAAGTCGAAGCTTTGCTGGATCTCGTGACGCAACAGGCCTTGTGCCAGGTCGTCCGCGCAGCTCTTGCCCAAGCCGTGGAGATCGATCAAGGGCACCGACACCGCCGTTGCGGGGTGGATTCTCTGGACCGGCTTGCCATCGGAGGCCGGGAAGCTCGTGCGCAGCACCTCGTGGCGACGGACCACCTCGCTGAGACTGGCCGCCAGGACGGCGACTTCGAGGGCACCCCGCAAACGTAGGCAGGTGGGCATGTTGTAAACGGCGTTGCCGGGCTCCAGCTGCTCTACCAACCACGTACGCTGCTGGCCAAAAGAAAGCTCGGCTTGGGCGCTGGCTGGTGTCGGAACCAAGGGCAAGCTGGCCCGCTGACGATTCTCCGCCCGCACAGAATCCACCAGCTCAGCCATCTGAGCCACCGTCGGATGACTGAACAAAGTGTTCAAGGGCAAGTCAACATCCAGCACCTCACGCACACGGATGAGGAGACGGGTACCGATCAGCGAGTGGCCGCCGAGCTCGAGGAACTTCTCATGGATTCCGACGCTCTCGGCGGCGAAGGCCGTCGACCAGATTCCCGCGAGAATCTCCTCTGTCGCGGTGCGCGGTGAAGACGCTCTGGCAGACAGACCGGCAGATGGACCGGCCGATTTCGTCGGCGCCGGGAGCCGTTTTCGGTCGAGCTTGCCGTTGGGCAACAGCGGCATCGCCTCGAGCTCGACGAAAGCCGACGGCACCATGTGTGCCGGTAGCTCGGCGCTGAGAAAGCCGCGCAGCGCTTTCGTCTCCAAGCTCGAATCTGCAGCGGCAACCACATAGGCCACCAGTTGAGGATCGTGCGTGACCCCATCGCGGGCTTCGGACGGCCGGGCAATGACCACCGTCTCGCCCACAGCCGGGTGCCGCCCCAAGACCACCTCGATCTCACCCAGCTCGATACGGAAACCCCGGATTTTCACCTGATGGTCGATGCGACCCAAGAAATCGATCTGGCCGTCGACATGATGCCGCCCCAGATCTCCGGTGCGGTACATCCGATGTCCCGGCTCTTGACTGAAAGGGCATGGGATGAAGGCCGCGGCGGTCACACTCGGGCGACGCCAGTAGCCGCGCGCCAGGCCACCTCCGCTGAGACAGATCTCTCCTTGCACGCCTTGGGGTACGGGTCTCTGCTGGGCGTCCAAGATGTAGCACTGCGTTCCGGCGATCGGCCGGCCGATGCTCGGCTTGCCGGTTCCCAGGCGATCGAATCCGACGAAGGTCGAGTACGTCGTGTCTTCCGAGGGGCCGTAAAGATTGAAAACCCGTTCGACACTGGGCTGGCGATAGATGGCATCGATCAGCGAACGCCTGAGGGGCTCACCGGCGAGGTTGATCAACCGCACCGACTGGGGTAGCCCTCCGGATTGCACCAGCTCCGCGATCGCCGATGGCACCGTGTTGACCAGGCTGACCCGTGAGCGAGATGCGAGATTCGGCAACTGCAGCGCATTCTCAGCCAGGTGAACGGTTCCACCGAAAGACAGCGGCACGAAGAGCTCGAAAATCGAGAGATCGAAGCAGACCGAAGTCGCGAACAGCACGTCGGCAACGTCGTTCGACGAGAAAACGGTCTCGGCCCACCGCACCAAAGCGCACGCGGCGCGATGCTCGATCGCGACCCCCTTGGGCCGGCCGGTGGAGCCCGAGGTGTAGATCAAGTAGGCCAGGCACTCGGCGACCGGTTCGGATTCGGGGCGGACGGAGCTTTCGGCTGCAATGGCGTGCTCCTCCGCGCTCAGGCAGAGGACTCGCGTTCTCGGCAAGTCGGAGGCATCGCCCCGTGTAATCAGAACCGGTGGCTCGGCGTCTTCCAAGATCATCCGCTGGCGCTGCGCCGGATACTTGGGATCGATCGGCACGTAGGCGGCCCCCGCCTTGAGGACGGCTAGCAAAGAAACGACCAGGTCGACTCCACGGTCCAGGCGCACACCGACCAGATCACCCATACCGATCCCCGCACGCACCAGGGCGTTGGCCAATCGATTGACCCTGGCATCGAGGGCTCCGAACGAGACTTCCTGACGTCCACACACGAGAGCGGTACGTTCCGGCGTCCGCTGGACCTGTGACTCGAACAGCTCGCCAAGGGTCGTCGCAGGACGTCGGTCCCGACTCGTCTGGGACCACTCGCGGGTCAACAGGTGGTGCTCCGAAGGGGTCAGCCAGGGCATCGCGAGCAGGGATTCTTCCGGCGCCATCACCACTTCTTGCAGCAACAGCTCGTAGGTCCGCAGCCACCTTCGGATTCCGATTGGGTCGAACAGGTCGGTGCGGTAGTGCAAGCCCACCGCCAGCCGATCGCCCTCTCGACCTATTCGCAGATCGAGCTCGAGCCTGGCGCCTGGCACCCCCAGCTCGGCGCTCGCATCTAAATCCTCGAAAGAAAACGATTCGCCCGAGTCGAACTGGAAGATGGCGCCGACCAAAGGCGCTCTCGAGGGGTCGCGCTCCAGAGCCAGCTGGCGGATCAATCGAGCCAGGGGATACTCCCGATGCACATCTGCGGCCCGCAGTGATCTGGAGGTGAGCCGCAGGTGCTCGAGAAAGTTGCGCCGTGGACCAAGACGGCTGCGCAATGGCAGCAGCCGCGATCTTTCTTGGCTGTGTCGGCCTGAGGCGACGGCTGAAAGCGATGACGGTACGCCCAGCACCAGATCATCTTGCCCCGTGAGACGGTGAAGAAAAACCTGAAAGATCGCGAGCAGAATCAGCTCGAGGGACTCTTTGGATCGATTCTCGAGACCCTGCAAGCCAGCGACCAAAGAGAGGTCCAGAGTCCGGCGCTCGTGTCCCACATCGCGAGGGCTTGCGCTCGATCGCGGACCGACCACTGGCGGCTCGAAGACCGGCAGGGGCTCAGCGAAACGCTCGAGCCAAAAGGCTTCGTGGGCCTCCAGGTGACGAGGCGTAAGAGTCTCGGAATCTGCCAAGTCCGAAGACGCCTCAATGACCGATGCCAGTTGAGCCACGGTCGGGTTCGCAAATAGCGTACCCAAGGCGAGCGTGACTCCGAGACTCTCTCGAATCCGGCTAAGGATACGGATCGCCAGCAAGGAGTGGCCGCCGAGATCGAACAGGCTGTCGGTCACCCCAACCCGTTCGCGACCGAGTACGTCGGCCCAAACTCCGGCCAGCAGATCTTCCATGGCCGTGCGCGGCTCGACGATCTCGGCTCTGGGTGAACCCCATTCCGGAGCCGGTAGCTGTTTTCGATCGAGCTTGCCGTTGGGCAACAGCGGCATGACATCGAGCTCGACAAAGGCCGCCGGGACCATATAAGGAGGCAGCTCCTCTTCGAGCCGGCGTCGCACCGCCTCGGGTGCGGGGAGCGCTTCGCCATCGGCGACGCAGTAGGCCACCAGACGCAAGTCTTCACCTCCGGTGACCCGCTCCGTTCGCGCGACGAGCACCGCCTCCCGGATCTCTGCCATGCTGTTGAGCACAGCTTCAATCTCCCCGAGCTCGATCCGAAACCCACGAATCTTGACCTGAAAGTCCGTCCGCCCAAGGAAATCAATCGCGCCATCGGCCATGTGGCGTGCCAGGTCACCCGAGCGATACAGCCGCGCTCCAGGCTCCTCGACCACAGGATCCGGTATGAACCGTTCGGCGGTGAGGCCAGGTCGCCGCCAGTAGCCGCGCGCCAGCCCGCGACCGCCTATGTACAGCTCACCCGCCACTCCGATCGGTACCGGACTCAGACTGTGGTCGAGCAGGTGAATCCGCAGATTCGTCATGGGCCGCCCGATCGGCACCGAAGGTCGGTCCAGCTCGGGCTCACAGCACCAAGACGTCACGTCCACGGCCGCCTCGGTCGGTCCATAGAGGTTGTGAAGCGGAGCCTCTAGGATCTCGAAATAGCGCCGCTGCAGCTCGGCAGAAAGCGCCTCGCCGCTAGCGATTACCTGGCGCAACTTCGGGAAGCGTCTCGTGCCCAGCGTCGGCTCACCCAAGAAAGCCTGCAGCATCGACGGAACGAAATGTATCGAGGTGATCTCCTGGCTAGCGATGAGATTCGCTAGATAAGCGCTGTCCTTGTGGCCTTCCGGACGCGCGACCACCAGCCGCCCACCAGCAATCAGAGGCAAGAAGAATTCCCAAACCGAGACGTCGAAGCTGTACGGAGTCTTTTGAAGCACGCGCTCTTCAGCGTCGACCTGATAGGCCTCCTTCATCCACAGCAGACGATTGACGATCGCACGATGGCTGTTCATCGCCCCTTTGGGCTTTCCGGTCGAGCCCGAGGTGTAGATGACATAGGCCAGGTTGCCGGGTGCGCAGCGCCTTTCTGGGGCCGGCGAAATCGCTCCCTTGTCGCCCACCGCCTCAGCAGGGTCTTCTTCGAGGGCGATAACGCGCGCGTTGTGTGGCGGCAAAGAGGATTGCAGCTGCCCCTGAACCAACAGCACCGGCGGCCTGGCGTCTTCCAGCATGAATTCCAGGCGCGTGGCCGGATGGGAAGGCTCGAATGGAATGTAGGCCCCTTCAGCCTTGAGGACGGCGAGCAGTCCCACCACCATTTCCAGACTGCGCTCGGCGAAGATTCCTACCGGAACATCGGGCCCGACCCCCAGGCCACGCAGCTGATGCGCCAGGCGCTCGGCGCGACGGTCGAGCTGAAGGTAGGTCAACTCGAGCACTTCGTGCTCGCCATCGAAGACGACCGCCGTACGATTCGGCTCCTGGGCGACCTGGGCCTCGATCAATTCGTGTAGGCAGAGCTCGCCCCGGGAGTAGTCGCCGCGCGTGTCGTTCCACTCGGCCTGCAGCTGATGGCGCTCGGCTGTGCTCAGCCAGGGAATCTCGCGCGCTTCTAGAGCCGACTCCGTGGCCACATGCTGCAGCAAGAGCTCGTAGGCTCTCAGCCACCGTTTGATGGTGGTTGCACTGAAGAGATCGGATCGATACTCCAGGCTCGCGAGCAGCTCGTCGCCGTCTTCCAGCAGGTTCAGGTTGAGCTCGAATTTGGCGCCTGGAGTCGGCATCTCGATTGGCTCGACGTCCAACCCTGCAAAGCCGGGAGGCGCCCCTGCCCGGTCGAGGTTGAAAATAACCCCGACCAGCGGTGGGCGGCTGGGATCTCGCTCGATGTCCAGCTCTCGGATGAGTCGAGCCAGCGGATAACTGCGATGCTGGTAGGCATCGAGAAGATTGCGGCGCTCGGCGAGGAAGTAATCACGGACGCTCTGACCGGATACGACCTGGCTGCGCAGCGGCATCA
>JBCCEE010000289.1:0-10968 GCA_039030415.1 Acidobacteriota bacterium
GAGTCATCGGAGTCCGTGTCAGAGCTCGATGGAAGCGTCAGCAGCAGGCGCCGCGCCAACTCTAGGTCGACGACACTAGCGTCTATCGGCAGCTCGACGAGGCCGCCCCAGGTCCGCGGATGCTCGAGTGAGAAGGCACGAGCCAGCGCCTGGGTCATGCAGCCGACGACGGAGCCCGCCGATGCGCCCCGCTGTATCACCCACACCGTCACGGAGCGTTCGCTCGCGATCACCGTCTGCAGCGCCGCGAGCAGCATACCGGCCCGGGCCTCGCCGGCCTCGACCCGGGCGAGAGGATCCGCGCTCGCGTCGCCCTCACCCGATGCGATGACCACCCGCGACGCCCCTGGCGTCTCGCTCAACGTTGCGGCCAGCTGGCCCACCGCAGTCCATCGCGCCTCGACGCCCGCCGCCTCCAGGGGTTCGCGCCACGCCTCTTGCAGCTCGACGTACTCGCCGCAGAAGATCCACAGCTGCGAACCGGCTGGCACTGTTCTCGAATCCGTTTCCGAATCGGCTGGCACCTGCATTTGCACCGCTGCCGAATCGGCTGGCACCGTCGTTTCGAGCGCCGTGCCCGAATCGGCTGGCACCTCCTCCGAATCGGCTGGCACCTGCATCGCTGACGCGAACGGCGCCTCCCGCCAGGCGATGCGATAGCGCGGACAGGGCTCGAGCGCAGCACCCGCCGTCGAGGCCTCGCCCACGCCGCTGGACGGGGTCGCAGCAGCGCCGCGCCAGTAGCTGCGGGGCTCGAACGGGTAGCTTGGAGCGGTGACGAAGCGGCGGCCGGTGTCGCGACCGAAGCGACGCCAGTCGAGCTCGACGCCCTGCAGCTCGAGGTCGCGCAGCGAACCGAACAGGGTCTGCCAATCGTCGCGGCGGCGGCGCAGGCTCGGATGCCAGGTCGACGCTTCCGCCACCTCGCCCAGCCCAGCCGCGAGGCCGGTGAGCACCGGATGAGGCCCGATCTCGATACAGCTGGCCGGGCCCTCGGCCAGCAGCGCACCCATCGCCTCTTCGAACAGCACCGGGCTCAGGATCTGCTGGACCCAATAGGAGGGCGTGCTCAGCGCTTCGGTCTCGATCGCGCCGGTGGTGTTCGAGTAGATCGGAATCCGCGGCGCATGCATCTCGATGCCGCCCAAAAAGCGCTCGAAACGCGCCGCCGCATCCGCCATCAGCGACGAATGGAAGCCGCGCGTGACGTGCAGCGGCAGCACTTCGAGACCACCGTCGCGGAATACCTCGCACAGCGCATCGACCGCCGAAGGCTCGCCGGAGATGACCGTCTGGCCCGGGCCGTTGTGGGCCGCGATCGACACGCTGTCCGGATGCTCGGCGACGCCAGCCAGCACCCGCGAGCGCTCCCCCTTGATCGCCGCCATCTTGCCGACCGGCGAGGCATCCTGCATCAGCCGAGCGCGCTCGCACACCACTCGAATGGTGTCGACCGACGAGAACACTCCGGCCACGCCCGCCGCCACCACCTCGCCGATGCTGTGCCCGAAGAGCACGTCGGGCCTTATCCCGAGCGTCTCCCACAGCCGCACCAGCGCCAGCTCGACGCACATCAGAGACGTCTGGGTGTAGACGGTTTGCCGAAGCCTCTCGCGCGCCGTCTCGAGCTCTGATTCCGACGTTGGCTGCATCGCCCTCAGGAGATCGAGATCGAGCTGCTGATCCACCGCCAGGGTCAGGTCCTCGAGGTGCTCGCGAAACGCCGGATGGTGGGCCGCCAGCCCGCTCGCCATGCCGGGAAACTGAGCTCCCTGCCCGGTCAACAGGAACGCGACGCGACGGCGACGGCGACGGCGTCCCGTCGACTTCGGCGCCGCGTAGTTCTCACCGGGCCGCAGGCCGCGCTCCAGCTGGTCTCGCAGACCCTGACCGTCGGCGGCGACCCCAGCAAAACGATGCGGGAATCGCTGGCGCCCAGCGCGCAGGGTGTGGCAGAGGTCGGCGGTCGTGAGCTCGTCGGCCGACGCCAGCGCTTGGTGTGTGTGGCCGAGCTGAGCGGTGAGCCCTTCGCGAGTCCGCGCCGACAGCACCAGCAGGTGCGATGACGGTGGGTCATTCGCCGCCACCTCGCGCCGCGGCGGAGCGCTGAGGAGCAAGTGAGAATTGGTGCCGCCAAAACCGAACGAGCTGACGCCCGCCACGCGCAGCCGCTCGGGATCGGGCCACGGTCCTCGTTCCGCCTGGACCTCGACCGGCAGGCGATCGAACGCGATCAGCGGATTGGGGTTCTCGAAATGCAGGCTGGCAGGCAGCTCGCCATGGCGTAGCGCCAGCACCACCTTGATCACACCGGCGATGCCGGCGGCGGATTCGAGGTGGCCGATGTTGCTCTTCACCGAGCCGATGCGACAGGGCGACGACCTCGGCCCGCCCCCCGCCAGCATCTTGGCAATCGACTTGACCTCGATCGGATCGCCTAGCCGCGTGCCGGTGCCGTGGGCTTCGATGTACTGAATCTCCTCCGGCGCGACCGAGGCATCCGCGAGCGCGGACTCCAGCACGTCGATCTGGGCCTTGGGATTCGGCGCCGCCAGACCGTTCGAGCGGCCGTCTTGGTTGACCGCCGAGCCCAGCACCACCGCCTCGACCGGGTCGCCGTCCGCCACGGCGTCGGCGAGACGCTTGAGCACCACCACCCCGACTCCCTCACCTCGGACGTAGCCGTCGGCGCGGGCGTCGAACGTCTTACAGCGGCCGTCCGCCGCCATCATGCCGGCCTTCGAAAAGGCCACCGAGAACCACGGCCAGGCGAGGAAGTTGACGCCACCGACGATCGCCAGATCGGTCTCGCCCGAGCGCAGCGCGCGACACGCGCTGTGGACCGCCACCAGCGACGACGAACAGGCGGTGTCCACCGTCATGCTCGGCCCGCGCAAATCGAGGAAGTACGACAGCCGATTGGCTAGGATCGACTGCGCCACGCCGGTGCCCAGGAAGCCGTCGAGCCCCTGCGGCTGATGCATCAAGACATGCCCGTAGTCGAACGACGAAGCGCCGACCCACACCCCGGTGCGACTGCCGCGCAGCGAGCTCGGCACGATGGCGGCCGATTCGAGCGCCTCCCAGGCGACGTGCATCAGCAGGCGCTGCTGCGGATCCATCGACAGCGCCTCGCGCGGCGAAACGCCGAAGAAGTCGGCGTCGAACGCATCGAAGCCTTCGACGAACCCACCCCAGCGCGTCACCATGCGGTCGGCGGCTTCGGGATCCGGATCGTAGAAGGCGTCGCGATCCCAGCGCTCTGTCGGCACCTCGCTGATGGCGTCTTGCCCTTCAGCGAGCAGCTTCCAGAAACCCGCGAGGTCGGCAGCACCGGGAAAGCGGCAGGACAGGCCAACCAGCGCGATCCCGGAATCGGCCCTGGAGTCGGCCTTGGGATCGACCCGGGAATCGCCCCTGGCATCGACCAAAGGTCTGTGGGATCTGTCGTTGCGCCGCTTCACGGCAACTCCCTAACTCTGCGCGGCCGTCTCGCTGGCCAAATGCTCGGCCAGCTCCAGCGGGTGGACGTGCTCCCAGAACATCGTCGGCTCGAGCTCGAGCTCGAGCCACTCGGAAAGCTGACCGGTGAGTGCGACCGCCAACGCCGAGTCGAAACCCAGCTGTGCGAACGGCTCCTCGTCCGCGACCTCCTCGGCACTGCAACCCACCGCGTGGGCCAGCCGCTCGCGCAGCCAGTCGAGCACCAGGTCGACCCGCGCATCGTGCTCCAGGCCCTGCAGGTCTGCGGTCCGGGGCGATACCGTCTGGGGCGCTACGGTCTGCGGTGCTACAGCCTGGGGCGCGGCACCGGACTCACTCTCGGGCGCAGGAGGCTCCCCTGCCGCATCCGCCGTCGGCAACCGCCACTCGTGGAGGATCTTGAACCCGGCATCTTCGATCTCACCCTGCAGGTGGCGGCGACACTCGACGCGTTTGAGCTTGCCGCTGGTGGTCTTGGGCATGCTGCCCGGTCGCAGCAGGACCACCGCCGCGACCCTCAGAGCCATTTCTTCGAACACGGCCTCGCGAACCGCTTTCACCACCGCTTCCGCATCGTACGTACGCCAGAACCTGCGGTCGATCTCGGCCACCAGCCCGAGCTCCGCCTCCACTCCGCGCTGGAATCCGACCGCCGCCACGTGGCTCATGCGCACCGCCTCGTGCGACCGCACCACCGCTTCTTCGATATCTCGCGGCGCATAGTTACGGCCGCGGATGATGATCAGCTCCTTGATCCGCCCGATCAGGAAGAGCTGACCGGCTTCGACGAAGCCGAGGTCACCGGTGCGCAGGTAGCCGGCGCCGTTCGGCTCATCCTCGAGGCGAGCGTCGAACGTTGCTGCCGTGACCTCCGGCTTCTGCCAATAGCCCTGAGCGATCTGGCCGCCGCGCGCCCAGACTTCTCCCACCCGCCCGTCGCGGCAGGCCCGGCGACTGTCCGGATCGACGATCCGGACCTCAGTATCGCTCACCGTGCGCCCACAGCTCACCACGTCCTCCGACTCCACCCAGAATCCAGTTTCGGCCAGGTGCTCCCCCGCTTCTCCGGACGGCGCACTGACGCGACTCGCGGGGACCCGGCGAACCGTCTCGCCCGGCCCGGACGCGGTGATCACCAGGGTCGCTTCGGCCATGCCGTAACCCGGCCGGATCGAGTGTGGCTGAAAGCCGCACTCCGCGAAGGTCTCCTCGAACCGGCTCAGGGTGCGTCCGGAGACCGGCTCGGCGCCGTTGACGGCGGTACGCCAAGTCGAGAGATCGAGCTCGCGCCGCTGCTCTGGCCCAATCTTCTCGCAGCACAGATCGTAGGCGAAGTTGGGGCCGCCGCTGAACGTGGCGCCGTAGCGGGTGACCGCACGCAGCCACTGCGCAGGCTTCTTGAGGAATGTCAGCGGGGACATCAGCGTTGCCGTCGCGCCAAGGAAGAGCGGCTGCAGCGTAAATCCGATCAGGCCCATGTCGTGGAATAGCGGCAGCCAGCTGACGACCTGCGTCTCGCCACTGAGTGAGAAGGCTTGGCTCGCCACCCCGGCGTTGGCCCGCAGGTTGGCGTGCGAGACCATGACGCCCTTCGGCTGGCCGGTGGAGCCCGAGGTGTACTGCAGGAACGCCAGCTGCGACCCCGCAATCCCGGGTATTCCGGTCGCGCCCGCGCCGGCGACCGCCTCGTCCACCGCCAGCAGCTCGCAGCGGTGCTTCTGCGACAGCTCGCCCAGAATGGTCCGCCAGCGCTCGCGCAGGGCGGTGGTGGTGAGGATCACCGCCGGCTGACAGTCCGCGGCGATCCCAGCGATACCACCCCAAGCGCGTCGCCCGTGGGGCAGATCCGCCGGCACCGCCACCGCTCCGGCAGCCAGACAGCCCAGGAATGCGTCCAGGAAATGCGGTCCGGTCTCACACAGAATCAGGGCCCGGCTGCCTTCGGGCCAGCGCGACCTCAGAGCAGCCGCTACCGCTAGCGCCCGGCGCTGCAGCTCTCCGTAGGTCAGCTCATCGGTGACCGAACCGTCGGCACCGAGGAAGCGAATGGAGATCTTCGATGGACGCTCGACTGCCCATCGTTGAATCGATTCTGGGAGGGTCGACTCGGTCCACATTTTCAGAGAATCTCGCCAACGGAAAATGATTCACTGGCAGTAATTTGCCGCGTGGTCCGAAATAGCGTTGAGGTTCCGAACAGATTTTGAGCAGATTAATGAGCTGTGAAACTTAGGCTATTTGTCCCAAAAACTCAACTGTTTCACCGAATCTTCTGCCCTGTCGCTGAGAAAATTTACCTAGTGATTTCGAGCGGCTCGGCGAGATCTCAGTCGGCGCCAGAACCGCTTCAGCCATCACCGCACATCGAGCTCCGAAACCAGTCGCTCGATATCCGCGACAATGGCTTCGCTACCCGACAAAACCAGTGAGTTACTGCTCTGGTGCGCCTGGATCTTCACGTCGACCGATCGCACGGAGTCCCCCGCCGGCTGATCGAGCTCGTAGACCGTCGCCAGGATCTTCACGATCTCGTCGACCGGCCCGTTGCGGATCCTGATCACCACGACTTCCGGAGGCTCGGGGGCGATATCCATCTTCGAGATCGTGCGCGCGATCCGGTAGACCTCCTGGCCCGGTCCGGAGAGAAACACGAACGGCTCATTCTCGATCCCAATGATCTGCAGCTTCTGGGTCGCTCGGGTCGTGATCGAGCGCAGCTGCTGGTGGATCTTGAGGCCGTCGCGAATGTGGTTCAGCGGCCACACGACGGTGGCGTGCTTGCGGGTGCCCTGGATGCGGTCGATATCGTCCGGATCGACAAAATCGGTCAGCTTCACGTCGCTGTGTCGAGACGAGATCACCTGCACGAACTGCACGCCCTGCTCGACGAACGGCACGAGCGCGATCTCTTGCCGCTCCAGCTTGCGCTGCAGGATCAGGTAGATGCGGTCGCGATCCTCGTCGGTGAGCTCGGCGATCGGCGTGTCGTCCAGCAGCTCGCCCTCGGGATAGAACCACACCCGGCGCTTGGCAATGTCCTCATCGGTGACCAGGAACCGGCGATCCGTCGCGCGGTGCACTTCGGCGAGCACGTCGCGCAGCGGCCGACGCTCGAAGCCTTCGGCGGCCAGCGACGGGTCGGCGGCGTCTTGCGCCGCGCAAGGCGGGCACACCGCCCACCACAAACACACGAAGAGAGCCTGCCACAGATTCGACCGAGGCGCTCTACGGGAGCCGGGCCACATCACTGTCGGTCCTTTCTCGTCGTACTCTCATCATTTGGCGACGGCTCGTCGCCAGCCCGCGCCGGCGCGTCGGCCTCGCGGCCCGGATCTTCCGACTGCGCCGCGAGTACACCTTCTGCTGCAGGAGCCGGAGCCGTCTCACCACCACCGCCTCCAGCGACTTCAGGCCGTTGCCCGGTCAAAGATCGGCCGGCGCTCTGGAGATCGGCGATCCGGCCGGGCGGCTGGGGATTGGGGTTCGGCGGCGGCTGCCGCGGATCTGAGGCAGGCCGCAGACCGAGGCCCTGCTGACCCGCTGCACCCTGCTGACCTGTTTGACCCGCCGCACCCTGTTGCCCCGCAGACCCCTGCTGGCCCGCAGACCCTTGACCACCGGTCTCCGAGACCGCGGTGTCCAGGATCAGCGGCAGGCTGCCGGTGTCGTTGTTGCCGATCACGATGATCTTCGAGTTCGGCGACTGGGCCAGCTCGAGCGTCGCTTCGATACCTCGCCACCTCAGGTACTCCTCGGAGATGCCTTCGGTGATGATGTCTTGGAAGTCTCGGATACCGCCGGCTTCAATCTTCTTGCGCTCGGCCTCCTGCTCTTCACGCTGCAGCCGGAAGCGGTACTCGAGCGCCAGCTGCTCTTGCTGCGCCTTCCTCTCGATGGCCTCGAACAGCGCCGGCGGCAGCTCGATCTGCTTGATCAGCACGGCATCGATATCGACCCAGCGCTCGGAGCCCTGCTCCAGCGCCTCCATGCTGAGCCGCTCGAGCACCGCGCGGCGGGTGGAGAACAGCTCCTCCGCCGTGTACAGGCCGACGATCTGCCTCAGGGTCGACTGCACATCCGGCCGGACGATCTTCTCGAAATAGTCGGGCCCGACGAATTTGTGCAGCTTGGGCACCTGGGGCGTCGAGGCGACCTGCGGTGGCTCGCGGCCCTCCAGATCCGAGATCGGATGATAGCGAGCCGTGACCTCGAGCTCCACGCGCACGCCATCGACCGACAGGGCCGGGAAGCTCAGCGCCTCCTGCTGCACCCGCATGTCATAGATCACCAGCATGTCCCACGGCGGCACAATGTGGATGCCCTCCCGCCAGACCTTGTCCTGGACCGTGCCGGTGAAGCGTCGGAACATCACGCCCTCGTGGCCGGCCGGGACGGTGATGAAAATGCGGTTGGCCAGGAACAGCACGAGCAGCAGCAAACACAGCAGAAAGAGCTGGATCGGGAAGCGGTTTTCTTCCCAGAAGTCGGCGAACCTTTGGCGCACACTCATGATGCCGTCACCCCTTCTTGCTCACCCTTGCCGTCGAACACGGTGCCCGTGAAGGGCGTGAGCTTACCGTCAGAGACTCGCAGAACCCGATCCGCGGCGCCGAAGTACTGGTCGTCGTGGGTCGCGGCGAGCACCGTCTTGCCGCGCGCCGCCAGGCTCGGCAGGTACTCGTTGTAGAAATACCTGCGGTGCTCCGGATCCTGGTCGGCCGCCCACTCGTCGAACAGCAGGATCGGCCGATCCTCCAGCTCCGAAACCAGCAGAGCCAGCCGCTTCTTTTGACCGGTCGACAGCTTCAGCGTCGAGAACCGCCCGTCGGGAGAGACGTCGACAACCGGCTCGAGCAGCAGCTCGCGGCGCAGCTCCTCGACCCGCCTCATGTCGAAGTCCGGCAAGCCGTAGAGCCGGTCGAACAGGTGATAGTCCTGCAGGATGATCGAGAAGTTGGCTCGGTAGCGCGGCAGATCCGAGCGGTAGATCTGCTCACCGTTGATCATCAGCGTCCCCTCGGTCGGCTGATAGAGACCGCAGAGCAGCTTGAGCAGCGTCGTCTTGCCGGTGCCGTTGCCGCCGACAAGAAACACCACCTCGCCGCGCTCGAGCTCGAAGTCGACCGGGCCGACCGTGAACGTCGGCCTGCCCGTGGCGTCGACATAGGAGAACTCGAGGCCTTCGCAGCCGATGCTCTGGAATCCACGCGCCACCCCGTCGGACCCCGCCCCGCCGTTCGAGGTGTCCTCAGCGCCCGCCTCGTCCGCCTGCTGCTCGTCTTCGATCGTCGCCGAACCTTCCGCGCCGTTGACCAGCATACTCTCGATGTTGCGCAGTCGCTTGATGATGTTCTCCGCCCGGGCGAGGTGCGGCACCGCGACCACGATCTCGCCGATCGGGCCGATCAGGAAGAGGATCACCGAGACGATCTGCAGCGTCTCGTCCTCGCCCTGCTCGACGAAGGCGGGCAGGATGAAGATGATCACGGCGAGGATGATGTAGAGAAAACTGCTCGCAAAGACGCGGTTCGTATTGCCCAGGTAGGCGACGTTGACCTTGCGCTTCCTGGCATCCTGAGCCGTCGCGTCGAGATAGTTGTCGTAGTAGTCGTCGCGGCGCTGGCGATTGATGCGCAGCTCGGGGAAGCCGTCCGCCGCCTGCCGCAGCAGGCTGAAATAATCGTCCTCGACCTCACGCATCTCCCGGAACTGCTGGCTCACCCGGCGCTCGCTGGCGAGAAACCACAGCACCCCGACCCCGAGCACGCCGGCCAGCGTCCAGAACGCCGACATCGACAGGTAGGCGATGTAGACGAGCCCGAAGACCAGCAGAATGATGGCGCTCAGCGAGCCGATGACCGTCTTCGCCGACTCCGTCAGCATCTGGGTATCGGAAGCCAGAACCCCGAACAGCTTGGTCTTGTCGACCTCCTCGAAGTGCCGCAGCTCCGAGCGTCGCATGCGTGCCGAGATCCGCGCCCTCGCACGATGGATGATGTTCTCCACCGCGTCGGTGTTGCGATCGAAGACCCACTTCTTGGCGAGGACGAAGATCACGAAGGCAACCAGGAAGACGGCGAACGGCTGGAAGCCTGGCTTCGCGCTGTCCCGGGCCGTCTGGACGATCACCGAGACGATGATGCCATTGGCGATGCCGGCCAGGATCGCAATGACCACGAGCCTGGGTGATCCCTGGTTCTCGGACCGAAGGAAACGAAAAAACTCCATCTTGCTCGCACCGCTCCCGAGACAGGTGGCACCCTGTCAGGCGGCTGGCTCCTTACAAGTGATCAGGCCCCAGACTTGTCTTCGATCGGATCCGAAGATACCACCAAAAGCAATCCCATCAGCGGCGTCAGCAGCAGGCTGCCGAAGAAATAGCCCCAAAAGCCAAACTTGCGGTTTTTGCCCATCCAGGCAACGAACATCGCCACGAAGACATAGATGAGGAACACGAATAAGAAGAAAATGGCCAGTCCTCCTCGTTCAACTCTGACCTTCTCGACTTCCGAGAGAGAAATTTCGATCCCAACGCGTCAACTTGCTGTCAGGGACACCGGCTACCTCCGCACCCTCGACTCTTCGCGCATCAAGCGCCTTGCTGCTAGGCGACGCTGCCAGGCTATCGTCGCCATCGTAACTCGCATGATGTCCCTTGTTGAAGACTGACTCTAGAATACCCCAAAACTCTGAACAAACTACACCCAGTCTTAACAAGATCTCATGCCCTCTCTCGACAACCTCCAGATCCGCCTGCTCGCCGAGCACGACTCCGCCGTCCTCGAGCGCGTGGCGCCGGACGTATTCGACCATGCCATCCGCCCCGAGCTTGCCCGCGAGTTTCTCGCTGATCCGCGTCACCACCTCGCCGTCGCCATCGTCGACAGCACCGTCATTGGCTTCGCGTCCGGCGTGCACTACCTGCATCCGGACAAACCACCCGAGCTATTTGTCAACGAAGTCGGCGTCGCCCCACCATGGCAGCGTCGCGGCATCGGCAAGCCCGTGATCCGAGTGCTCCTCGACCATGCCAAGAGCCTGGGCTGCCGCTCGGCGTGGGTGGCGACCGAACCGGACAACTCGGCCGCCCGGGCGCTTTACGGGTCGGCGGGCGGCGTCGAGGACACGATGCGCTATGTGATCTACGAGTTCGCGATCTCGTCCTGAGTGGGTGCCACCCGATTCGGAGCGAGCGGCGCCCAGCCGTCGGGGTGCCACCCGATTCGGAGCGGTGATTCATCGCCCGACAAATCCATTTCAACTTTTTTCGCCCGATCCGCGAGATCGAGCAGGCACTTTGCGTCTTATATGGGTATGGGACGACCGCACAGGCATGTCTGGCCGGGTGGCACACACTTCGAAGTCACCACGCGCTGCTTGCATGGACGCTATCTGCTGCCCGCGAGCAACCACTTTCGAAGCATCGCCATCGGCATCATGGCTAGAGCCAAGGAGCGCTATCCCGTCGAGATCTATGCCTTCAGC